>NZ_JBBUTI010000012.1:0-148487 GCF_038066635.1 Ideonella margarita | reverse complement strand
GGAAAATGAATACGGTCATGCGGTTGTCTCCGGCAGGGGCGCGGGGAAGGTCAGTGCTTCTTGAAGGTCTGGCTCTGGTTCAGGTGCAGCTCATCGATCTGCGCCAGGTCTTCCGACTCCTTCACCATCACCAGATCGGCCTCGCTCAATTGGCCCGAGAGCGTGCGCCAGAAGTCGCCAACCAGCATCAAACCGGTCGACACCGCGAACACCACACCGGCCGCGTAAAACACGGCCACCGACGCGCCCGTCACCGGCGCCTGCACATCCGCGTTGATCTGCATCTGCTGCCATGAGCCGCTGAAGAGCAGCCAGGTCACCCAGAGCATCAGGGCCTGGCCCAGCCCGAGGCAGATGCGCTTGCCGAGCGGCCCGAGGCGGGAGGTCAGCATGTCAGAGCCGAGGTGGCTGCGCTCATGCACGGCCACAGCAGCGCCGAGGAAGGTGAGCCACACGAAGAACCAGCGGGCCAGCTCTTCCGACACGGTGATGCCGGAGTTGAAGGCATAGCGCATCAGCACATTGCCGAACACGAGCACCACCATCGTCGCCAACAGCGCGATCAGCAGCCACTCGATCAGACGGCAGTAGCCGTCCAGCAGTTTCTTCATGGGTCAGTCTCCTCAGGTTCAACCGGCCCCGCAGGGCCGGCTCAGCGCACTCACTTGCCGGCGCGGATGCGGGCCAGCTCAGCCGTCAGCTCGGCGGCTGCAGCAGCGCCGAACTGGTTGGTGAACTTGTCGGTGACGGGCTTGAGCTTCTCGCCCATGCGGGCACGCTCGGCGTCGCTCAGCACGGTGACTTGCATGCCCTTGGCCTTGACCGACTCCAGCGCCTTGCGGTCGAACTCACGCATGATGGTGCGCTCATAGGTCGTAGCTTCAGCGGCAGCGTCACGCACCAGCTTCTGCTCGACCGGCGAGAGCTTGTCCCAGAACTTCTTGCCCATGATCAGCGCCCAGGCGCTGTAGACGTGGCCGGAAATCACCGCGTGCTTGTTCACCTCGTAGAACTTCGAGGATTCGATGGTGGCGAACGGGTTTTCCTGGCCGTCCACGGCCTTCGATTCCAGGCCCGGGTAGACCTCGGGGAACGGCATCGGCACGGCATTCGCGCCGAGGGTGCTGAACAGGTCGATCATCAGCGGGTTCTGCAGCACGCGGATCTTCAGGCCGGCGAAGTCTTCGACCTTGTTGATCGGGTGACGGCTGTTCGTCACGTGGCGGAAGCCGTTTTCCCAGATGCCCAGGCCGATCAGGCCGGTCTGCGGCAGGCGATCCAGCAGCTTCTTGCCGAACGGGCCGTCGAGCACCTTGTCGGCCTCGGCGCTGTTCTTGAACAGCAGCGGCAGGTTCAGCAGGCCGAACTCCTTCAGCGCGGGGTTGCCCACCAGCGTCGAGGCTTCGGGGATGGCCATTTCCTGTACACCGCCCTGCACGGCGGCCGTCATGCTGACGTCGTTGCCCAGCGTGCCGCCCGGGTAGATCTTGACCTTCAGCTTGCCGCCGCTCTTCTGGCCCAGCAGCTCACCGAACTTGGTCAGGGCAGCCACTTGCGGGTGGTCGCCCGCCAGCGTGGTGCCGATCTTGATGTTGCGTTCTTCAATGTCAGCAGCCATGCCGGCCGAGACAAAACAGACCAATGCCACGGCAATGGTGGAGAAGCGGAAAGAGATCATGAGAGCACTCCAGGAAACCCACGGACGGGGTGAGGGAAGCCACCTTGCGGCAGCACTTGTTGGGGGGCGAGGGACGAAGGACGCGGCCGATCAGACGGCCGGTTTGGGCAGCTCGATGCCCGGGAAAATCTTGATGACGGCCGAGTCGTCTTCGCGGGCGAAGCCGGCGGTGGACGCCTGCATGAACATCTGGTGCGCGGTGCTGGCCAGCGGCAGCGGGAATTTGCTGGCACGGGCGGTGTCGAGCACCAGGCCCAGGTCCTTCACGAAGATGTCGACGGCCGACAGCGGCGTGTAGTCGGCCTTCAGCACGTGGGCCATGCGGTTCTCGAACATCCAGCTGTTGCCGGCGCTGTGGGTAATGACTTCATACAGCGCGGCGGCATCAACGCCCTCACGCAGACCCAGCGCCATGGCTTCGGCAGCGGCCGCGATGTGCACACCGGCCAGCAGCTGGTTGATGATCTTGACCTTGCTGCCATTGCCTGCCGTCGCACCCAGGCGATAGACCTTGGCGGCCATGGCTTCGAGCAGGCCTTCGCAGGCGGCGTAGGCGGCGGGCTTGCCGGCGGTCATCATCGTCATCTCACCCGACGCGGCCTTGGCGGCGCCGCCGGAGATGGGTGCGTCGATGTAGTGCAGGCCCAGCGCCTCCAGTCGGCCTTCCAGCGCGATGGACCAGTTCGGGTCGACCGTGGAGCACATGATGAACACGCTGCCCGCATGCATGGCCGCCGCAGCGCCGTTGTCGCCGAACAGCACGGCCTCGGTCTGCTGGGCATTCACCACCACGCTGACGATGGCGCTGCACTGGCGGGCCAGCTCTGCCGGGTTGGCGCAGGCCACGCCGCCGTCACGGGCGAAGGCCTCGGCCGCGCCCGGACGGGCGTCGCACACGAACACCTCATGTCCGGCGCGCCGCAGCGAGCCTGCCATGCCCGAGCCCATGGCCCCGAGGCCGATGACGCCAACCTTGCTCATTCGAATTCCTTCCTGTTTTTCACCTGAGGGCTGCGGTGCAGCCGGGCGCAAACACGATCCGGCAGGGATCTGGCCGCGCCGAAGACGCAGTTGTTTGCGCTAACAACACCATTGTTGGCGAATTGTTAGCGCAATCAATCCGGTGCTTTCCCTGATGTCGGTGCTACGGATGGCGGGGGAACCAAGGGCTGGCGCCGCGGTGTTTGCGGCGCGGTTTTGTCGGGTTTTGGCGCAGTTTCAGCTGTGTGAAGGCCAGCTTGTGGGGCTGTTCAGGCCGTGTCGCGCCTTTGCCTTGGGCGGTGTCTCGGCATTCCGCAGGCCACCGCCGCCGCCCGGCAACCGGCGTAGCATCCGCAGTCATCATCAACATCCAAGCGCATCGCCATGCTGAACCACGTCATGCTGGGCTCGAACGACATCGAGCGATCCAAGGCTTTCTACGACGCCGTGCTCGGCGTGCTCGGCGCCGGTGAGCCGATCCGCAATGTGGCCGCCAGCGGCCATGTGCGCCTGTTCTACCGCCACAACGGCAGCACCTTCGGCCTGAGCGAGCCGATCAACAACGAGCCCGCCACCTCCGCGAACGGCGCCACCATCGGCTTCAAGTGCGACTCAGCCGAGCAGGTCAAGGCCTTCCACGATGTGGCCGTGGCGCACGGCGGCGTGTCGATTGAAGACCCTCCGGGCCTGCGCGCCGGGGCGATGGGTGCACTGCACCTCGCTTACGTGCGTGACCCGGACGGCAACAAGCTCTGCGCGATCTTCCGCGTCTGAAGAAGACTCAGCCTCAGGCCGTCTGGCCCGTCACGAACTCGTAGCCCATGTCATCGCGCGACTGCGGCTGCTTGCCCTGCAGCCGCGCGAGGATGTGATCGGCCGCGCGCTCACCGATCTCGAACCGCGGTGAGCGGATGGTGGTGAGGCGCTTGGGCACGGCCTCGCCAATCTGCAGGCCGTTGAAGCCCGCCAGCGCCAGCTTGCCCGGCACGTCGATGCCGGCGGCGATGCAGTGCATCAGGCCGCCCACGGCCATGTCGTCGTTCGAGAAATACACGGCGTCCAGGTCGGGGTGCTGTTCCAGCAGCGCGGCCAGGCCGGTGCGGCCCAGCAACAGCGACGAAGGCTCGTCGGCCGAGTGCTGGCCATGCAGCGCCAGGCCATGCTCGGCCAGCGCCTCGTTGAAGCCTTGCAGCCGCTTGGCTGCGCGCAGGTCGCGGTCGAGGTGGCCGCCCACATAACCGATGCGCCGCCGCCCGCCACGGGCCAGGAAGCGGCCCATGTCGCGCCCGGCCTGCAGGTTCGAGAAGCCCACGGCCATGTCGATGGGGTCACCGTCCATGTCCATCACTTCCACCACCGGGCTGCGCGCTTCGCGCAGCATCTGGCGGGCGCGCGGCGTGTGCTCCAGCCCCGCCACGATCCAGCCCGAAGGCCGCCAAGACTGCATCGCCTCGATCAGCTGCTCTTCCTTCTGCTGGTCGTAGTCACTCACGCCGATCACGGCCTGGTAACCCGCCGCCTCGAACCGCTGGTTGGCGCCGCGCAGCACCTCGGGGAACACGATGTTGCTGAGCGAGGGCACGATGACGACCATCAGGCGCGTCTTCGCCGTGGCCAGCGCACCGGCCAGCCGGTTGGGCACGTAGCCCAGCTGCGCGATGGCGGCCTGCACCTTGCTGCGCGTCTGCTCAGACACATTGGCATGGGCGTGCAGCACGCGCGACACGGTCATGCTGCTGACGCCCGCGAGCTGCGCCACCTCCTGCAGCGTCACGCCGCCGCCAACATCGCTCAATTCCTGGGTCGGGTCGTTCTGGTTCATCGTTGGCTGGGAAGGCAGACGCCGCAGTGGGCTGCGGCCAAGGGGCGAGCATAGCCGCCCCGGTGGGCTGTCACGGGGCGCGGCCCGGGTTTACACGAGTCTGGTTGCGCTAACAATGATCGCACAATGGCACAATTGTTAGCGCAAACATCAGACCCGGAGAGCTCGCTCATGTCCCGTCCCCTGCTCGGCTGCATCGCCGACGACTTCACCGGCGCCACCGACCTGGCCAACAACCTCGTGCGCAACGGCATGCGCACGGTGCAGACCATCGGCGTGCCCACCGAGCCGCTGAACACCGACGCGGATGCCGTGGTGGTGGCCCTCAAGTCACGCACCGTGCCGGCGCAAGAGGCCATCGCGCAGTCGCTGGAGGCCTTGCGCTGGCTGCAGGCCCAGGGCGTGCAGCAGATCTACTTCAAGTACTGCTCCACCTTCGACAGCACCGCCGAAGGCAACATCGGGCCGGTGACAGATGCGCTCATGGACGCGCTGGGCACCAGCTTCACCATCGCCACACCGGCCTTCCCGGACAACAAGCGCACCGTCTTCAAGGGCTACCTGTTTGCCGGTGACGTGCTGCTGAACGAAAGCGGCATGCAGCACCACCCGCTCACGCCGATGACCGACCCGAATCTGGTGCGGGTGCTGCAAGCCCAAACCCGCCGCAAGGTGGGCTTGATTGACCACACCGTGGTGGCCCGGGGCGAAGCCGCCATCCGCGACCGCATCGAGGCTCTGAAGGCCGAGGGCGTGGGCATGGCCATCGTGGATGCCGTCAGCAATGACGACCTGATGCGCATGGCCCCGGCCCTGAAAGGCCTGCCGCTGCTCACCGCCGGCTCCGGCGTGGCCATTGGCCTGCCAGGCAACTTCGGGCTGGCGCCGTCCTCACAAACCTCGGCGCTGCCGGCCGCCCAAGGCCTGCGCGCCATCGTGTCGGGCAGCTGCTCGGTGGCCACCAACGCCCAGGTGGCGCATTTCATCGCCCAGGGCGGGCAGGCGCTGGCGATTGACCCGCTGCGCATCGCCAGCGGTGATGACGTGGTGGCCGAAGCACTGAGCTGGGCCACCGCACGCCTGGCGGCCGGCCCGGTGCTGGTGTATTCCACCGCCGAGCCCTCGGCCGTGCAGGCCATACAGGGCCGCCTCGGCGTGGCCGCCGCGGGCGCGATGGTGGAGCACACCATCGCACAGGTCGCACGCGGCCTGGTCGAGCGCGGCGTGCGCCAGCTGGTGGTGGCAGGTGGCGAAACCTCGGGCGCCTGCGTGCAGGCACTGGGCCTGGCGCAGCTGCGCATCGGCGCGCAGATCGACCCGGGCGTGCCTTGGTGCCACGGCCAGTCGGCGCTGGCGCCGGAGGGGCTGCACATCACGCTGAAGTCGGGCAACTTCGGCACGACGGACTTTTTCACCAAGGCATTCACCCAGATGTCCACAACGCAGGTGCCCGCATGAACCACGCCGACCTGCGCGAAGAAATCTGCCGCGTCGGTGCCTCGCTCCATCAGCGCGGTTATGTGCATGCCAGCGCCGGCAACATCAGCGTTCGGCTGCCCGGCGGCGGCTTTCTCATCACCCCGACCGACGCCTGCCTGGGCACGCTGGAACCCGCCCGCCTGGCCGAGGTGAACGAAGCGGGTGAGCAATTGAGTGGTGACCGCGCCTCCAAGACGCTGACCCTGCACCGCAGCATCTACGCCGCCGAGCCTGAAGCCGGCTGCGTCATCCACACCCACGCCACCCACCTGGTGGCGCTGAGCCTGCAGGCCGAGGGCCCGCTCGACGACCTGCTGCCGCCCATCACCCCGTACTTCGTGATGAAGGTGGGCCACGTGCCCCTGCTGCCCTACCACCGGCCGGGTGACCCCGCCGTTGCCGACCTGGTGGCCCAGGCCATCAGCCGGGCGCAGGCGGCCGGAACACCGCTGCGCGCCGTGATGCTGGCGCGGCTCGGCCCGAACGTATGGCACCGCAGCCCGGCCGAGGCCAGCGCGGTGCTGGAAGAGCTGGAAGAAACCGCCCGCCTCTGGCTGATGACCCGGGCCGCTCCGCTGCCCGAAGCCGCCATTGCAGAATTGCGTAACACCTTCGGCGCCCGCTGGTGAACGCCTCCAACCCCTGACGAGAAAACCGCCATGCCCCGTTTCGCCGCCAACCTCAGCATGCTCTACAACGAGCATGCCTTTCTTGACCGCTTCGCCGCCGCTGCGGCCGATGGCTTCAAGGCCGTTGAATACCTGTTCCCCTACGCGTTTGAAGCCGCAGACATCGCCGCGCGTCTGCAAGGCAATGGCTTGCAGCAGGTGCTGTTCAACGCGCCCCCGGGTGATTGGGACGCCGGCGAGCGCGGGCTGGCTTGCCTGCCGGGCCGCGAGGCCGAGTTCCGCGCCGGCTTTGCGCAGGCGCTGGCTTATGCCGACGCGCTGCAATGCCCGCGCATCCATGTGATGGCCGGCCTGGCCCCCGCAGGCGTTGAGCGCGCCGCGCTGCAAGCCACCTACGAGGCCAACCTGGCCTGGGCCGCCGAAGCCGCCCAGGACGCCGGCCGGCAGGTGCTGATCGAGCCGATCAACACCCGCGACATTCCCGGCTTCTTCCTGAACCGGCAAGACGAGGCGCACCGCATCGTTCAGGCCATCGGCGCGCCGAACCTGAAGGTTCAGATGGACCTGTACCACTGCCAGATCGTGGAAGGCGACGTGGCCATGAAATTGCGCCAGTACCTGCCCACCGGTCGCGTCGCCCACCTGCAGATTGCCGGTGTGCCGCAGCGCCATGAGCCCGACATGGGCGAGCTGCACCACCCCTACCTGTTCCAGGTGATCGATGAGCTGACCGCCGCCGGCCAGTGGGACGGCTGGGTGGGCTGCGAATACCGCCCGGCGCGGGGCGCGGTGCCTGGCGGCACCAGCAGCGGACTGGGCTGGATGAAGGGCCTGTGAGGCCTTCAGCCAGCCGCTGACAACTCAGTGCCTGGCGCTACTTGGTCACCCGTTCAGTGGCTGCCGCGCAGGCGCTGAACGCCCAGCACGCCGCCCAGCACCACGGCGCCTGCCACGATGCCCACCACAGCATCAGCCAGCAGTCCGGCAGGACCGTGCAGCAGCGCGGGCACGGCCACCAGCAGCGCCTCAATGCCGTGGTGCAGCCAGGGCCAGCCGTGCACCAGAATGCCGCCGCCCACCAGGAACATCGCGGCCGTGCCGGCCACTGCCAGCAACTTCATCAGCTTGGGCGCGGCACTCAGCAGCACCCGGCCGAGTGAGCGACCCAGGCGCGTGCCAGCGCCCTCACCCGTTTGGCGGCAGAGGTAAAGGCCGGCGTCGTCCATCTTCACGATGCCCGCCACCAGGCCGTAAACGCCCACCGTCATCACCACGGCCACGAGCGTCAGCACGCCGGCTTGCGTCGACAAGGGCTGCGAAGCCACAGTGCCCAACGCGATCGCGATGATCTCGGCCGACAAGATGAAGTCGGTGCGGATGGCGCCCTTGATCTTGTCGCTCTCCAGCGCCACCAGATCCACCTCCGGGTCGGCCAGGGCGCGGGTCAATTCCGCGTGGTGCGCGTCGTCCTCGTCCGCCGGATGCAACCAGCGGTGGGCCAACTTTTCCACGCCTTCAAAACACAGGAAGGCGCCGCCCACCATCAACAGCGGCGTGATGAGCCAGGGCGCAAACGCGCTGATGAGCATGGCCGCGGGCACCAGGATGGCCTTGTTGACCAAGGAGCCCTTGCACACCGCCCACACCACCGGCAGTTCACGGTCGGCCTGCACACCGGCCACCTGCTGGGCGTTCAGCGCCAGGTCATCACCCAGCACGCCGGCGGTCTTCTTGGCGGCCACTTTGGTGAGCAGGGCGACATCGTCCAGCACGGTGGCGATGTCATCGATCAGGGCAAGCAGGCTGGCAGCGGCCATGGGGCGGTCATTCAAGGCTGAGGATGGGCCGCATGCTAACTGCCTTGACGCTCGCCAATGGCGAATCCCGAAGGCGTCAACGAGCGCTAAAGTGCACGCTCGGCTTGCGCGCGGCCTGAACACCCTTCAGCCGCGCCAGCCGTGCCTTTCATCCGCATCGCCAACGCCACAAGCCCTTCCATGCGACAACTCCTCGTCCTCAGCCTGGCCGTGATGGCCAGCGCGTGCAGCACCATCGCGGCGCCGCCCGCCCCGACCACTGCCCCGACCACCGCGCTGATCCAGCCAAACGCCAACCTGCGCGCCGAGGGCATTCCGCCCATCCCGGCCACGCTGGCCGCCGCGTTGGCGAAGTACAACGATTTCCGCGGCCACAGCCTGGTTGACTGGCACCCGCAGCGCCGCGAAATGCTGGTGGCGCACCGCAAGCAAGGCGCCAGCACGTCGCAGATCTATCGCCTGACCGGCCCGATGGCCGAGGCCGAGCAGCTCACCGACTTCGCAGACCCCGTCACCCGCGCCAGCTATGAGCCGAACGACGGCAACTATGTGGTGTTCGAGCGCGCCAGCGGTGGCAACGAAGTGGCCCAGCTGTATCGGCTCGACCTGGCCACCCGCGCCGTGACGCTGCTGTCTGACCCCGACCTGCGCCACAGCCTGCAAACCTGGACGCACGGCAAGCCGGCGCAGATGGTGTCGACGGCGGTGCCGCTCGACCGCACCGCCACCGGCGGCACCCGCGCCGAAGTCAACACCACCATCTGGCTGACCGACCCGCTGCAGCCCGCCGGCCGCAAGCTGGTGGCCACGCTGCCCGGTGGCGGCTGGGGCGTGGACGCCCTGTCGGCAGACGACCGCACGCTGGCCCTGCAGCGTTATGTGTCGGCGAATGAATCAGAAGTGTGGCTGATGGATGTGGCCAGCGGCCAGCGCCGCCAGCTGCTGCCCGCCGCCGGCGACAAGACGCCCGCCGCCTATGACGCCGCCGGCTTCCTGCCTGACGGCAAGAGCCTGCTGGTGGTGACCGACCGCGACGGCGAATTCAAGGCCCTGAACAAGGTCGACCTGAGCACCGGCCAGCGCCAGCGCGTGGAGCCCCTGCTGGACTGGGACCTGAGCGTCGGCAGCCTCTCGAAAGACGGCCGGCTGGCCGCGCTGCGCAGCAACGAAGACGGCCTCGGCCGCCTGCGCCTGCTCGACACGCGCACGCTGAAGGAGCTGCCCGCCCCCACCCTGCCCGCCGGTGCCGCCGGCGGCGCGCTGTTCCGCCGTGGCAGCCAGGAGCTGGGCTTTGCAGTGAACAGCAGCGCCGGCCCCGGCCAGGTGTTCAGCCTCGACGCATCCACCGGCCAGGCCGTGCAATGGACCCGCGCCAGCGCCGCCCCCGGCATCGACCCCAGCCGCTTCGCGCCGCAGCAGGTGGTGCGCTGGACGAGCTTTGACGGCCGCCAGATTTCCGGCCTGCTGAGCCAGCCGCCGGCCCGCTTCACCGGCAAGCGCCCGGTCTTCATCGACATCCATGGCGGCCCTGAAGGCCAGTCCAGCATCGGCTTCATGGGCCGCATGAACTACCTGCTGGAAGAGCTCGGTGTGGCCATCATCCGGCCGAACGTGCGCGGCTCGACCGGCTACGGCAAGACCTTCCTCGCGCTGGACAACGGCTTCAAGCGCGAAGACTCGGTGAAGGACATCGGCGCCCTGCTCGACTGGATCAAGACCCAGCCGCAGCTGGACGCTGACCGCGTGCTGGTGAGCGGTGGCAGCTACGGCGGCTACATGAGCCTGGCCGTGGCCACCCACTACAGCGACCGCATCGCAGGCGCGATTGACGTGGTGGGCATCTCGCACTTCGTCACCTTCCTGAACAACACCGAAAGCTACCGCCGTGACCTGCGCCGTGTGGAATACGGCGATGAGCGTGACCCCGCGATGCGCGCCTTCCAGGAACGCATCTCGCCGCTGACGAATGCCGGCAAGATCACCAAGCCGCTGTTCGTGGTGCAGGGCCGCAACGACCCGCGCGTGCCGTGGACGGAAGCCGACCAGATCGTGCAGAAGGTGCGCGCCAACGGCACCCCGGTCTGGTACCTGCTGGCAGAAAACGAAGGCCACGGCTTTGCCCGCAAGGAAAACGCCGACTTCCAGTTCTACGCCACGGTGATGTTCATCCAGCAGACGCTGAAGCCGTGAGCTTGAGCCTGGGCCGGCGGGGCTTGCTGCGCCGGCTCTCGTCAGGGGCGGTGTTGGCTGGGCTGCTGTTGGGGCTGATGTTGGGGCTGATGTTGGGGTTGGCGGCGTGCCAGCCCGCTGCGCCACCAGCCGCCGCGGATGCGGCCGCGTCCGCGAGCACAGTCGCGGCCAGCCAGGCCGTGGCGCCACAGCCCAGCAGCGGGGCGGGATCAGCTCCCCTGCCGCTGGCCACCCGGCATGCCGCGGCGCTGGAATTGCTGCAGCACCACCGCGGTGTGCTCTCAGGCACCCTGAACGGCCAGGCCGCCTGGTTGTGGATCAGCGACGGCGCCACGCTGCGCCGCGGCGATGAGGCGGTGACGCTGCCCCGCGTGGTGCTGTACCGCGCCGCCCTTGCCGGGCAACCCGGCGTCATGGTCGAAGTGATGGTCGACCCGATGCCCCGCGCAGGCAGCGCCGCAGCCGGCTGGCCGCTGTGCCCACTGTTCAATGGCACCGGTGCGGAAGGCTCCACCCCCGACTGCGAAGCCACAAACACCCTGGTGCTGCCAGAAGGCCCGGTGCCCGCGCAGCCCGGTGGCGCACTGGAAGTGCGGCTTTCTGCAGCCGGCGCAGCGATACCAGCGCGCTTCGTCCACACACCGCCGCCAGCGAACCCGCCGAAGGATGAGCGCGACCTCTTTGATGCCGCGCTGGCCAGCGACGCCCGCCCGCAAGGCGAGGTGCAGCAGCGCGGCCAGACCCGCTGGCAAGCCATGAAACACGCCGCCAGTGGCGTCGAGTGGGACCGCGTGATCGCCACCGCTGAACCCGCCACCCTGGCCGAAATCCAGCGGCAAGTCGACCGCCGCGCCGCCAGCCTCGTCGGCGAAGCCCTTGAAAACCAGGCCTTGGGCCGCGATGCCCAGGCCCGCTTGCGGGTGCGCTACGCCAGCACGCGATGGCTGGTGATGGAAGCGGCGCAGAGCGCCGTGGGCGCCACCAGCCGCGCAGGCTTTGAGAGCCACCCCGTGTGGGACCTGGCCAGCGGCAAGCCAGTGCGTTTTGCCGACGGCTTCCGGTACGCGACGCTCAAGCGCCTGGACGGCAGCATTGCACTTGACCTCGGCAACGCACCCGCACCGGGTGCTGACGCAGACCGCGGGCTGCTGGGTGCGGCGCTGCGGGCGCTGGGGCCGCGTCGAGAAGGGCGCTGCCTGCAGCGCTGGTTGCAGGCCCACGGCTGCGTGCTGCCCGGCCGCTGCGAGGCCTTACCCGTCGTGCCACATGACCTGGTGGCCTTCCCGACGGACGACGGCCTGGCACTGCAGTTCAACCACGCAGGCATCGAACGCGAAGCCCAGCAGACCAGCCGCCAGCTGCCACCAGAGCTCACCGGCACGAGCTGGAGCAACTGCGTGGAAGACCAGGTGCTGGTGCCCTGGCCGCAGGCCCTGCAGGCGCGCCGCAGCGACAGCCGGATCGAGCTGCCCTGAGCGGCATTGACCGGCGCCATGGCGCCTGCCCGCCACCGTAACCCCCGTGTAACCACCGACGCGCTTTGAGGGCGTTTGTGGAGGTTTGTGGGGGTTTCTCCTGTGCGATTTGTCACAACTCCAAACTAACGTGCGCGTCGACCCACCCCGACCTACACCCACCTGGAGACGACAAACATGCAATTGCGAGTCAAGCATCTGGTACTGACACTGCTGGCCGCGGCCGGCCTGGCAGCGGCGGTGGCACAAGCCACGAACTTCTCACTCTGGATCAACGGCCGTACCGGCGGCGGGCAACTCGGCAACCATGCCGACTTCACCTACTGGGGCCCCTCTTCGGCCAACGGCGGCGTGAACAAGAAGTCGGTGAACTGGGACGGCTACAACCACATCTCCGACCAGAACTACCTGGTGCGCGACGCCCTCGACTGCTACTGCACCGGCACCAACTGGTGCTACGTGGCCGCGCATTCGGCCGGCGACCTGATGATCGGCTACACGCTGGCCATGTATGGCGGCAGCACGCGCTACAAGAAGACCCCGACGCCCAACAGTGGCGGCAGCTGCAGCAACAGCGACGGCACCACGCAGACCGGCTGGAACATCAAGTGGGTGGACATTGCGGCAGGTGCCGGCGGCGGCTCGGAGCTGTCGAACGCCGGCAGCTGGGCGCTGAGTGAGCCGCTGGTGTCTGACCTGAAGACCACCACGGCCCGCGCCATGTACGACCACAACAACACCCGCGGCAAGTGGTTCTACATGTACGCCGGCGCCAGCGGCACGGCCTACTCCTTCATCCTGCCGGGGCAGGACGACGAAGCTGTGGCCTATCACTCCAGCGGCGGCGTGGCCGGCACGGGTGGCTCGGCGCTGTGCAACCCGTCTGACTGGCTGTGCAACGACCTCAAGCTGGGCACGGCCGCCAACGAAGGTGGCAGCACGAAGTGGAGCAACCACTCGGTCGCCTTCCGTGACGACAACGAGGCCTACAACCACTACACCAACAACAACTGGGCGGGTGTTGTGTCGCTCGTGCGCAAGGACATGGAGCTGAACGCCAAGTGAAGCCCCTGCGCGCAGGCCTGCTGGTGGTGGCAGCCGTGGCCCTGGTGGGCCGCTGGTGGCTGAGCGCCGATGCGTCGGCCGACACCGCGGAAGCGCCTGCCGCAGCCGCTTCCGCCCCCGCGCTGTTGCCTGACAGCGCGGTGGGCGGTTTCATGAAGTCATCGGGCGCCGGCCCGCGCGTGCCGGCTGACCCTGCCGCCCGCGCCGCCGAGCGCGCCCTGTGGCAAGCCCGTCTGCAGCGGGCCACCCAGGTGCGCGACGCCTACCGCGACGCCACGCGCTACCCGCACGATTCACGTCCGCTGCGTGAGCACCCGGACCAGATCTACCCGAACCGGCCGATCACGGAAGAAGCGCCGCTGCGGCTGGCAGGCAAGGAAGGCAACAACAACATTCGCCTGCGCACCTGGCAAGACAAGGTGCATCTGGCCGCTGGCGAAAGCGCCAAGCTGGCCGTGAGTGCCGTCGACGTCAATGGGCAGGTGCTGCCCCTGGTGGTGCAACGCGCGGTGCTGCACCAAGGCGCCACGGGCCAGAACGGCAGCACGATGCCGGAGGTGAATGTGGCCTTCCACGACGACGGCACTGGCGGCGACGAAGCCGCCGGCGACGGCATCTGGACCACCACCGTGCAGCCGGCCAACCAGGGCTTTGCCGAGCTGGCTGGCGTACTGCGGCTGTCGGTGGCGCTGCAATCGGGCGAGCAACCGGGCTTCGTCTACTTCGACATGATCAGCAGCCCGGACGCGCCCGCCAAATGGACCGGCCGCCCGCGTGAGGCCATGGCCAATGGCAGCCTGCAACTGCAACTGCCGCTGGAGGTGCGCACTGCCGGCCGCTACGTGGTGACTGGCCGCGTGGACGACGCCAACGGCAAGCCGGTGGCACTGGTCAGCTTCAACGACGAACTCGGCAGCGGCAACCAGACGGTCAGCCTGCCGCTGTTCGGCAAACTGGTGCGAGACCTGCAGCCCAGCTTTCCGCTGACGCTGCGCGACGTCGACGCCTTCCTGCTGCGCGCCGACACCTTCCCCGACCGCTCGATGTTGCCGCGCCGCGTGGGCCGGGTGCTGCAAACCAGGAGCTACCCGCTCACCGCGTTTTCAGACGCGGAATGGCAGAGCGAAGAGCGCAGCCGGCACCTGACGGAGTACGACAAGGACGTGGCGCAGGCCAAGGCCCGCCTGGAGCAGCTGGCCCCGCCTGAACAGCCCTGATCCGGCCCCCGATCAATCCGCCGAGGCTTCCGCCCGCTGCCGCCGCCGAGCGCTCTTGCTGCGCAGCTTCCACTCGGCCAGCAAGGCACGCCGCCCCAGCCAGTCCATCTCCTGACGCTGCGCTTCGCGGTGCAGCTTGTGCCAGCTGCCCAGGCGGCTGGGCGCGAGCGATTCGCGCACCGCGCAACCAGGCTCGCTGCCGTGGCGGCAATTGCGGAACTGGCAGGCGCTGGCCAGGGTTTGCACATCGTCAAAGGCCTGCTCCAGGTCAGCCGCGGCTGCATCCAGCTGCAGGCTGCGCAAGCCCGGAGTGTCGATCAGGCAAGCCCCGCCGGCGCAGCGGAACAAGGCACGACCGGTGCTGGTGTGCCGGCCTTCACCGTCACTGGCCCGCACCTCGCCCACCGGCAGTTGGGCGGGGTCGCCGCCGAGGGCGGTCAGGGTATTGGCGAGGGTTGATTTGCCAGCACCGCTTGGCCCGACCAGAGCCAGCGTCAGCCCGGGCTTGAGCCACGGTGACAGCTGCTCCAGCACCTCCGGCCCACGGCCATCGAGCAGGCGGATGGGCACCGGGCAGTTGCCATCGCTGGAGCCTGGGGTGACGCTACCAGGGGCACTCACCGACCAGTGACGCTCAAGCGCCGCCACTGGCGAAAGCGCCATCGGACTGCGCGCCAGCAGGTCGGCCTTGGTGAGCACCACCACCGGGCTGGCATGTGCCAGACGGGCCAGCGCCAGCCAGCGATCAGCCCAGCGCAGCGACATGGGGCGATCGGCCGCCAGCACCAGCAGCGCCACGTCCACATGGCTGACCAGGCGCTGGCGATGGCCCGCTGGCACGCGCCGCGTCATGGCGTTCAGGGGCGGCAGTCGGCGCGTCACCTGCCAGGCGGGCTGCTCAGCACCAGCCCCAGTACGATCAACTGAAACATCACCAACGGCGGGTGGCAGCGCCAGCACCCAGTCGCCCACCACCAGTTGGTCGCGGGCGGCCTGCAGGCTGGCCATCAGGCTGGGCCAGGCCCAGGCGGCGCGCTGCTGCACGCCGTCATGCAGCAGCAGCTGGTGGCGCGACACGGCCACGACGCGCAGCAGTTGTTCATCGGCTTGTGGTGCCAGGGCCAGGCAAGCCTGCACCACGCGCGGCGTCAGGCCAATCGTCCGCAGCGCGGACAAGGTATCAAAAGTGTTCATTCGGAATTCGTCTGTCAGCCGGTGCAGCCGTGGAGACACGGACACACCCGATCGGCCATGTCTGGCCGGCGCAAGAAGGGCTGGAGACGCGGCGCGCGAAGTGGCGCCGGCAAAAGAGGCCGTGCTGCGCACCCGTACCGGTTCACGGTACGGCGCCAGTACGGCGAGCCGGTGTCAGGCGCGCGAAGCGGCCAGCCAGAGGGTGGGGTTCAGGGCTTGAATCATGGCGAGCTCCTTTCCGAATCAGGGCAAGTGGCTTGCCCGGGGCGCGGCTTGAGGCCAAACCACGCAAGTGGCAGTGTCTGACTGAATTCCGTGTGGTGTCAAGCCTGGCTCAGGCGTTGAGCCAGGGCCTGGAACACGGCCGGGCTGGCGGGCTTGACGACGAAGTCCAGCACCGCCGGATGGCTCAGTGCCCGCTGGTGCTCTTCCTCGTCGGGGGACGACGACAGCATCACCACGGGCAAGGTGCGCAGCGCTGCATCGGGCAGCGCCGACTTGGCGTCCAGAAACGCGAAACCGCCCATGCCGGGCATGTTGATGTCCAGCAGCAACAAGGTGGGCAACTCGCCGCCGCTCTCGGCGCACTGGCACAGGGCTGTCAGTGCCAGATCGGCCCGCGGACAGGTGACCACCTCTGCGGCCACGCCCGAGCGCTGCAGCCAGATCTCGGCCAGCAGCAAGTCGGTCTCGCTGTCGTCAATCACCATCACCCGGGGCCAGGGCATCGGCAGGCTCATGGGTGGCTCTCCATCGTTGCCTCAGCGGCAAAGTCCTGGTTCTGGGGCAAGGCGATGCACACCCGCGACCCCTCAGCCACATCGGCATCCAGCCACATCGATCCACCGTGCACCTCGACCGCATGGCGGCACAGCGCCAGGCTGGCATCCAGCTCGCCTTCGGCCAGCACATCGGGCGGCAATGCCAGGCCGTGATCGCGCACGCTGATGATCAGGCGGCCGGGCGTCAGCAGCACCTGCACCGCCACCCTCGGTGGCTCGCCGGCCAGGCCAGCCTTCATGGCCCGGCTCAGCAGGTTCTGGAACAGCAGCACCAGCAAGGACCGCCTGCCCAGCACCTGCGGCAGGGCTTGTCGCTGCACCTGCAGGCCGGTCTCCCGCACCCTGGCCGCCAGTGAATCCAGCGCCTGGTTCAACACGTCGTCCAGCGGCACGAGCGTGACAGGCTCGGTGGCGTCGCGGTCGAGCCGCGCATGGTCCAGCAGGGAATCAAGCAGGCGCCGCATGCGCACCGCGGCATCCTGCACATGCGACAGGAACTGTGCCGAGCGCGGCGCCAGGCGGCCGGCCTCGTCCTGCTGCAAAAGCTGGCTGAAGCTGGCGATGGTGTTCACGGGCTCGCGCAGGTCATGAGCGGCCATCCGCGCAAAAGCCTGAAGTCCCTCATGAGCGCGACTGAGCTGCTGCAGCGAGCTCTGCAGCTCGGCCCGCTGGCGCCGCTGGTCCTCGATGCTGATGCCGAGCATCAGCACCGGCAGCAAGGTCAATACTAGCGGCAGGTTGATGAACAGGGATTCCCAGGACGCCGAGATGGGCGGTGGCACGAACCAGCCCAGCGCCGTGGCCAGCCCCACCGTGAGGGCCGTGACGAACGTGGCCAGCGCCAGCACCGGGAATGGCGACAGGCTGGCGGCGGCCAGCAAGGGCACGGCCATGTAGGCGAACGGCATCGGCAACCAGGCGCCGGCCACCAGCGTGGCGGCCGTGCACAACAGCAGCAGTGCCAGCGTGCCAGGACGCACCCACACCCGCAGCAACTCAGCCCGCGGGATGGTCAGCACACAGAGGGCCAGCGGCAAGGTCACGACGTTGCCGATCAGGTCGCCCTCGAACCAGGTCAGCGCCACGTCTTGCCACGACAGGGCACTGGTGCTGGTGCTGCAGAACGCCATCGTTCCCAACAGCGTGCCCACAACAGCCGGCAACAAGGCACCGCGCCACAGGCCAGACATGAAGGCTCGCGGCCCCTGCTGCAACATGCGCCAGGCCCGCCCGCCAGACAGCGACCAGGCGGCCACGGCCACTGCCAGCACATTGGCGGGCAAGAACACCAGCGTGTCGAGGAACGCATCGCCCGAGGCCAGGTTGGCCAGCAAGTTCGCCAGCGCCACCGCGGCCAGCGCCAGGGCCACCTGCACACCGCGGCCCTGCCCGCCCTGCCCGCCCTGCAGGCGAGTCGAGAGCCACGCGATGGCCCACCCGTTGGCCAACCACAGGCTGGCCACACTGCCCGGCTGCCTGGACAGCAGAATCGATACCCAGGCCAGCACCAGGAATCCGAGGCCCAGCGCCCACCAGGAACCCGCCGGGTCGGAAGGCCCCTGGGTGTGCCAGCCGGTGCGCCAGCCGTAGGACGCGCTCACGACCGCACCCCTGTTCGACGGCCGCGCCACCACCAGACCGCCGCCAGCAAGGCCAGCACGGTCAGCAAGCCCAGCGCCCACCACAGGCTGCGCGGTATGGCCTGAGGCTGCTCGGGCGCAGACAACCAGCGCGCCCGCAGGCTGGCACGGTCCGCGGTGCTCAGCTGGCGAATGCCGGCGTCCAGCTCGTCGCGCAGCGCAGGCAGGTCCTTGCGCACCCCGAAGCTCAAGGCATAGTCAAAACCGACCGACTCGCCCACCGTCAGACCGGTCAGATGGTGCTGCCGCATCACGAAGCCGGCGCTGGCCAGATCCACCACCGCCGCAGCGGCGCGCCCCTCGCTCACGGCCTTGAGGGCCAGCACGTCGTCCGTCACGGCCTGCCAGTTGATGCCCGGGTAGGCCTTCCGCACAAAACCCTCGACGCCGTAGCCTTGCCCCACCGTCACCGTCTGACCGTTCAGCGCCTGCAACTGCACCTGACCGCCATCACGGCTCACCACCACGGCAGGCACGTTCACATAGGCGCTGGTGAAGATGAGATAGGCCGCGCGCTCCGGGGTGGGGCGCACGGAGGTGACGAAATCAGCCGCGCCGGCTTTGAGCGCCGCGAGTTGCTGGGCCAGCGGAGCTGCCGGCAAGGCCTGCCAAGGCACGCCACCACGCTGGGCCACCAGCGCCAGCACATCGACCGACAGCCCGGCCAGCTTGCCCTGGTCGTCGATGTAGACGAAGGGGCCGTAATCGCGCTCAGGGGCCATGCGCCAGGGGCGGGCGGCCGGCGCGCTGGCTGAAGGCTCAGACGCAACCGATTGCAATGGCGCCGACACCTGCGCCTTCGTCGGCACAGCCGCCAGCAGCAGCACCACGCCAACAAAGACCAGCAACGCGAATGGCGACCGCAAGTACTTCATTCCGGGACCAAGTATGCGCGCGCCTGCCTGACGGGAACATCCCCCATGCGCCCTAAACCTGGCGCCCTGCCCGGCCATGGCCTGCCAGCGCACCCGGGCGCCGCACGGCCCGGGCACAGACCGATCTGGCGACTCGGCGTAGCATCCTGCGGATGAAACTCTCCGTCCTCGATCAATCCATTGCACTGAGCGGCAGCGGCGAAGATGCGGCCATCCGTGACACGCTCGATCTGGCCCAGGTGGCCGAGCGCCTGGGCTATCACCGGTTCTGGGTCAGCGAGCACCACGGCATGCCGACCATCGTCGGCAGCGCCCCCGAGATCCTGATGGCTGCGGTGGCCGCGCGCACGCAGCGCATCCGCATCGGCAGTGCCGGCGTGATGCTGCCGCACTACTCGGCGCTGAAGGTGGCCGAGCAGTTCCGGGTGCTGGACGCGCTGGCGCCGGGCCGCATCGACCTGGGCGTGGGCCGCGCGCCCGGCAGCGACATGCGCACCGCCATGGCGCTCAACCCGGACGCCCACCAGGCTGCTGAGCAATTCCCGGCGCAGATCCAGGATCTGCAGCGCTGGTCAGCCGGGCTGCTGCACAAGGGCATCACGGCCCAACCGCGCCCACCGGTCGACATGGTCGGGCGACCCGAGCGCAGCCCCGACATCTGGGTGCTGGGCAGCAGCGACTACGGCGCTCGCCTGGCTGCGGCGCTCGGCCTGCCTTATGCCTTCGCCTACTTCTTCATGGACGGGCAAGGGGCCGAGCAGGCGCTGCGCCTGTACCGCGAGCTCTACCAGCCCAGCGAACGCCACCCCCGACCGCAAGCCACGATCTGCGTCTGGGCACTGGCCGCCGACAAGGCGGAAGACGCCATGCACCACGCCCTGAGCCGCGAGCGCTGGCGCGTTGACCGTCAGCGCGGCCGGCTGGGCCCGCTGCAGAACCCCGATCACATCGCCGCGCAGGGCTTCGACCCCGAGGCCATGGCCACCATCGTGGCGCCGATGCGTGAGCGGGCCCTGGTGGGCGATCGCGCCTTTGTCGGCCGGGCCCTGCGTGGTCTGGCAGAGACGTTCCATCTGGACGAACTCGTCATCAACACCTGGACCTACAACCCCGAGGTTCGGCGCCGTTCTTACGCCTTGATTGCGGAAGAATTCCGGCTGCAGTGAACCTCTGTACGCAGTTTCACAACAAAACGTCACAATATGGGGATGGAAACCATTGAATTCGCGCTGCGGGGCGAGCACATCACGCTCGATGCGCTACTGAAGGCCACCGGGCTGGCCCACAGCGGCGGCGCCGCCAAGATGTTGATCGCTGACGGCGAAGTGCAGGTGGATGGCGCTGTGGAGCAGCGCAAGACCTGCAAGATCAGAACCGGGCAAGTCGTTCAGCTGGGCGACGTGCGCGTCCAGTTGCTCGCCGTAGCCGCCTGACGTCTTCCCCCAAACGCCGTTTTGCTGCCACCCATGAAGTGCCTGCTCATTGACGATCACGCCCTGTTCCGTGAAGCCTTGTCGCTGTTGATGACGCACCGCCACCCGGAGGTGCCGCTGGTGAATTGCGGCACGCTGGCCGATGGGCTGGTGGCGCTGGCCGCTGCGCCCGACATCAGCCTGGTGCTGCTGGACCTGAACCTGCCCGACAGCCGGGGCGTGGCCACGCTGCAGCGCCTGCGGGAAGCTGCGCCGATGCCACGGGTGATCGTGGTGTCGGCCGATGACCGCGCCGAGACGATCATGAATGCCATCGACGCGGGCGCCGTGGGCTTCATCCCGAAGACGGCAGACATCGAGGCGCTGGACGCCGGCTTGCGCACCGTGCTGGCCGGCGGCATCGCCATGCCGCGCCTGATGCACAGCACCGTGCCCGTGCACGACCTGCTGCCCGGTGCGCTCTCGGACATGGGGCTGACGCCGCGTCAGCTGGACGTCTTCCGCCTCGTCATCGAAGGCAAGTCAAACAAGCTGATCGCCCGCGAACTGGGCGTGTCCGATTCGACCGTGAAAACCCACGTGCAGGCGATCTTCGAGCGGCTGGACATCAGCTCTCGCGCCCAGGCCGTGGTGGTGGCTGCCCGCATGGGCTGGGAATTGCCCGCACCTTCGCGCTGAGCTCGGCGGCGGTCGCCTCCGACACCCAGCTCCGGACCTCAGCCCGGCACCACCTCGCGCATCGCATCAAACAGCGCCTCTGCCGAGAAGGGCTTGTGCAGCACCCGCAGACCGGTGGCTTGCAGACGAGCCAGGTCAGCTGGCGCGGTGTCGCCGGTGATGATCAGCGCAGGCAGATCGGGCCACCTCGGCTGCAACACCGCCAGCACATCCAAGGCGTGGCCGTCCGGCAGGCGCTGATCACTCAGCACCAGATCCAGCGTTTGCGGCAAGCCTTGCCGCTGCAGCGCATCACGCAAAGCCGCCACGCTGCCGTAGCACTGCACCCGGGCGCCCCAGGTTTCGATCCGCAGCCGCAGTGACTCGCGGATACCTTCGTCGTCATCCACCACCACGATCTGCATGCCGCGCAGGCTGCGCGGTTGGACAGGCGCCACCGGTGCCACGCGCTGTGCCGCACCGACGCGCGGCAGCATCAGCGAGAAGCAGCTGCCCTTGCCCGGCACCGAGCGCAGGCTGAGCGGCACCGCCATCAGCTGCGAGGCCCGGCGCACCAGCGACAAGCCCAGGCCGAGGCCGCGATGGCGCTCTCGGGCCGGGTTGTCGAGCTGAACGAACTCTTCAAAGATGCTGGCCTGCTTGTCATCAGGCACGCCGCAGCCGGTGTCCCACACCTGCAGCAGCACGCCATCACCGCGCCGTCGCGCCGACACCAGCACCCCGCCACGCTCGGTGTAACGCACGGCGTTGCTGACCAGGTTGCGCACCATCTGCTCCAGCAGCACCGGATCGGCCTGCACCGACAGGCCGCTGGCATGCAGGCGCAGCTGCAGGCCTTTCAGGGCGGCGGCGTCGCGCTCATGGGCAGCCACAGCGTCAAACAGGCTTTGCAGCTGCAGGCGCTGCGGCCGCACCTGGACCGAACCGGCGTCGAACCGCGACATGTCGAGCAGGCCCTTGAGCAGCGACTCCAGCGCCGCCACCGATTCCGTCAGGCGATCGAGCACCGCACGGCTGGCACTGCCATTGACCTGCTCACGCAGCAAGCCAGCCAGCAAGCCGATGCTGGCCACCGGCTGTCGCAGGTCATGGCTGGCGGCGGCCACGAAGCGCGTCTTGGCGGCGTTGGCGGCCTGCAGCTCGCGGGTGCGGTCTGCCACACGTTGTTCCAGCAACTGGCCATGGTGCTCAGACAGATCAAGCGCCTGCACGAAGCGCTGCAGCAGCACGCGCGCGCCCACCAGCAGCAGCAGCGGGCTGACCCAGGGCACCCAGAAGGTGCCCATCACGTGGTTGAGCACGGGCTGCATTCCCAGGTAGGGCAAGCCACCGGTGGCATAGAGGTAGTCATGCACGGCCGCCACCACCAGCGTGCCGAGTGCCACCGCCATGCCACGGCGCGCGAGCGGCGCCAGCTGGCGCACGCCCTGCCAAAGCAGCCAGGCCACCCAGCACAGCACGACGATGAAGCAGGGGTAGACCCACTGCCGCACGAGCACCATGCGGTCCAGCCAGACACCCAGCGCGCCAATCAGCAGCATCAGGGCCAATACGGCGATCACCGCCGCGCGGGGCAAGGGCCACGGCCGGCGCGCAATCGCCAGCGCAAAGCCGGCCACCAGCGGCGCACTGAACACCTGCGCCGCGTAGAACAGGTAATCAGACACCGCCGGCGGCAGGTGGCCGTTGGTGACGAAGTAGGCCATGTTGCGCACCGAGACCAGCAGCCAGAGTGCCCCGAAGTAGCCCAATACGCGCTCAGCCGGCCGCAACCACCAGATCAGCAGGATGAACAAGGCCAGGCCTGCCGCCGCCATGTTCAGTGCCTGCGGCAAGGACACGGTGAACCAGACCAGCCGGCTGAACTCGGGCTGCAGCACATCGGCCGGCCCGAGGGTGACGGGCGCCAAGGCACCGACGCGGTGACTCAACTCCAGCGTCATCAGCAATTCATTGGAACCGGCCCGAAGCAGGGCGGGCGGCACATCCACCCACTGCGCCGGCAAGGCAAACCGGCGCACCAGGGCGCGGTCTTGCAAGGCGCCGCTCAGCAGCTGGCCATTCAACGTGAGCTGCCGGTCCGGCGGCATGCGGTCGGCCCGCATGGCCCACATGGTGGTGGGCACGGCCGGCAAGTCAAAGCGCAGGCGGAAAGTCAGCCGCCGTGAGGTGTCAGTGGCCGTCGAGCGCCAGCGATAGGGCAAGGTCGTGGGCACCCAGCGCCCCGCCTCGTCCTGCACCTCGACCTCGGGCATCACCACGCCCGGCTCGGTGGCAACGGGCGCGGCCAAGGCCGAAGACGCCCCAGCCACCAGCAGGCACAGCCCAGCCAGACACAGCAGGACGAACCCGGACAGCGAGCGAGCGCTGACCCGGACGAGCGTGAGAGGGAACCAGAAAAATGGAGCGCGCATGAAGATGGCCGGGCAAGCAGCCATTGTCATCGCGACCATCACCCTCGCGCCATACGCCGAAAGAGCTAAGCGGCGACCGCCCTGCCCATCACAGCTTCATTTCAAGCTGCAGGCGCCAGTTCACATGGCTGCTGGCCAGCGTGGTGGCGGTTTCGCCGTCCACTTCGCTGATGCTCTCGGTGCCGCGCGGCATCAGGTTGCTGGCCGAGAGGCGCACGCGCGTGGTGGTGTTGAGCTGCCACATCGCGTAGGCGTCAAACACGCGCTTGGTGTTCTGGGTCAGGTACTGGGTTTCGCTGAGGCGGGTGGTGTAGCCCGGCGTCCAGTTCACATTGCCGCCCACCGTCAGCGGCACACCCGGCAACTTGTAGTCAGCACCCAGGTTCAAGGTGCCGCCGGGTTGCTGGTCGAGGCGGTTGTCTGGGCCGGGCACCTGCTTGACGCGCGAGCGGAAGATGCTGGCATTGCTGCGCAACTCCACGCCGGGCAGGTCAGCATCCACGTCGCTGAGCTTGAACTTGGCCTCCAGCTCAACGCCCTGGGTGATGGCATCACCCACGTTGTCCATCTTCGACACCCAGCGCTGGCTGCCGTCGGCTTGCGGGGTCAGGCTCACCACCGTGCGCATCAGGTCAGTGATCTGGCGATGGAACAGGTTGACGCTGAGCATGCCGCTGCCCACCAGATAGCGCTCCAGTGCCAGGTCGATGCCCGTGGCCATTTCGGGCTTCAGATCGGGGTTGCCGGCGCGGTCGGGGTTGGTCTGGCTATTGTCGCCCTTCGAGCGCCAGGTGGCGCCGACCAGGCTGGACAAGCCCGGCGAGCGATAGCTGCGCGTCAGGCTGATGCGAACCTGGTCACGGCCCTTGGGGTCCGGCTTCCAGACGGCGTGCAGTAGCGGCGTCCAGACGCTGGAGCGGTTGCTGCGCTCATCACTGGCAGAGCCACCCGTGGTGCTGATGCCTTCCCAGCGCAGACCGGCGTAGGCACCCCAGTTCGGGTTCACCTGCCATTCGTCCTGGGCATACAGCGCGCTGCGCAGGGAACGGGCGCGCAGGTCGTTGCCAAACTCATTGGCCACGGCCACACCATCCACCAGCTGCTCGCGGGTTTCGGTGCGACGCGCCGAATCGAGCTCGGCGCCCATCACAAGCTGGTGGTCGCCCTCCAGCAGGCTCGAATACTTGGCATTCAGGTTGAGCGATCGCTCGGTGGCGTCCACCGCATCGTCGTAGTTGATCTTGCTGCCGCTGGTCAGCAGCTCGGTGCGCAGCGTGTGGCTGGCATTGCCCGCCTGGCCCGCACCACCGCGCACTTCCAGGCGGCCGTCACCCACCGGCAAGCGCCACTGACCATTCAGGCGCACCAGCGAAAAACGCCAGTCGGTGCTGCCCATGCTGCTCTCGTACGGCAGCGTGCCGAGCACCGGCGCGTCGAAGGTCGACTGGCGGCGGGTGTCGCCCTCCGAGTAGATGACCAACGGCATCAGCATCAGCGACTGGCCTTCCACCGGCTTGAGCTGCAGGCGGCCGGTCAGGTGCAGGCCCTGGCGGTGGTCGACCGAGCTCAAACGCTCGGTGCGGTCGGTATCGGCCGATTCGGTCTGGATGGTGGACGCGTTCGAGCGGTTGTCCTTGAACGCGGAAAGAGCCACGTTGTAGTCCAGCTCGCCGAGCTTGTCGTCACGCGACCATGAAAACCCCGGCTGCGCGCGGCCCTGCTCCAGGCCGGTCGACAAGCGCAGATCATTCAGGCGCTTGACGAAGCCTTCACGCGTGATGATGTTGATCGTGCCGCCGATCGCGCGGGCGCCGGTTTCTGCGGTGGGGGCGCGGATGATTTCAATGCGCTCCACCTGGTCGGGGTCGATCGTGTCGAGCGACAGGCCGCCCTGCACACGTTCGCCGTCCAGCAGGATCTGGGTATAGCCGCTGCCCAGGCCGCGCATGCGGATGGCGCCACCGCGGCCGGGCTGGCCCTGGATCGTCACGCCGGGCAGGCGCTTGAGCAGCTCACCCACGGACGCATCACCGTACTTCGAGATTTCATCGCGGCCCACCACGATCTTGGCCGCGGTGGAGCGGCGGCGCAGCTCGGTGTCAATTTCGCGGCCACCCGTGATCTCAACCCGCTGCGTGCCGGCCGGTGCGGCCGTCGACGTGGTGGGGGCGCCCTTGGCGTCCGGCTTTGCATCCGGCTTGACGGCGGGCTCTGCAGCTGGCGTGTCGGCAGTCTGAACCACTGGTGCAGCTGGCGCGGCGGGGGTGGCTGGTGCAGGCGTCTGGGCCTGGCTGCTCGCGGCACCCAGGCTGGTGAGCAGGGTCAGGCAAGCGGTGCGCAGTGGCGTCAATGCAAGGGTGGGCATGAACAGGTTTCTTTGTAAGAGTGCGCATTTTGTGTGAACTCCGTGAATTAGGTTCCGCCAAATTGCGCGCTTCTCTTCCAACGTGAAGGCGTGTGAACCACCGGCCACAATCTGCACCCGATGCACTCCACCGCACTCACCCCCGGATTGATGAAGGCCTGCCAGCGCCTGGCGCAACCGTGGGCGAACGTCGGAGCCGAGGTGACGCCTCACCTGCTGGGGCATTCCTCAAACTTGGCGGTGGCGCTGGAGCCACTGCCGCTGGTCGCGCGCATAGGCACCGGCACGGCCGTGTTGCGCATCGACGGGCAACACGCGCAGCGCGAGGTGGCTTTGACGGCCTGGCTGGCACAGCGCGGCGCAGCCGTGGGCCAGCCGGCCTCGGCCCAGCAAGCCGGCCCGCATCAACTTCAAGCCGATGGCCGCACCTGGACCACCACCGTCTGGCGGTGCATCGCCGTGAGCCCAGGGGAGCCAGCAGCACACGAGGCGGGCCAAGCCCTGGCTCACATCCACCGCCTGCTGCACGACCACGACGATGACGCCGCGCTGGCCACCTTGCCCGGAGCCGACTGGGCGGTGTTTGATGAACTGCAGGCGCTTCTGCTGCTGCCCACGGTGCAGGCCAGCGCCCCGGCTGCGCAGCGTGCTTTTGTGGCTGAGGAGGCACTGGCCTGCGCCGAGCAGATGAAGACGCTGGCCCTGCCCTGCCAATGGGTGCATGGCGACGCCCACCTCAACAATGTGCTGAACACTTCCGCAGGCCCGCTGTGGGTGGACTGGGAAGACGCCACCAGAGCGCCGGTGCATTGGGACCTCGCCTGCCTGCTGGCCGGCGCCCGGGTGCTGGGCACCCATGCAGCCTGGTCAGAAGCTGCACTGGCCGGCTGGGAATCGGTGGCCGGGCCGCTGCGCAGCGCTGACCAATTGGCCGCATTGGCGCTGTGCATCCGCGCGCGCACCCTGTTTGTCTGTGCGTGGATGTGGGCCCTGGGCCTGAACGACGAGACCCGCCGCACGCGACATGCAGCGCGCCTGGCCTGGCTCGGTTGGCGCGACTGAAGCGCTGACGCCCGGTAAAAGCCGCCTTCGGCAACACGTCAGGGGTGAGCTTTCAGGTGGGTTTGTCACGGGCCTGAAATAAACACTGGCGGGAAATCAGGGTTTCACCTATAATCGTGGGCTTGCGATGACATCTGCGCCCGAAGCAAGTTCGGGCATCGGTTTCGCCGCAGATTCGTTCATCCCCTCTGACCTCCCCGGTTGTTCTACCGGTTGATGGCTGCCACAAGGCTGAAGCTCATTGAAGCTGCAGTGCACCAAGGCAAGCCCTTGAAGACCTGACCAGGCGCCGTCTGTGCGCACTGACAGGTGCGGTCGGTGGCGATGTTTGCCACACCGCGCGTGCCCTGCGATTTACCTGCCTGAACGTCTTGGCAGGGCGGCGCCATTGGAAAAATCATGACTTTTGAATCTCTCGGCCTCGACGAGGCTTTGGTGCGTGCTTTGCAATCCGCGGGCTATGAAAACCCGACCGACGTGCAAGCCCGCGCCATCCCCGCCGCACTGGCCGGCCGCGACCTGCGCGTGTGCTCGAACACCGGCAGCGGCAAGACCGCCGCCTTCGTGCTGCCCGCCCTGATGAAGGTGCTGGCCGCTCGCCAGGACCCCGCCAACAAGCCCAAGAAGGGCGAAGTGCGCGGCCCCCGCATCCTGGTGCTGGTGCCTACCCGTGAACTCTCGATGCAGGTCGCCAAGGCCGCCTCGAACTACGGCCGCAACGTGCCCTTCATGTCGGTGACCAGCGTCGTCGGCGGCGTGCCTTACCCGGCACAGCTGAAGGCCCTGCGCAGCCCGCTCGACATCCTGATCGCCACCCCTGGCCGTCTGATCGACCACATCGGCAGCGGCAAGGCCGTGCTGGAAAACGTCGAGATGCTGGTGCTGGACGAAGCTGACCGCATGCTCGACATGGGCTTCATCGAAGACATCGAGCACATCGCCGAGCAACTGCCGGCCAACCGCCAGACCCTGATGGCCAGCGCCACCTTCGCCGGTGAAGTCGGCCGCCTGGCCCAGCGCCTGCAGAAGGACGACGTCGAGCGCATCGAGATCGCCGGCCACACCGAAAAGCACGAGAACATCACGCAGCAACTGATGTGGGCCGATGACCTCGACCACAAGCACGCCCTGCTGGATCACCTGCTGACCGACCGCGACGTGGACCAAGCCGTCGTGTTCACCAGCACCCAGATCGATGCTGACCGCCTGGCCGACCGCCTCGCGCAGATGGGCCATTCCGTGGCTGCCCTGCACGGTGGCATGCCGCAAGGCCGTCGCAACCGCGTGCTGCAGAACCTGCGTTCACGCCAGCTGCGCATCCTGGTGGCCACCGACGTGGCTGCCCGTGGCATCGACGTGCCGACCATCACCCACGTGGTGAACTACGGTCTGCCGCTGAAGGCCGAGGACTACGTGCACCGCATCGGCCGTACCGGTCGTGCTGGCCGTTCGGGCCGTGCCGTGACGCTGGCAGAGCGCCGTGACGTGGCGATGATCCGCCGCATCCAGCACTACACCACGCAAGCCATTCCGGTGGCCACCGTGGCCGGCCTCGAGCCGAGCCGTCCGGCACCTGAAATGTTCGGCGCCCGCCCCCCGCGTGGTGGCGCTCCGCGCGGCAAGGGTGGTTTTGGTGGCGGTGGCTACCAAGGCAACCGCGACTTCCGCAGCGGCCCGCCGCGTGGTGGCAGCCCGTTCGAGCGTGAGCGCTCGTTCGGCGGCGACCGTCCGCAAGGCGATCGCCCTTGGGGTGACCGCCCGTCGTTCAACCGCAATGAGCGTCCGCAGTTCCAGGACCGCGGCAGCTTCGGTGGTGACCGTGGTGGCTTCGGCGGCGATCGCCCTCGCTTCGAAGACCGTGGCGGTGACCGCCCCGGTTTTGGTGGCGGCGACCGCCCGTCCTTCGGTGGCGAGCGTCCGTCCTTCGGCGGCGATCGTCCGCGTTTCGGCGGCGACCGCAACGAGCGTGGCCCGTTCGAGAAGCGCGCTGACGGCCCGCACGGTCATGCACCGCGCGGCCCGGGTGGCTTTCACTCTGCCGGCAAGCCTTCCTCGGCCAAGCCGCGCTTCGCCAGCAGCGGCCCGAGCTTCGGCAAGCGCCCACGGAAGGACGTGTAAGCGTCCTGGGGGGCGACCGAGTCCCCCGCCGCGTAGATGTGGCGCAGCAGACGCTGCGCCACCTGCGCATCAAACGGATTGCCTGCTTCAACAAACGCGTTGAACGCATCGGCATCCAGCACCGCTGCCCACAGGTAGACGTAGTAGCCCGACGCATAGCTCGGGCCTGCGAACAGGTGCTGGAAATGCGGTAGTCGGTGGCGCATGCCCACCGCTGCCGGCATCCCCAGGCGCGCCAGCGCCGCCGCCTCGAAGGCGGTCAGATCAGCCGGGCCCTCCGGATCGGTCAGTGCATGGATCTCCAGATCCACCAGCGCACTGCCGCAATAACTCACCGTGTCATAGCCCTGCCCCCACTTGTCGGCAGCCTGCAGGCGTGCGACCAGCGACGCCGGGATCGGCTCATTCGTCTTCCAGTGCCGCGCATGCTTGGACAGCACCTCGGGCTGGCTCAGCCAGTGCTCATACAGCTGGGACGGCAACTCCACAAAATCGCGCAGCACCTGGGTGCCCGACAGACGGTGGTACGTCACGTTCGACAGCAGGCCGTGCAAGCCGTGGCCAAACTCATGGAACAGCGTGCGCGCGTCGTCGAACGACAGCAGCGTGGGCTCACCCGGTGCGCCCTTGGCGAAGTTGTTGTTGTTGACGATGACCGGCTTGAGCACGCCGCGGTTGCGAGACTGGTAGGTGAAGTCGCTCATCCAGGCGCCTGAGCGCTTGGTCTGCCGGGCGTAGTTGTCATGCAGGAACAGGCCCGCGCTCACACCCTCGGCATTGAACATCTCGTAGACCTGCACATCGGCGTGATACGCCGCGATCTCGGGCCGGGGCTCGAAACGCACGCCGAACAGCCGGTGGGCGCAGTCGAACATCGCGTCCACCATGCGGTCGAGGCTGAAGTACGGCTTCACCTCGGCTTCGTCAATGTCGTACCGAGCCGCACGCACCTTCTCTGACCAGTAGCGCCAATCCCAGGCCTCGGGCTCGCCGTCCACACCGTGGGTGCGCATCATCGCGATCAGCGCCTGGCGCTCGCGCTCAGCCGCCGGCAGCGCACGCGTCCACACCTCGGTCAGCAGCTTCGAAACCGCCGCCGGCGTGCCGGCCATGCTGTCAGACACCGCGTAATCGGCGTAGCTGGCGAAGCCGTGGGCCTTGGCCTGCAGGTGACGCAGTTGCAGGATGCGACGGGCAACGTCGCGGTTGTCGGTCTCGCCGCCCATCTCACCCCGCAGCGACCATGCCGTCCAGGCCTGCTGGCGCAGGTCGCGGCGGTCGCTGAAGGTCAGGAAGGGCTCGATCAATGAGCGGCTGAGGGTGATGACATGGGCGCCGTCTTCAAGGCCACGCTCGGCAGCCGCCTGGCGGGCCGCGGCACGCAGGAAGTCTGGCAGGCCGACCAGCTCGGATTCGTCATGCAGCACCAGCTGGTAGGCCGATTCATCGGCCAGCACGTTCTGCGCAAAGCGCGTCTGCAGCTGGGCCAGCTCCTGCATCCACTGGGCATACACCGGCTGCTGGTCCGCGGCCAGGCGCGCACCGGCGCGCACGGCGTCGGTGTGCAGGCGCTCCAGCAGGCGCTGCTGCTCGGGCAGCAGGCCCAGCGCGTCACGGCGCGCATGCAGCTCGTCGAGCTTGGCGAACACGCCCGGGTGCATGCGCACGGCGCTCTCGTGGGCGGCCATCGGCGCGGCCAGTTCACGTTGCACGGCCTGCAGCGCGGCGGAGGTGGCCGAGGCCGTCAGGTTGCCGAACAGGGCCTCGATGCGGTAGAGGCGCTGGCCGCTGCGGTCGAGTGCCGCCACGGTGTTGTCGAAGGTGGGCGCCTCGGCATTCGAGGCGATCACGGAAAGCTCCTGCAGCTGTTCGGCCATGGCGACCTCGAAGGCCGGCACGAAATGGGCCGCTTCCACGGCGTCGAAAGGCGGCAGGCCGAAAGGCGCTGTCCAGGGGGTCAACAGGGGGTTGGCAATCAATGCGCTCATGGCAATTCTTGGCTAAGAGGTCGGCGTGGTGTCGCGGAGGTGTCCAGGTGAGTGAGGCGGCCTGATCAGCCGCCGGAATTCACCTGTCGCGCTGGCATGATGCCACCTCCCTCCCAGTCGGCGCGCCCTGCTTTCCCCTGATGACCATGCGAGTTTCACCCCCTGTCCGCGCGGCCCTGCTGGGCTACGGCTTTGCCGGCCGCACCTTCCACGCGCCACTGCTGCGCACCACACCAGGCCTGGTCATTCAGGCCGTGGCCAGCCGCCAGGCCGAGCAGGTGCGGGCCGATCTGGGCGCCCACGTGGCCGTTGATGCCGACCCGCTGGCTGTGGTGGCCCGCCCGGATGTCGACCTGGTGGTGATCGCCACGCCGAATCACACCCACGCCCCGCTGGCCACCGCCGCGCTGCAGGCCGGCAAGGCCGTGGTGGTGGACAAGCCCTTTGCGCTGACCACGGCCGAAGCCGCCGATGTGGTGGCGCTGGCTGCCGCGCGCCAGCAACTGCTGAGCGTGTTTCACAACCGCCGCTGGGACGGTGACTTCCTCACCGTGGCTGGCCTGCTGGCCAGCGGCCAACTCGGCCGCATCACCCATGCCGTGATGCACTTCGACCGTTTCCGCGCCCAGGTGCGGGCCCGCTGGCGCGAGGCAGCCGGACCGGGCGGCGGTCTCTACATCGACCTGATGCCGCATCTGGTGGACCAGGCCGTGCAGCTGTTTGGCTGGCCGACCGGCATCCAGGGCGACATCGCCGCGCAGCGCGACGGCGCGCAAGCCGATGACTTCGCCCACCTGCAATTGCGCTACGCCAGGCGCTTGCGGGTCGACCTGCATGCCAGCGCGCTGGCAGCCTTCGCCGGCCCGCGTTTCGTGCTGCATGGCACCCGCGGCGGCTATCGCAAATGGGGCCTGGACGCCCAGGAAGACCACCTGAAAGCCGGCCTGCTGCCCGACCCCGCCCACCCGCAAGCCTGGGGCGTGGACCCGAACCCGGGCGAATTGCTGCTGGCCGATGACCCGCAGCAACCCGACGCCCTGCGCGCCCAGACCTGGCCCACCTTGCCGGGGCGCTACCCCGATTACTACGCAGCCGTCGTGGCCACCCTCACGGGCGACGCACCGAACCCGGTGCCGGCCACCGAGGCCCTCGGCGTGATGCAGCTGATGGACCTGGGGCGCCAGAGCGCGGCATTGCAGCAGGCGCTGCCAGTCGGGCCGCGACCGTAACGACGGGCCCCGCGGCCCTTTCGTTCATCGCCGTTTTTCGCCGTTCAGACGGCCTGGCATGCGCTTCATCGCAAGGGTGTCGCGGCGCGGACCGGACCTGCGCAGAATTCATTTCATCGCAGGTTCAAACCGCTTCCCGCTCACCCCCACAAGGAGTTCATCATGACCAACACCAGCCGCTTCGACACCGCTTCCAACACCATCCGCTCCACCGCTGCCGCCCTGGCACTGGGCGTGACGATGGCCCTGATGGGCGGCCTCAACGGTGTCGCTGACCAGCAGTTCAACAGCGTGATCGCCGACCAGGCCGATCAAGGCCCGACGCAGGTGGTGGTGATCACCGGCCAGCGCCCGGCACGCGCCTGAGCCTGAACCAAAAAAACGGCCTCAGGGCACCATCACGGGCTGCACGCTGAAGACACGCGGATTCGCCGGATCAACCACCACCCGCACCCAATGGATGCTGGGGCTGCCAAAGGTTTGCAGCCGGGTGAAGTTGACCAGGGTCTTGCCCGGCGCATGCAGCGGCATGTCGAGCTTGAAGTAATGGGTGTCGCCGTGCACCATCAGCACCTGGCCCTTGTACTTGACCGTCTCGGCCGCCAGCACGGACATGAAATTGCGGTAGCCGCTGACCGACGCGGCCTGGCTCTCGTCCACAGACTCGGTCTCGGGCAAATCAAACCCCGGGTCGGCCTGGAACACCACCACTACACCGATCAGGCCCGCCGCACGGGCCTTGGCAAAGCTCTCCTGCAGCCAGCGCACATTGGCTTCGTCGCGCGCCAGGAATTCGGCATTGCCGGCATCGCACTGGGCCTGCTTGCGCGCACTCTTGTTGGTGCACTCCGCGGCTGACAGCACCAGGTTGTTGTTGCTGCCTGGAATGTTCAGCGTCACGAACATCACGCCGCCGCGCTCGAAGCGCTGGTTCTCCACATACGCTTCGCCCGGCTTGCCCTGGGCTTCTGCCGGCAGGCGTTGCTGGCCGAGCGAGCCGGTCTGCGCGTACATCTTCTTGCGCAGGAAGCCCAGGCGCTCCAGCGCATCAAAGCCGCCGTTGTTCAGGCGGTGGCAATCGGTCCATTCGTTGTCGCCGGGCACGTAGAACACCGGCTGCTTCAGGCTGTTGAACATGCCCAGGGCGTCGTCAAACACCTTGTCGTCACAACGCGAGCTGCCGTCCTTGATATCGCCGTCGTAGATCGAGAAGGCGATGTCGGAGGCGTTGATGCTGGCCAGCAGGGCCGGCATCTTCGGCGCGTCACCGGCCTTGGCATAGGGCATGTCGCCCCACAGGCCAAAACTGAAGCTGCCCGGTGCCGCAGCCTGCGGTGCGGTGGCGCAGCCGGCCAGGGCCAGGGAGGCAGCAGCGGCTGCGAGAAGGCGAATCGACGTGGTCCACATGGGCGTACATCCTGCAAGGTTCGGGGTTGCGGCGCACTGTGCGACAGCGGCGTGACATGGCCGTGACAGGCCACCCACGTACACTGCCGGGCCCGGTGCGCCTTTGCGCCGGCTGACCCGGACTGTTTCTTTCGCCATGGCGCTCAAATCCACTGTTTTCAAGGCCAATCTGCAAATTGCGGACATGGACCGCGGCTTGTACGCCGATCACGCCCTGACCATCGCCCGCCATCCGTCCGAAAACGACGAGCGCATGATGATCCGCCTGCTGGCCTTTGCCCTCAGCGTGCCGGCCGACAACCTGCGCGGCGACCTGGAGTTCACCGCTGGTCTGTCTGACCCCGATGCGCCCGATCTGTGGCAGAAAGACCTGACCGGCGATCTGGTGCAGTGGATCGAAGTCGGCCAGCCCGACGACCGCCGCCTGATCAAGGCCAGCAGCCGCGCCGAAGTGGTGAAGCTGTGGGCCTTCAGCAGCGCCGTGCCGGTGTGGTGGCAAGGCATCGAGAACAAGCTGACGCGGCTGACCAACCTCGAAGTCTGGCAAGTGCCGACCGACCAGAGCAAGGAGCTGGCACTGCTGGCCGAGCGCAGCATGCAGTTGCAGGTGACGGTGCAGGAAGGCCAGATCTGGGTGGGCAACAAAGACCGCTCGGTGGCGGTCGAGCCCAAGCCCCTGATGACCCAGCGCCCCAAGCGCTGAGGCTGACCAGGGCACAGGGCCTCTCCGTAGGCGAGCGAGGCGGCGGCTGGCCTATCATCAGGTCACCAATGTCCCCAGGTGGGCGCCACCCGCGCCGCCTGGCTTGTTCAACGCCACAAGCGACCGCCCTCTGCCCATGATCCGCAACCCCCAGCGCCGCCGCGTCCTGCGCGCCGGCTTTGCCGCGCTGTCCGGCGCGAGCCTCCTGCCCGCCGCCATGTCGCAAACCACCCCTGCCGCTGCCCCCGCCACTGACGACCCCTATCTGTGGCTCGAAGACGTGGCCGGTGACAAGCCGCTGGCCTGGGTGCGTGAGCGCAACGCCGCCAGCCGCCCGGTGCTGGAAGCCCGCCCCGAATTCCAGCGCAACCGCACGCGCTTCAAGGAAATTCTCGACTCGCGTGAGCGCATTCCGTATGTGAGCCGCCAGGGCGACTTCCTCTACAACTTCTGGCGTGACCAGCAACATCCGCGCGGCCTGTGGCGCCGCACGACGCTGGCTGAATACCGCAAGGCCCAACCCACCTGGGACGTGCTGCTCGATCTGGACGCCCTGGCCAAGGCCGAAGGCGAAAACTGGGTCTGGCAACGCGCCAATCTGCGCGGTGGTACGTCCACCCGCTGCCTGGTGTCGCTGTCACGCGGCGGCGCTGATGCCTCGGTGATCCGCGAATTTGACCTGGGCACCCGCCAGTTCGTGGCCGGTGGCTTTGCGCTGCCGGAAGCCAAGTCGGACCTCGACTGGCTGGACGACGACACGCTGCTGGTGGCCACCGACACCGGCCCGGGCTCGATGACCGACTCAGGTTATGCCCGCACCATCCGCCTGTGGAAGCGGGGCACGCCGCTGAGCGCATCGACGCTGATCCATGAAGTGCGCCAGACCGACATGGTGGCCACCGCCGTGGTTGACCACACGCCCGGCCACAAGCGCGTGGTGCTGGGTCGCATGATCGACTTCTACACCAGCGAGGAAGGCCTCTGGGAAAACGGCAAGCTGACGCCGCTGGACAAGCCGATCGACGCCCGCGTGAACTTCTGGGCCGAGCGCATGCTGATCAGCCTGCGCAGCGACTGGACCGTGGCCGGCAAGACCTGGCCACGTGGCTCGCTGCTGGTGACCAACGCCGCGGCCTACCTGCGCGGCGAGCGCAATTTCGAGGCCGTGTTCACGCCCACGGCCACGCGCTCGCTCACCGGCTACACCACCACCCGCACCCATGTGCTGCTGAACGTGCTGGACAACGTGGCTGGCCGTGCCGAGGCGCTGAGCCCGAACGCGGCAGGCCAGTGGGTCAAGCGCGACATCCCGGCGCCCTTCCCCGGCACGCTGTCGATCGCCAGCTGGCATGACCCGCTGGTGGCCAATGACGCGCTGGCGGAAACCTTCACGGTCAGCTACACCGACTTCGTCACGCCGGATTCGCTCTACCTGGGCAACACCGGCGGCGCTACGCTGGAGAAGCTGAAGTCACGCCCGGCGTTCTTCGATGCCAGCGGCCTGGTGGTGGAACAGCAGTTCGCCAAGTCGAAGGACGGCACCCGCGTGCCTTATTTTGTGGTGCGTCCGAAGGGTGCGCCGCTCGACGGCACCAACCCGACGATCCTGTACGGCTACGGTGGCTTCGAGGTGTCGATGAACCCGTGGTACTCGGCCGGCTACGGCGCCGGCTGGTTTGCCAACAACGGCGTGCTGGTGGTGGCCAACATCCGCGGCGGTGGCGAATACGGCCCCGGCTGGCACCAGGCCGCCATCAAGGCCAACAAGCAGCGCAGCTACGACGACTTCATCGCCGTGGCGGAAGACCTGATCGCCCGCAAGATCAGCAGCCCGAAGCACCTGGGCATCATGGGTGGCTCGAACGGCGGCCTGCTGATGGGCGCCATCACCACCCAGCGCCCGGACCTGTTCAACGCCGTGGTCTGCCAGGTGCCGCTGCTCGACATGAAGCGCTACCACCTGCTGCTGGCTGGTGCGAGCTGGATGGCCGAGTACGGCAACCCCGATGTGCCGGCCGAGTGGGCCTACATCTCGAAGTACAGCCCGTACCAGAACGTCAAGCCCGGCGTGAAGTACCCGAAGATCTTCTTCGTGACCTCCACGCGCGACGACCGGGTGCACCCGGGCCACGCGCGCAAGATGGCCGCCAAGATGATCGCCCAGGGCCATGAGGTGCTGTACTACGAGAACATCGAAGGTGGCCACGGCGCCGCTGCCGACAACTCGCAGGCCGCTGACCGCCAGGCGCTGGAATTCGCCTTCTTCGCCCAGCAACTGGGTCTGAAGGTGAAGGGCTGATCGATGCCTGAGGCCAACCCGCTCAGCGCAGCGCCTACTGCAGCGCTGACCATCACCCACGACCCCGCCGCAGGGCGCTTTGGTGCGGTGGTGGACGGGCTGGCCTGCGAGTGTGACTACCGCCTGCAGGGCGGCGTGATGTGGCTCACCCACACCGGCGTCCCTGCGGCGCTGGGTGGGCGCGGCATCGCCGCTGCGCTGGTGAAGGCGGCGCTCGACTGGGCCCGTGCCCAGGGCCTGAAGGTGCAGCCCCAATGCAGCTACGTGGCGGTCTACATGCGCCGCCACCCCGAGACGCAGGACCTTCTGGCCCCCTGAACGCCTAAGCGGCCGCTCAGGCGCATGCGATAAGCTGCCGGCCATGCCTTTCGAGAACCTCTCCGACGATCCGGAGCACAGCCTCCACTCCGCCGCCGAACGCACCGCCGCCGGCCGCCGCAGCACCTGGGTGAGTGTGGTGGTGAACGTGCTGCTGACGGCCCTGCAGATCAGCGTCGGCCTGCTCACCAAGTCGCAGGCCCTGGTGGCCGACGGCATCCATTCGCTGTCCGACCTCATCTCTGACTTCGTGGTGCTGCTGGCCAGCCACCACAGCCAGAAAGACGCCGACGAAGACCACCCCTACGGCCACCAGCGTTATGAAAACGCTGCGTCGCTGGTGCTGGGCGCGCTGCTGCTGGCCGTGGGTGGCGGCATGCTGTGGTCGGCCTTCCTGAAGCTCGAGAACCCCGACAGCGTGCCCATCGTGCACGTCACCGCACTGTGGGTGGCGGCCGGCGCGCTGGTCGCCAAGGAACTGCTGTTCCGCTACATGCTGGCGGTGGCCAAGCGCGTCAAGTCGAGCATGTTGGTGGCGAACGCCTGGCATGCCCGGTCGGACGCCGCGTCATCGCTGGTGGTGGGCCTGGGCATCATCGGCAACCTGGCCGGCTACCCCATCCTCGACCCCATCGCCGCGCTCATCGTCGGCTTCATGGTGGCCCGCATGGGCTGGGAGTTCGGCTGGGACGCGCTGCATGACCTGATGGACCGCGCGGTGGACGACGAAGAGGTGCAGGCCATTCGCAGCACGCTGGCCGGCAGCCCCGGCATCCTGGGTGTGCATGACCTGCGCACCCGCAAGATGGGCGACATGATCGTGGTCGACGTGCACCTGGAGGTGGACGCGCAACTCACCGTGGAGGCTGGCCACGACATCGCCGTGGAAGCCCGCCAGCGCGTGCTGCAACGCCACCGCGTCATCAACCTGATGACCCACGTCGACCCCTTCCGCCGGCCTGACCGCGACCACGCCACCCCGGCGCCGCCCGCTGGCGCCCAGGCCTGATCAACCCCCGCGCATCACCCACATGCACCCACTCCTGCAGAACAACCAGTTCCTCGTTCGTGAACATGTCGGCCTGTTCAAGGCTGCCAGCAATTTCGACATCCTCGATCCGCGCACCGGCGCCACGGTGCTGCACTGCCGCGAGCCCGAGCTGGGCTTCTTCACCAAGCTGCTGCGCTTCACCGACTACAAGCGCATGACGCCGTTCGATGTGCGCCTGACCACGCCCGAAGGCCAGCCGGTGCTGCGGGTGAAGCGCGGCGTCTCGCTGCTGCGCTCGACGGTCGATGTGCTGGACGAGCGCGACCAGGTCGTCGGCCACTTCAGGCAGCGGCTGCTCTCCATCGGCGGCAAGTTCGATGTGCTCTCGCCGAGCGGCCAGGAACTGTGCACCCTGCAGGGCAAGTGGACGAGCTGGGAGTTCCGCTTCCTGCGCGGAGAGCGCGAGCTGGCGCTGGTGTCCAAGCAGTGGGCCGGCCTGGGCAAGGAGCTGTTCACAAGCGCCGACAACTACATGCTGAGCATCCAGCCCGACGTGCCGGCGAATGACCCGACACGGCTGCTCATCGTGGCCGCCGTGCTCTGCATCGACATGGTGCTCAAGGAATGAGCACCCTGCACCGCCGGCTCACAGCGTGAGGATGCTGCAGCCGGTGGTGTTTCGCGCTTCCAGGTCGCGGTGGGCCTGGGCCACCTCGGCCAGCGGGTAACGCTGGTCGATGCGGATCTTCACCATGCCCGAGGTGACCATGCCGAACAGGTCGTCGGCCATCTCCTGCGTACGCTCGCGGGTGGCGATGTGGGTGAACAGCGTGGGGCGGCTCACATACAGGCTGCCCTTGGCGGCCAGCACGCCGATGTCCAGCGGCGGCACCTTGCCCGAGGCGTTGCCGTAGGTGGCGATCAAGCCGAAGGGCTGCAGGCAGTCGAGCGACTTCATGAAGGTGTCGGCGCCGACCGAGTCATAGACCGCCTTCACGCCCACGCCGCCGGTGATCTCCTTCACCCGCGCCACGAAATCTTCGGTGCGGTAGTTGATGGTGTGGCTGGCGCCCATCTCGCTGGCCAGCGCGCACTTTTCATCGCTGCCGGCCGTGCCGATGAGTTGCAGGCCCATGGCACGCGCCCACTGGCAGGCGATCAGGCCCACGCCACCGGCTGCGGCATGGAACAGCACGAAATCACCGGCCTTCAAGCCGCCCTGCGGCTGGGTGCGGCGCAGCAGGTACTGCACCGTCAGGCCCTTGAGCATCATCGCGGCGCCTTCGTCGAAGCTGATGGCGTCGGGCAGCTTCACCACGCACTTGGCCGGCATCACGCGGCGCTCACAGTAGCTGCCGGGCGGGTTGCTGGCATAAGCGGCGCGGTCGCCCACGGCCAGGTGAGCCACGCCCTCACCCACGGCTTCGATCACGCCGGCGCCTTCCATGCCCAGCGACAAGGGCAGCGCGTTCGGGTACAGGCCCGTGCGCTGGTACACGTCGATGAAGTTCAGGCCCACCGCGTGATGGCGGATCCGCACCTCGCCGGGGCCGGGCTCTCCCACCGGCAGCTCCACCAGGTGAAGTTGCTCCGGGCCACCAAAGGCGGCGATCTGGACGGTGCGGCTGGTGAGGGTCATGCAGGTACTCCGGATGGGGTTGGATCAGGTCATGTATCGTGCCAGCGATGGGGTGGCCTTGTGCATCGCGGGATACCCGCTGCCGCCGCCCGTTCAAGCCAGCACCATGAACCAGTCCCTGACGCCGCGCATTGCCTTTTTGCTCACCCTGCCCCCGCTGTTGTGGGCCGGCAATGCCATCGTCGGCCGGCTGGCCGTGGGCGCCGTGCCGCCGGTGGCCTTGAACATGGCGCGCTGGGCGCTGGCCTTCGTGCTGCTGTACCCGCTGGGCAAGGCGGCGCTGTCGGACTGGGGCGCGCTGAAGGCCCGCTGGCGCTACCTCAGCCTGCTGGGCCTGCTCGGCATGGGCAGCTACAACGCCTTGCAATACCTGGCGCTGCACACCTCCACGCCGCTGAACGTGACGCTGATTGCCGCCAGCTCGCCGGTGTGGATGCTGGGCATCGGGGCGCTGGTGTATGGCGTACGGCCGCGTGCGCAGGACGTGGCCGGCGCGGTGCTGTCGCTGCTGGGCGTGGCGCTGGTCATTGCGCGCGGCCAGCCCGCCCGCCTGCTGGACCTGCACTTCGTGCCCGGCGATCTGCTGATGCTGCTCGCCATCCTCAGCTGGGCCGCCTACAGCTGGCTGCTGGCCAAGCCGCCCGCCAACATGCAGGGTGCGCAGCGCCCGGCCTGGGACTGGGCCGGCTTCCTGCTCGTGCAGACCAGCTTCGGCCTGGTCTGGTGCGGCGCCAGCGCGGGCTTGGAGGCCGTCATCGCGCAGCCTGAATGGCACTGGACACCCTGGGTGCCAGCCATCCTGCTTTACGTGGCCGTCGGCCCTTCGCTGATCGCCTACCGCTGCTGGGGCCTCGGCGTGGCTACCGTCGGGCCGGCCGTGGCGGGCTTCTTCGGCAACCTCACGCCGGTGTTTGCGGCCATGTTGTCAGCGGCCATGCTGGGCGACGCACCGCAGTGGTTCCACATGGCTGCTTTTGGGCTCATCGTCGCCGGCATCCTCGTGTCATCCCGACGTTGACCGCAGGCCCTTCCGGATTACAGTCAGCGGGCTGTATGCCGATAAGGTTCCCATGACGTCCCCTGCCACTCCTGCCGTGTCGAAGACCCCGCTGCTGAACTCGGGGGCAGACGCGCGACCGGTGGCGTGGCGCACCTGGTCACTGGCCTGGCTGGGCCTGGCAATTCCAACCGCCATCATCGCCAGCCTGGCCAACCCGTGGCTGTGGTTGCTGGTGATGGTGTGGCTGGCCCTGAGCGTGGCACTGGCCCTGGGCCTGGTGCGGCACATCGACCTGCTGCACGGCCAGGTCGCCGACTACGCGGCGCGGCTCGAATCAGCCCGCGAGCGCATCGACAGCCTCGCCACCCGGGATGAACTCACCGACGTGTGGAACAAGCGCCAGCTGATGGAGTTGCTGGAGCAGCATGCCGCACAGACCCGCCGCAGCGGCTCACCGCTGTGCCTGGCGCTGCTCGACATCGACCACATGGGCAAGATCAACGCGCAGCACGGCGAGCGCGTCGGCGATGAAGTGCTCAAGCGTTTTGCCAAGGCCGCACAGGCCGCCCTGCGCAACAGCGATTTCCTCGGCCGCATCGGCGGCGATGAATTCCTGCTCGTCTTCCCGGCTTCATTGCCGGCCGAAGCCGAGGTGGCCTTGAACCGCCTGCGCGGCGCCCTGGCCACACTGCCCCTGGCCGATCTGGCACCGGGCCTGACGCTCACCTGCTCAGGCGGGCTGGTGCGGCTGACGCCGACCGAAACGCTGGATGCGGCCATCGGCCGTGCCGATGAAGCGCTGGGCAAGGCGGCCACCGCGGGCCGCAACCAGATTCACCAGGGCTGAAGCCAGCCCGGTCAGAACGCGCCGGGTCAAAACGCGCCCGGAAAAGCGCCCCCGTCGATCAGGATGTTCTGCCCGGTGATGTAGCCGGCATGGCGGCTGCACAGGAAGGCGCAGGTCGCACCAAACTCGTCCGCCTGCCCGAAGCGACGTGCCGGCACACCTTGGCGCCGCGCATCGGTCACCGCGTCCAGCGGCTTGCCGGTCTTGGCCGCCGCGCCCGCCAGCGTCTTCTGCAGGCGCTCGGTATCAAACGCACCGGGCAGCAGGTTGTTGATGGTGACGTTGGCGCCAGCCAGTTGCGGCTGCCGCGACAGGCCCGCCACGAAACCCGTCAGGCCCGAGCGCGCCCCGTTGCTCAAACCCAGGATGTCGATCGGTGCCTTCACCGCCCCGGAGGTGATGTTGACGATGCGGCCGAAGCCCCGCGCCGCCATGCCATCCACCGTCGCCTTGATCAGCTCGATGGGCGTGAGCATGTTGGCATCGATGGCAGCCAGCCAGATGTCGCGGTCCCAGTCCCGGAAATCACCCGGCGGCGGGCCACCGGCGTTGTTGATCAGGATGTCGACCTGCGGGCAGGCCGCGAGCGCAGCGGCACGGCCTTCCGGCGTGGTGATGTCGCCGGCCACGGTGCGCACTTCCACCGCGGGGTTCAGTGCGCGCAGCTCGGCCGCAGTGGTGGCCAATGCAGCCTCGCCCCGGGCCGTGATGACCACGTTCACGCCTTCGGCCACCAAGGCTGCAGCGCAGCCCTTGCCCAGGCCCTTGCTGGCCGCGCACACCAAGGCCCAGCGGCCACCAATTCCCATGTCCATGTTCTGCTCCTGAGGAGTTGAATTCAGCGCCAGCGCGTCAGCAGCCAGACACCCGTGAGCACCAGGCCCGTGCCCACCAGCAACAGCGGGGTGAAGGGCTCGTTGAGCAAGAGCACGCCCATGCTGATGGTGGAGAGCGGGCCGATCATGCCGATCTGCGCCGACAAGGCCGAGCCGATGCGCTCGATGGCCATCATCACCATCAGCACCGGGGCCACGGTGCAGGCCGTGGCATTGAGCAGGCTGAGCCACATCACCGGCTCGGGCACGTGGATGGCGCCCAGCGGCTTGACGACGGCGAAGTGCAGCAGGCACAGCACGCAGGCCGCCGTGCTGGCCAGCCCGGTGAGGCGCAGCGAGCCCATGCGCTGCACCACCTCGCCGCTGGCCAGCAGGTACACCGAATAGCTCACCGCGCTGCCGAACACCAGGCCCGCGCCCAGCAAGACATGGTCACCCTGCACCGACAACTCATGGCCAAAGACGATCATCACGCCGCTGTAGCTCACGGCCGCAGCCAGCCACTGGCGTGCGCTCACATGCCGCTTGAGCACGAACACCGACAAGGCCATGACGATGGTCGGGCCGAGGTACAGAATCAGCCGCTCCAGGCTGGCCGAGATGTACATCAGGCCGTAGAAGTCGAGCATGCTGGCCAGGTAGTAACCGCTGAACCCCAGGCCCAGCACCACCGCCCAATCCTTGCGCGTGAGCGCCGGCTTGCCCCGGCTGGCCCACCAGGCCAGGGCCGCGAACAAGGGCAGCGCCAGCAGCATGCGCCAGGCCACCACCGTGACGGCGTCCACGCCATGCCGGTACATCAGCTTGGCCAGAATGGCCTTGCCTGAAAACGCGATCGAGCCGGCAGCCGCCAGCAGCAAACCGGGCCAGACCTGGGCGAGCGGCATCGCGCCCAGCGCCGACTTGTGGGTGTGGCCACTCATCGCGGGCAGCAGAAATTCAAATCCATCGCTGGAGTTTACGAGGCGGCGATGGAGGCCGCCTCACCAGCCGGCAGCGGCCCCGTCACGGCGTGGGTCACTCGCAGCGATGTAGCCCTCCACCGCCGGATCGCCCAGGCGCCAGATGAACTGGCCGGCGCCGAAATCCTGGTAGCTGTCCTGGATCACCTCGATCTGGTGGCCCAGGCCCGCGAGCGTCTGCACGGTGGCTGCAGGCATCGTGGCTTCCACGTTCAGCGACAAGCCCTGGTTGTAGCGCCAGCGCGGCGCATCACAGGCGGTCTGCGGGTTCTGTCCGTGGTCCAGCATGCGGGTGAGGGTTTGCACATGGCCCTGCGGTTGCATGTTGGCGCCCATCACGCCGAAGCTCATCACCGGTGCGCCGCCCTTGCTCAGGAAGGCCGGGATGATGGTGTGGAACGGCCGCTTGCCCGGCGCCACCACATTGGCGCTGGCGGCGTCCAGGCTGAAGCCATGCCCGCGGTTCTGCAGGCTCAGGCCCCATTCCGGCAGCACCACGCCCGAGCCGAAGCCCATGTAGTTGCTCTGGATGAAGCTGACCATCATTCCCTGCTCGTCAGCCGCCGTGAGGTAGATGGTGCCGCCTTTGACTGGGTTGCCGGCGCCGAAATCCTGCGCGCGGCGCGGGTCGATCAGCTTCGCGCGCTGCGCCAGGTAGTCGGGCGACAGCAACTGCTCGGCCGTGATCGCCATGCTGGCGGGCTCAGCCACGAAGCGGTACACATCGGCAAAGGCCAGTTTCATCGCCTCGATCTGCAGGTGGTGGCGCTCGGCGCTGTCCACGCCCAGGCGGGCGGTGTCGTGGTGGCGCAAGATGCCCAGCGCCATCAACGCAGCAATGCCCTGCCCGTTCGGCGGAATTTCGTGCAGCGTGTGGCCGGCGTAATCCATGCCGATGGGCGTGACCCACTCGGGCGCGCAGGCCGCCATGTCGGCCATGTTGAGCGCGCCGCCCTGGGCTGCGGCGGCCGCCACCAGCGCGTCGGCGATCTCGCCGGTGTAGAAGGCCTCCCCGCCACTGCGACCGATGGCACGCAGGGCGCGGGCGGCACCTGCCATCACGAAACGCTCACCGACCTGCGGGGCACGGCCGTGCGGCAGGAAAGTCTCTGCAAAACCGGGCTGGGCCGTCAAGGCGGCCACGGTGGAGGCCGCCTGCCACTTCTGCTGCACCACCACTGGCACGGCGTAGCCGCGCTCGGCGATCTCGGCCGCCGGCGCCATCAGGTCTTCAAACGGCAGGCGGCCGAAGCGCGCATGCAGCGCCACCCAGCCAGACACCGCACCGGGCACCGTGACGGCGTCCCAGCCGCGCTGCGGCGGGGTGCGTGCATCGTCGCCATGTCGGCGGCGGAAGTAGTCCGGTGTCCACGCTCCTGGCGCGCGGCCCGAGGCGTTCAGGCCGTGCAGCTGCTGGCCGTCCCACACCAAGCAGAAGGCATCCGAGCCCAGGCCATTGCTGACCGGCTCCAGCACCGTCATCGCAGCCGCCGTGGCAATTGCCGCATCCACCGCATTGCCACCGGCCTGCAGCATGCGCAGGCCCACCTGCGATGCCAGCGGGTGCGAGGTGGACACCACATTGCGGGCATACACCGGCAAGCGGTGCGAAGCGTACGGCGCAGCCGCGGAGAAGGGTTGAGTCATGCGGGGATGATGCCAGCGGCCGGTCGTTGATGCCGGCCTCAGTCGACCGTGGCGCCAGACTCGCGCACCACGCGACCCAGCCGAACCGACTCGGTGCGGATCAAGGCGCCGAACTGCTCGGGCGTGCCAGCCACCACCGGCGTGCCCAGGGCTTCCCACTTCTTGCGGAACGCGGGGTCCTTGAAAATGGCGAGGAAGGTGGCGTTGAGCTTCTGCACCACGGGCGCCGGCGTGCCGCTGCGCACCGCAATGCCGTGCCAAGCCGTCAGCTCGAAGCCAGCCAGACCGGCTTCGGCAAAGGTGGGCACCTTGGGCAAGGCAGGCGACCGGGTGGCCGACGTGACGGCCAGCGGCGTGAGCGTGCCGGCCTGGATGTGCTGGAGCGAGCTGCCGAGGATGTCGAACATCACCGGCACCTGCCCGCCCACCACGTCATTCAGGGCCGGGCCGGCGCCGCGGTACGGCACATGTGACATCCGCACGCCCACCGCCTTGCCGAAGATCTCGCCGGCCAGGTGCTGCGGCGTGCCGTTGCCGGCCGAGGCATACGGGTACTTCTCGGACTGGGCCTTCACCTGCGTGATGAAGTCTTTCAGCGTCTTGATGCCGGTGGACGGATGCACTTCCAGCACCAGCGGGAAGGACGACAGCTGCACCACCGGCTCCAACTCCGTCAGCGCGTTGAAGGGCATGCGCTTGAACAGGCTGGCGTTCACGGCCATCGGGCCGCTGGCGGCCAGCAGCATGGTCTGGCCGTCGGCCGGTGCCTGCCGCGCCACTTCGGCGCTGCCCAGGTTGCCGCCCGCGCCGCCCTTGTTGTCGATGACCACCGGGACGCCGAGGCGGGTTTGCAGTTCAGGCTGCAGCAGGCGGGCCATCAGGTCGGTCGGGCCACCCGGCGGGTAAGGCACGACAAAGCGGATTGGGCCATTCGGCCAGGCCGACTGGGCCAGGGCGGTGTGTGCGCTCAGGGCGAGGCCGGCGCCCACGGTGGCCAGCATCAGGGCGCGGCGGTTGAATCGATTCATGGTGTCTCCTTCGTGTTGTCTTGACTTGGGCTGATCGCAGCCCGTGCTTGTCAGTTCGAGTACCCCAGCGCATGCGCGGCGCGGAGCTGGTCTGCGGTGGCCAGCGGGCGGCCCAGGCAGGCAGCGGCATCGGCCGCTTGTGCCACCAGCGCGGCGTTGTGTGGCGCCAGGCTGCCGTCCTTCAGGAACAGGTTGTTCTCGAAGCCCACCCGCACATGGCCACCCAGCGCAGCAGCGGCCACGGCACAGGCGTGTTCGGTCGGGCCGAAGGCACACATCGACCAGGGCTCAGCGCCCGTGTGCGCGCCCACGAAGGGCAGCAAATCAGACGGCGACGAGCGCTGGCCCACGCTGTAGCGGCCCAGCACGAACAGCAGGCTCCACGGTGCGTCAGGCACCACGCCGGCGCGGCGCAGGGCTTGCCAGCGCAGCAGGTCAGCCGCGTCGTACAAGATCACCTGGGTCATGACACGTTCGGCCGCCAGCCAGCCGAAGAAGCTGGCCAGGCCGGCGTCGCCGATGTCGGGCTGGTCCAGCTCGCGCAGGCCCACAGACACGGCCTCGGGGCGCAGCTCTCGCACCATGGCCATCTGCGCCGGGGCCTGGTAGACCTTGGCGGCCTCGCTGGTCACCTGCAGCACCATCTCGCTGCCCACGGCCGCACGCACGGCCGCGAGCGCTTCGCGGTAGGTGGCCACGTCCAGGCTGTGGCGGCCCTGGGCGTCACGCACATGCAGGTGCAGCATGGCCGCGCCCGCATCCATGCAGGCCTTGGCGGTGCTGGCCAGTGCAGCGGCCGTCAGCGGCACGGCGGCGTGGTCAGCGGCCTGCTTGTAGGCCCCGTTGGGGGCCGCCGTGATGAGCATCGGCACGGCTGTTTCTGTTGAGGTCATGGCTGGGGGGCAGGCGCTGGGCCTGGGGTTGCGGTGTCAGAGGAAAAAACTGGAGCGGGCGCGGGCGATGGGCCCACCCCGGCAGCGCGCGGCAATTCGGGCGACAGCAAGGCCAGGCCCGCGCGCAGCAGGCTGTCGTAGCGCGCACGCTCGGTCGCCCGGGTGGCGTCAGGCCAATCGTGAAAGCCGGCACCGGCCTTCATGCCGACACGCCCGGCGGCCACCGCCGCTTGCAGCACCTGTGCCGGCTCTGCGCTGTTGTTCAACGACGGGTAGATGGTGGACGCGGCAGCGCAGTGCACGTCCAGCCCGGCATGGTCACGCTGCAGCACCGGGCCGGCCGCCAGGAAGCGGAAACCGAAGCCGAAGCGCACGGCGGCGTCCACGTCGTCAGCGCTGGCCACGCCCTGGTCGATCAGCGCAAAGGCCTCGCGAGCAAGCGCGTGCTGCAGGCGGTTGGCCAGGAAGCCCGGCAGGTCCTTGCGCACCATCACCGGCACGCTGCCGCAGGCGCGCATCAGGTCAAACACCGCGCGGGCGGCAGCGGGGTCACTGGCCTCGCCCATCACCACTTCCACCAGCGGCACCAGGTGGGCCGGCATGAAGAAGTGCAGGCCCAGCATGCGGGCACGGCCCGGCAAGCCCTGGCAGATGCGGCTGATGGGAATGCCCGAGCTGTTGCTGGTGAGCACGGCGCCCGGCGGGGCCAGCTTGTCGAGACGGGCGAACAACGCCTGCTTGTCGGCCAGCCGCTCGGTGATGCACTCGACCACCAGGCCCACATCGGCCCAGTCCACGTCGTCGAGGCTGGCCACACAGGCCAAGCTCGGCGCGGTGATGACGCCGGCTGCAGCCAGCTCGGCCAGACCGTGCGCCACCAGGCGTTCATGCCGCTCGGTGTGGGGCTCCACCACCGTGACGTGGCAGCCGCCACGCGCCAGCACCACGGCCACATCGGCGCCCATGGTGCCGCCGCCCACCACCACCGCCGGCATGCCCAGCGGGTTGCTTGTCCAGTTGCTCATCCACGCGCCTTGCTCTTGCGTTGTCTCCGCCGGCACATCAGGCATGGCCGGCTACTTGTTTGGAAGGCAGTCTAGGCAGCGCTGATTGATTCGTCCATTCACGATTTGATATAAATTGATCACCCATGACGATCAATTGGACGCTGCGTGAATTGCAGGTGATGCGGGTGCTGGCCGAGACGCTGAACTTCCGGCGCACGGCCGAGCGGGTGCATCTGTCGCAGCCCGCCGTGACGGCCCTGATCACCCGGCTGGAAAGCAGCCTCGGCGCCCGCCTGTTCGACCGCAGCACGCGCGCCGTGTCGCTCACCGCCGCCGGGGTGGCCTTTCTGGCGCAGGCCGAGCTGATCTGCCGCCAGGCCGAAGTGGCCGCAGCTGCGGTGCGCGACGTGGTGGAGTTGCGCGACGGCCGGGTGCGCATGGCCGCCCTGCCCTCGCTGGCGGCCTCGGTGGTGCCGGCGGTGTTCGCGCGGCTGACGGCCCAGCACCCCGGCCTGCGGCTCGACCTGATCGACAGCCTCTCAGACGCCGCGTTTGACCTGGTCCGCGCGGGCCAGGTTGATTTCGCGCTCACCGCCGCCAACCCGGCCTACGCCGATCTGCGTTACACCACGCTGGCCCAAGACCACTTCGTGCTGCTGCTGCCCGCCGCGCACCCCTTGGCGCTGGGCGGCGCCAAGGCCACGCAAGCGCTGCCGCCGCTGCGCTGGGCCGACATCGGCGAGTTGCCGCACGTGTCGATGCCCGCCAATACCAGCGTGCGTCAATACGCAGAAGCGGCTTTCCTCAAGGTGGGGCAGCGCTTCGAGCCGCGCTGGGAAGTGGAGCACCTGGCCACATTGAACGCGATGGTGGCTGCCGGCCTGGGCGTGGCGGCGCTGCCGGAGCTGGCCGCACTGGTGGCGCGCAATGCCCAGGTGGTGCTGCGCCGCCTCACCACGCCCGACATGCCCCGGCCAATCGGCCTGGTGACGCGGCAGGGCCAGACGCTGTCACTGGCCGCGCAAACGGTGGTGACCGCACTTCAGGCGGCGCTGCAGCAAGCGGTTCAGCCGAACAAGCAGCCCGCGAAACACCCCCCAAAGCCCGCAACCCCGCGGGTCAGTCGATCGGGTGGTCGGCCACGTAGCGCGTGACCACCGGCTGCGTGGGCCCGGTGTGGAAGGCCAGACGCTGATCACGCAGGCCGATGTCGGCGGCGGTGAAGCGCTCCAGCCGGCGCTTGTGCTCGATCCAGGTTTCGTCGAGGAAGTACTCGATGTAGCGGCCGGGCACCGCCGCATCACGGAACAAGCCCCATGAAAGCGCACCCTGCCGCAGGCGGGCCTGCCGGGTGAGCTGCATCACCTCCCCAAACGCCGCTGCGCGGGCCGGGTCGATCAGGTACTCCACTGTCACCATCACCGGGCCCTCATCAGGCCCCACCGGAATGGCCGGCTCGGGCGCGCCGCCTGCGGGCAGCGCTGGCGTGGTGTCGGGCGCGAGCTGGGTCATCGGCCAGCGCCGCAGCACCAGCAGAACCACCAAGCCAAACACCACCGAGCTCAACATGGCCATGCGGATGCTGCCGTGGCCCGCCACCTGGCCCCACAGCGCAGCACCGGCCGCCGTGCCGCCCATCAAACCCATCTGGTAGATCGACATGCCGCGTGCGCGCACCCAGCCGGGCAAGCTCATCTGGGCAGCCACGGTCAGGGTGTTCGCGGTCGAGATCCAGGCCATGCCGGCCACCACCATCGCCACCCAGGCCACCGCCGGATGCGGCGCGAAGGCCACCACCACAGTGGCCGTGGCATGGGCCAGCGGGCCGGCCTGCACGAACTGCCAATTGCTGTAGCGGGCGCGCCATTTCGGAAACAGCATCACGGCGATGATGGCGCCCAGGCCCTGCGCGGCCAGCAAGCCGGTGAAGAGGTGGGCACCGCCGCCCAGATCGCGGGCGATCAAGGGCAGCAGCGCCAGCAGGCCGGCGGTCTGCAGGAAGAACAGGAACACCCGCACCAGAATCAGCCGCAGCGGTGGTGATTGCCACACATGCTGCAAGCCCACCCGCATCGCACCAACGAAGCGCTCGCCGGGCAAGGCACTCTGCTTCTTCTGCTGCGAACGCCAGCGCAGGATGGTGACGAAGGCTATCAGCGACAGCGCCGCGTTCAGCACGAAAACCCACACCTCACCCACGCTGGCCAGCACCGCCCCGGCCACCACAGGGCCGACGATGCGCGACAGGTTCATCGCCACGCCGTTGAGGGCCAGCGCGCCCGACAGGTGTTCGCGCGGCACGATGTCCGGCACGATGGCTGCGAACACCGGCCAGCGCAGCGCCAGGCCGATGCCGTTGGTGAAGGTGAGCAGCAAGAGCAGCGGCGCCGTCATGGCATCGGCCAGCGACACCGCCGCCAGCACCAGCGCATTGAGCGCCACCCACAGCTGCGTGCTGGCGAAGTAGCGGCGGCGGTCGAGGATGTCGGCCAGCGCACCGCTGGGCAGGCCCAGCAGGAAGACCGGCAGCGTGGACGCCGCCTGCACCAGTGCCACCATCGTGGTGCTGGTGGTCAGCGTGGTCATCAGCCAGGCAGCCGCCACGTCGTTCATCCACATCGTGACGTTGGCGGCCAGCCAGGCCAGCCACAACATGCGGAAGACCTTCACCTCGAACGGTGCCAGTGCGGAATCACTCATCGGTACAACAGGGCCACTTCAAAACAAAAAAGCCCCGCACAGGGGCGGGGCATGGTTTGCGAGCGCTGGGGCGCCTTTACTCTTCCTGGAAGGCTTCTTCGCGCTTGTTCTTGATCGACGGCAGCATCACCACCACGATCATCAGGAACGAGGCGATCAGCAGGCCGGCCGACAGCGGACGCGACATGAAGGTCGTCCAGTCACCACGCGACAGCAGCAGCGCACGGCGCAGGTTCTCTTCCATCATCGGGCCGAGGATGAAGCCCAGCAGCAGCGGTGCCGGCTCGCAGTTCAGCTTGTAGAAGATGTAGCCCACCAGACCGAACAGCGCGGCGGCGTAGACGTCGAACGTGTTGTTGTTCAGCGTGTACAGACCGATCGAGCAGAACACCAGGATGGCCGGGAACAGGTGCTTGTACGGCACGGTCAGCAGCTTGATCCAGATGCCGATCAGCGGCAGGTTCAGGATGACGAGCATCAGGTTGCCGATCCACATCGAGGCGATCAGGCCCCAGAAGAGTTCCGGGTTGCTGGTCATCACCTGCGGGCCGGGCTGGATGCCCTTGATGGTCATCGCGCCCACCATCAGCGCCATCACGGCGTTCGGCGGAATGCCCAGGGTCAGCATCGGGATGAAGCTGGTCTGTGCACCAGCGTTGTTGGCGCTTTCAGGGCCAGCCACGCCGCGGATGTTGCCTTGACCAAACGGCACTTCGCCCGGACGACCCTTGGTCTTCTTTTCCACCGTGTAGGCGGCAAACGAAGCCAGCAGGGCGCCGCCACCAGGCAGCACACCCAAGATGGAACCCAGCGCGGTGCCACGCAGCACGGCGGGGAAGGCGTCCTTGAAGTCCTGCTTGGTCGGCCACAGGCCCTTCACGTTCTTGGTGAAGACCTCGCGGCTCTCGGCAGGCTGGCCCAGGTTGGCGATGATTTCGCCGAAACCGAACACACCCATGGCGATGGTGACGAAGCCGATGCCGTCGGTCAGCTCGGCGATGTCGAAGCTGAAGCGCGGCGTGCCCGAGATGACGTCGGTGTTGATCTGGCCGAGCAGCAGGCCCAGCAGAATCATCGAGATCGCCTTGACCAGCGAGCCCGATGCCAGCACCACGGCACCGATCAGGCCCAGCACCATCAGGCTGAAGTATTCAGCCGGGCCGAACTTGAACGCGAGTTCGGTCAGCGGCGGTGCGAAGGCGGCGATGATGACCGTGCCCACGCAACCCGCGAAGAACGAGCCCAGACCGGCTGCTGCCAGTGCAGCACCGGCACGGCCCTTGCGCGCCATGGCGTAGCCATCGATGGCCGTGACCACCGAGCTGGATTCACCCGGCACGTTGATCAGGATGGCCGTGGTGGAACCGCCGTACTGGGCGCCGTAATAAATACCGGCCAGCATGATCAGGGCCGGGGTGGCGTCGAGCGAATAGATCGACGGCAGCAACATGGCGATGGTGGCGACCGGGCCGAGGCCTGGCAGCACGCCGATCAGCGTGCCGAGCACGGCGCCGCCAAATGCGTAGAACAGGTTCTGCAGCGTGAACGCCGTCTGGAACCCGATGGAAAGGTTGTGGATCAGATCCATGGTGTCTTTTCTCCTCAGCCGCCGAACATGGCCGGCAGGACCGGGATGGTGAGCTTCAGGCCCAGCACGAACGTCGCGTACGACAGGGCCGTCAGGATCACCGCATTGACCAGCGAGCCCTTCCAGCCGAATTCATCGCTGGCCAGGCTGGACAAGACCACCAGCACCGGCAGCGTGACCAGCAGGCCGGCGCGCGGCAGCAGGAAGCCGAACAGCACCACCGAGCCCAGGATGACCAGCAGCGGACGCCATGCAAAGGCACCCACCGGCTCGCCGTCTTCGGTTTCGATGGTCAGCGACTTGAACAGCACGAACGAGCCCAGGATGGCCAGCAGCACGCCCAGACCAAACGGGAAATAGCCCGGGCCCGGACGGGCAGACGAGCCAAAGCTGTATTCGGTGGAGCCCCACGCGAACGCGACGCCCACGGTGACGAACATCAGTCCGGACCAGAAGTCCTTCTGACTTTTGATTTTTTGCAAGGCTGTCTCCTTGGATTGAGGGTTGTGGCGGATTCTATGGAGCGCCCCTGCGGGTGCTCTGTGGTTTCCACGTAAGGCCGGGTTAACCCCGACCCTCCCTCCAACCAGGCTGTTCAGACAGCCGGCGCGCTCACGCAGTCGGGTCCCAGACCGGGGTGCTGCGCAGCACTTCTTCCAGCGTGGTGACGCCCTCACCCACCTTGGCCAGGCCGGCCATGCGCAGCGGCAGCAGGCCGTCCTGTGCGGCGGCACGGCGCAGCCGCGGGCTGTCGACCTGCGGGTGAATGGCAGCGCGGGCCGCTTCATTCACCAGCATCAACTCATACAAGGCCGCGCGGCCGCGGTAGCCGGTCTGGCGGCAGGCCGGGCAGCCCACAGCCTTGTAGGGGCGCGGCACCTGCGTGGGCTGCCAGGGTGCTGCCATTTCCGCCAGCGTGGCGGGGTCGAGCTCGGTATCAGGTTGCTTGCAACTGGGGCACAGCGTGCGGGCCAGGCGCTGGGCCAGCACGCCGATCACCGTGGCGCTGATGAGGTAGGGCGGCACGCCCAGGTCCACCAGGCGGGTGATGGCCGAGGGCGCGTCGTTCGTGTGCAGCGTGCTGAACACCAGGTGGCCGGTGAGCGCGGCCTGGATGGCCATCTCGGCGGTTTCCAGGTCGCGGATTTCGCCGACCATGATGATGTCCGGGTCCTGGCGCATCAGGGCGCGCAGGCCTTCGGCAAAACCGTAGTCGAGGGCCGTCTGAACCTGCGACTGATTGAAGGCCGGCTCGATCATCTCGATCGGGTCTTCCACAGTGCAGACGTTCACCTCTTCGGTGGCCAGCTTCTTCAGCGTCGAGTACAGCGTGGTGGTCTTGCCCGAGCCCGTCGGGCCGGTCACCAGGATGATGCCGTGGCTGTGGCTGATCAGCTCATTCCAGCGGCGGGCTTCGAGCGGCGCGAAGCCAAGCGCATCAAACGGCTTGTCAGCGGTGCCCGGATCGAAGATCCGCATCACCACCTTTTCACCAAAGGCGGTGGGCAGCGTGGACAGGCGCATTTCCACCTCGCTGCCACCGCCGGGTGAGCCGTCCGGCCGGCGGGTCTTGATGCGGCCGTCCTGCGGGCGACGGCGCTCGATCACGTCCATGCGGGCCAGCAGCTTGATGCGGGCCGTCATGGCCGCCATCACCGGCGCGGGCACCTGGTGCACCAGATGCAGCACGCCGTCGATGCGGAAGCGGATGGCGGCGGTGTCGCGGCGGGGTTCGAGGTGGATGTCGCTGGCGCGCTGCTCGAAGGCGTACTGCCAGAGCCAATCGACGATCTGCACCACGCCCTGGTCATTGGCGTCGAGGTTGTCCTTCGACTTCAGATCCACCAGCTGCTCGAACGTGTTGGTGCTGGCCGCCTCGTTCGACTTGCGGGCCACGCGCACGCTTTGCGCCAGCGTGTAGAACTCGGTGGTGTAGCGGGCGATCTCGTCGGGCGCGCACATCACCAGCCGGATCTTGCGGCGGGCATGGGCCTCGATGTCGGGCACCCAGTCCACATCAAAGGGCTCGCAGGTGGCCATGGTCACCTCGGTGGCCGTGACAGCCACCGGCAGCGCGCGGCGGCTTTCCGCGTAGGCCTGCGACATCACCTCCTGCACGCGGCTGGCATCCACCCGCAGCGGGTCGATCTTCAGCAACGGCAGCTGGCAGCGCTGGGCCAGCCAGGCGGTCAGGGCCTCCACCGTCAAGGCTTGGCCATTGCGTGCGTCCACCAGGCCCGCGCCACCCAGACGCATCAGCGGGTGCAGCGCCGAGGCCGAGGCGCCAAAGCGCCGGGCCAGCATGTCGGCCTCGCTGGCCGCCAGCGCGCCGTCATCACGCAGCCACTTGAGCAGGTGGCGCAGGTCCAGCTTGCCGCGCAGGGCTGCCACCGGCCTTGCGGTGGGCGCTGGGCCGGCAGGCGTTGCCGGCGGGGAGGCGGGGCGGGTGCTGCTCATGGGGGCGTCTTTCAGTCAACCAGCAGGGCCGGGTCCAGGGGGCGCACCATGCGCAGCCACTTGCGCGCCGGCAGGCCGAACTTGTCTTCGATGTGGGCGGCACGCTCGGTCAGCTCTTCGCGGCCGGGCACCTGCACATGGCGAGCCGCCACGATGACGGTGTTGCCTTCCTTGGTCGGGCGCAGGCTCCACACCTGGTCCAGACCAAACACCCGGGCGATGCGCGCTGCGCTGCGGCCGAAGCTGGACGCGCGGCCGAACAGGTTCACCGTCATCAGGCCGCCCTCATCCAGCACATCGCGGCAGGCGGCGTAGAAGTCTTCGTCGTCCAGCACCGGGGCGGCGGCGTCGTGGTCGTACAGATCGACGCTCAACACCTGGGCGCTGTGGCGATGGGCCCGGTCGGCCACCCAGGCGGCGGCGTCTTCGTTCACCACGCTGAGGCGGGCGTCATCATCAGGCAGACGGAACCACAGCCGGCAGGCGTTGATGACGGTCGGGTTCAGCTCGACCGCCGTGGTCTGCATGCGCAGCACCTTGTGGGTGAAGCGGGTGATGGCCGCTGCACCCAGCCCGAGCTGCACGGCATGGCCGTCGGTCACCTCGGCCTGCGGGCGCCAGAGCATCCAGGCCATCATGCGCTGGATGTATTCCAGCTCCAGCTCGTTGGGCTTCTTGATGCGCATGGCGCCTTGCACCCAGATGGAATCGAGGTGCAGGTAGCGCACGCCGTCGTACTCGGACATGGTGGCCCCCACCATCTCGCGGGCTTCGTTTTTCTTCTTGCTGGTGCTCATGCAGGGGGCTCAGGTTCGGGGCAGGAATTCAATGTTCAGATCAGGCCGCAAGCCGTGAAGGCCTCGCGCCAGGCCGCCAGTTTGCGCTCGAACGACCAGCTGGCATTGGCCGGGCTGGTGGAGGGCAGGACAAACAGCGGTACGCCGAAGGATGCCGTATGGCGCCGGCCGCGGGCCGATTCCCCGCCATTGTGGGCGATGCCGCACAAGCCGGGCAGCTGGTTTACAAGCGCGGACAAATCATTGAACTGCGGTGCACGAATGGCGCTGTCGAGGCTGCCTTCCCGCTCGCAGGCGGCGTAGGTGTCCCACAACCCAAGCCCGGCAGCCTGGGCCGCCGCCACGAGCTGCTCGTAGCTGAGTGCCTTGGCATCAAAACCCAGCAAGGCGCCGGCGATGGGCCAGAAGTGGTTGCGCGGGTGGCCGTAATACTGCTGCGCCTTCAGCGACGCCACACCGGGAAAGCTGCCCAGCACCAGCAGGCGGGTGTGCGGGCTGGCCACGGGCGGCAGGCCCACAAGACGCGGGCTGGGCAGCGTCATGCGGGGGTGTCCGCGTCCAGCAAGGCGCCCAGCCGCGGCAGCGCGGCCCGGCAATTGGCACTGGTGATGGCCGCCGTCTGCGCCAGGCTCCAGCCGCGCAGCTCGGCCAGGCTCTGGGCGATGCGCGGCAGCTCGAACGGTGCGTTGCGGCCGCTCACATCGCCCTGTTCGCGCTGCTCGGCGGTGCGGTACAGCCAGTGCGGCGGAATGTCGGGCGCGTCGGTTTCAAGCACCGGCACATGGTCGGGCAGACGCTGCGCCAGCTGCCGGATGTTGAGCGAGCGCTCGTAGGTGAGCGTGCCGCCGAAGCCAAGCTTGAAGCCCCGCGCCACGAAGGCATCGGCCTGCACATCGCTGCCATTGAAGGCATGGGCAATGCCGCCGGGCACCTCGATGCGGCGCAGGCCCTTCAGCAGGCCATCGGCCGAGCGCCGCACATGCAGGATCACCGGCAGGCCAAAGTCGCGCGCCAGCTTCAGCTGGGCCAGGTAGAAGCGTTCCTGCAGCGCACGGTCCAGGCCGGGCACGAAATGGTCGAGACCGATTTCACCGACGGCCACCAGGCGCGGGTCGTCGCGCCAGCGGGTCAGCGCATCACGCAGCCGGTCCAGGTCGTCGTCGGCGGCCTGGTGCACGTAAAGCGGGTGCAGCCCCAGCGCATAGGCCAGGCCCCAGCGGTGGGCCGCGTCATGCACTGCGTCGAAGTGCGCCGCGGCCACGGCGGGCAGCACCTGCATGTGCACGCCCACGGCGCGCGACTGCTGCACCACCGCGTCACGGTCGGCGTCAAACTCCGGCGCGTCGAGGTGGCAGTGGCTGTCGATCCACATGCGGGCTCAGCGCAGCAGCCGGCCGCGATCGAGGGTGACGGTGCGGCTGCAACGCGCGGCCAGGCTGGTGTCGTGGGTGACCAGCACGAAGGCGATGCCCCGGTCACGCGCCCGGCCGAGCATCAGCTCGAAGACCCGATCTGCGGTTTCGCGGTCGAGGTTGCCAGTGGGCTCGTCGGCCAGCACGCAGGCCGGCTGGCTGACCAGCGCCCGCGCCAGGGCCACGCGCTGGCGCTCACCGCCTGACAGCTCCGACGGCCGGTGCATCACGCGCGCACCCAGGCCCACCTCGGCCAGTGCGGCCTGCGCAGCCGCCTGCGCCTGGGCCACCGTTTGGCGACGGATGCGCAGCGGCATCGCCACGTTGTCCAGCGCCGTGAACTCCGGCAACAGGTGGTGGAACTGGTAGACGAAGCCCAGGTGCTGGTTGCGCCACACGCCCTGCTGCGCCGCACCCATGCTGCTGAAGTCCACGTCCATCAAGGCCACGTTGCCCTGGCTGGGCGTGTCCAGCCCGCCCAGCAGATGCAGCAGGGTCGACTTGCCGGAGCCCGACGCACCGACGATGGCCAGCGTCTCGCCGGCGCGCACCTGCAGGTCCACGCCCTGCAGCACGGCCACATCGAGCGGGCCTTCCTGGAAGCGCTTGTGCAGGCCGCGGGCCTCCAGCACCACCGGGGCGCTGTTGTGCAACGTCGACTCACTCATAACGCAGGGCCTCGGCGGGGTTCACGCGGCTGGCGCGCCAGCTGGGGTACAGGGTGGCCAGGAAGGCCAGCACCAGCGCGATCAGCGCGATGGGGACGATGTCACCGGCCTGCGGATCACTCGGCATGCGGCTGATGAGGTAGATGCTGCCCGGCAGGAAACTCACGCCCAGCAGGCGTTCGATGAAGGGCACGATGACGTCGACGTTGAACGCCACCAGCAGCCCCAGGCCCACGCCGCACAGCGTGCCGATGACACCCGCCGTGGCGCCCTGCACCACGAAGATCCGCATGATGGCCTGCGGGCTGGCGCCGAGGGTGCGCAGGATCGCGATGTCGGCGCGCTTGTCGGTCACGGTCATCACCAGCGTCGACACCAGGTTGAACGCTGCCACCGCCACGATCAGCGTGAGGATGATGGCCAGCATGCGCTTCTCGATCTGCACGGCGTCGTACCAGGCCGCGTTGGTGCGGGTCCAGTCGCGCACGGCCATGGTCGGGCCGAGCTTTTCAGCCAGGCGGTAGCCCACGGCGCGGGCCTGGTTCACGTCAACCAGGCGCAGCTGCACGCCCATCGGCCCGCCGGTGCGGTAGAGCCGCGCGGCGTCGTCGATGTGCACCAGGGCCAGCGCGCTGTCGTACTCGTAGTGACCAACGTTGAAGGTACCGGCCACGGTGAACTGCTTGAGGCGCGGGCTGATACCCGCTGGCGTGACCTGCCCGCCGGGCGTGACCACCGTGACGGCATCGCCCACCCGCACGCCCAGCGCTCGGGCCAGCTCGGAGCCCAGCACGATGCGCCACTGGCCGGGCTGGAGCTGGTCCAGCGTACCGTCGGCCTGCAGTTTGGCGGCCAGGTCGGTGAGACCGGCCTCGGCCGAAGGCAACACGCCGCGGATCATCACGCCGCGCATGTCTTCGCCACGCGCCAGCAGGCTCTGCACCGACACATAGGGTGCGGCGTGCTGCACGGCAGGGTCCTGGCCGGCGATGGTGGCCAAGGCCTGCCAATCGGCCAGCGGTGCGCCGCTGCTGTCGGCCAGCTCGATGTGGGCCACGGCAGAGAGCATGCGGTCGCGCACTTCCTTCTGGAAGCCGTTCATCACCGACAGCACGATGATGAGCGCCGCCACGCCCAGCGCGATGCCAATCACCGACACCAGCGAGATGAAGGAAATGAAGCCATTGCGGCGCCCGGCTCGTCCGGCCCGGGTGTAGCGCCAGCCAATCTGCCACTCGTAGGGCATGCTGAATCGAAAACTCATGGGCGGGATGCTACCAACTCGGGGGCCGCACACGGCCACGCAGGGCCAAGGGCGCCGGGCGCGCCCGATAATCGCCCCATGCACCTCGTGATCCCATTTGCCAACGCCACCTCCCCGGCTGCCGCCCACGCGCTGGGCACCTTGCAGTTGCCCGTGCTGGAACAACTGCTCGGGCACATGGCGGTGAGCCACAGCGATGAGGGCGACGACTACCTGCTCAGCCCGCCGCATGAGCGCGTGCTGGCCGCCCTGCAAAGCTGGCCCGCGGAAGACGGCCTGCTGCCGGTGGCCGCCGCGCTGGCCGCCGCCGATGGCTTGAAGCCGCAGGCCGGCGAAGGCTGGGCCCTGCTCAGCCCGACGCACTGGCATGTGGGCACCGAGCAGATCTCGTTGACCGACCCCGCCGGCCTGGGCCTGGACGACGACACCTCCCGGGCCTTGTTCACCGCCCTGCAACCCCTGTTTGAAGACCCCGACAGCGCCGCTGGCTGGCAACTGCACTGGGGCAGCGCCACGCGGTGGTACGCCTCGCACCCCAGCCTGGCGCAGCTGCCCAGCGCCTCGCTCGACCGCGTGGTGGGCCGCAACGTGGACCTCTGGCTGAACGACCACCCGGCCATGCGGCCCGAGCTGCGACCGCAGTTGCGCCTGCTGCGCCGCCTGCAGGCCGAGGCCCAGATGCTGCTGCACACCCATCCGGTGAATGAAGCCCGGGAAGCCGCCGGCCAGTTGCCGGTGAACTCGTTCTGGCTGAGTGGCACCGGGGCTGCCCTGAGCGCCGGCACCGCAGCCGCTGCGAAAAACACCACCGGCTTCACCCTGGACGACCGCCTGCGCGCGCCGGCCCTGGCCGAAGACTGGGCCGCCTGGGCCGAAGCCTGGGCCGCGCTGGACGCCGGCCCGCTGGCTGACTTGCTGGCCGCGCTGCAAGCCGGCGCTGCACCCGGCTCGGTGCAGCTCACGCTGTGTGGTGAGCGCCATGCGCGCACGCTGGCTGGCCAAGCCCTGCCGTGGTGGCGCAAGCTGCTGGGCGCAGGTCGCACCCCGGCCGCCGCCTGGCTGACGGCACTGTGACCGGGCCAGCCACGCCGAACGCCCTGCCCGCCCGACGCCCTTCGTTGCCACCCGCCTGCATTCCTCTGATCCTGCCGTGACCATCGCTCCCCAGCTGCTCCTCCGCGACGTGCCGCCGCGCACCGTTTTCACCCTGGAACAAGGCGGCGTGCACCCGCTGCTGGCCCGGCTGTTTGCCGCCCGCGGCGTGCGCAGCGTGGACGAACTGGACGACGGCCTGCAGCACCTGCTGCCGCCTTCGCAGATGAAGGGTTGCCTGGCCGCTGCCGTGCTGCTGGCCGACGCGGTGGCCGCCGGTGAGCGCATCTGCGTGGTGGCCGACTACGACTGCGACGGCGCCACCGCCTGCGCCGTGGCCCTGCTGGGCCTGGCGATGCTGGGCGCGCAGCCCGGCCAGGTGCACTACGTGGTGCCCGACCGCGCCGTGCATGGCTACGGCCTGACGCCCACCATCGTCGACCTGGCCGTGGCCCAGTGCCAGCCGCAGGTGCTGCTGACCGTGGACAACGGCATCGCCAGCCTCGACGGCGTGGCCCACGCCCGCCAGCTGGGTCTGCGCATGCTGGTGACCGACCACCATTTGCCCGCCGTGGTGGCCGGTGAGGTGGTGCTGCCCGACGCCGATGTGATCGTCAATCCGAACCAGCCGGGCTGCGACTTCCCGAGCAAATCGATGGCCGGCGTGGGCGTGATGTTCTATGTGCTGCTGGCCTTGCGTGCCGAGCAGCGCCAGCGCGGCTTGTATGACGCGGCCAGCCAGCCCCGGCTCGACGCCCTGCTCGACCTGGTGGCGCTCGGCACGGTGGCCGACGTGGTCAAGCTCGACGACAACAACCGCCGCCTGGTGGCCCAGGGCCTGCGCCGCATTCGCCAGGGCCGCATGCAGCCCGGCGTGGCCGCGCTGTTCAATGCGGCGGCACGCAAGCCGGCGCAGGCCAGCGCCTTCGATTTCGGCTTTGCGCTCGGCCCGCGCATCAACGCCGCCGGCCGCCTGTCGGACATGACGCTGGGCATCAGCTGCCTGACCACGTCTGACCACAGCCGCGCCGCCGAGCTGGCGCAGCAACTCGACGCCATCAACCGCGAACGTCGTGACGTGGAAGCCGGCATGCGCGAGCAGGCTGAAGTGCTGCTGGACAACCTGATGCCCGAAGGCGAGGCGCCGCCCGCCGTGGTGCTGTTCGACCCCGACTTCCACGAAGGCGTGGTGGGCATCGTGGCCGGCCGCATGAAGGACCGGCTGCACCGCCCCACCTTCGTCTTCGCCATCGGTGCGGATGGCTGGCTGAAGGGCTCAGGCCGATCGATCGCAGGGTTTCATCTGCGAGATGCGCTCGACCTGGTGACCAAGCGCCATCCGGGGCTGCTGAAGAAGTTTGGTGGCCACGCCATGGCCGCCGGCGCCACGCTGGCCGAAGAAGACATCGACACCTTCGACGCCGCCCTGCAGCAGGTGGCCCGCGAATGGCTGGACGCCGCCGCGCTGACGCGCACGGTGGCCACCGACGGCCCGCTGCCGCTGGAGTATTTCAACGCCGACACCGTGGCGCGGCTGGACGGCGTGGTGTGGGGCCAGGGCTTCCCGGCACCGGTGTTCTGCGACGACGTGGAAGTGGTGCAGCAGCGCCTGGTGGGTGAAAAGCACCTGAAGCTGCGGGTGCGCCACGGTGGCCAGCTGCGTGATGCGATCTGGTTCAACCACGTTGACCAGCTACCCAGCCGCACGCGCCTGGCCTACCGCCTGAGCGTGGACGAATTCCAGGGCCAGCAGCGCCTGCAGATGGTGGTGGAAGGCGCCGCCTGAAGCGCCCAGTCAGTGGGGATTCAGGCCAGCTTGAAGAAGCTCACCTCGCGGCTCATGCGCTCGGCCTGATCGGCCAGGGCGCCTGAGGCCGCGGCCGTCTGTTCCACCAAGGCAGCGTTCTGCTGAGTGGCCTTGTCGAGGTCGCGCACGGCTACGCTCACATCGCCCACGCCGGTGTTCTGCTGCTGGGCACTGGTGGAAATCTGGTTCATCAGCTCGACCACGCGGGTGGCATTGGCCACCACGGCCTGCATGATGTCGCCGGCGTTGCCCACCACGGCGCTGCCGCTTTCCACCTGTTCGATGCTGGCGTTGATCAGGGACTTGATCTCGCGGGCCGCAGTGGCCGAACGACCTGCCAAGGCACGCACCTCGGACGCCACCACGGCAAAGCCGCGGCCATGCTCGCCGGCACGGGCGGCTTCGACCGCCGCATTCAGGGCGAGGATGTTGGTCTGGAAGGCGATGCCGTCAATCACGCTGATGATTTCACCGATGCGGCTGGATGAGGTGCGGATGCCCTCCATCGTCTTGACGACTTCGGCGATCACCTGCCCGCCCTGCTCGGCGGCACGGGCGTTGTCATTCACGCTGGCCGTGGCCGCAGCCACGGTGGCCGTGGATTGGCGCACCAGTTCGGCGATCTGTTCCATGCTGGCGGTGGTCTGCTGCAGGCTGGCGGCCGATTCCTCGGTGCGCTGCGACAGGTCCATCGACGCCGAGGCAATCTCGCCGCTGGCCGTGTGCACATTGGCCGCACTGCCCAGCATGCTCTGCACCATCTTGCGCAGGCTCGTCTGCATGGTGCCCAGCGTCACCATCAGTTGGGCGGCTTCGTCGTTGCCCCAGGGGCGCGGCGCCGTGGTCAGGTTGCCATCGGTGATCTGTTGAAGATGCTCGGACACCTCGCTCAGGCCGCCCATCATCACGCGGTAGAACGCCAGCATCAGGTAGCAGGCAGCGGCCACGAAGAACACGGACATGCCCAGTTGCGCGGCGAACGTGTTCTGCAGGCGTTGCACGCGGGCGCTGAGCAGCCGCTCGAACTGCCGTGCACTTTCGGCGTCGTAGGCCGCCTGCATGCGAACCGCGGCATCACCGAGACGTGCATAGGCCTGTGCATCGCCGCTGGGCTCTTCGCCCATCAACTGCAACTTGATGGCCGCCGCAAAGGCCTCGGACGCCGCGTCGGTACCCTTCATGTCCAGCGTCGCCACGCTGGCCGGCAGGCGCTTTTCCAGCTCCTGGTAAGAGTTCTCCATGTCCTTGTCGAGCACGGCCTGCACCGCCTCGAATTCGACAAGCATGTCGCGCCGCTCAGGCGTTTCAGACTTGTCCTTCAGGATGAGTGTGCCCAGCGTATGCAGCTTGGCCGTGTTCTCTACCTGGAGCGGCCCGCGCAACACGCCCATCGACATCATGTGGTAGCTGTCGAGGTCGGGGTCCAGCGTCATGCCGGAGCCATCGGCCACTTCCCGCAGCAGGTCCAGCATCCTTTCGATGAGTTCGCTATGGGCCATGAAGGTCTGGGTCGAGCTACCAGCCAGCGGATTCTGGGCCAGTGCATCGTGAGCCTTTTGCATGGCGCCAAAGGTCTCGCCATCGTCCAGTTCCTTGCCCAGGCTCGCATGCAAGGCCGAGACAAGTTCGAACGCCTTCTTGTAGCTGGATTGAGCCGCGTCCAGATTGGGCTCGCCCAGGGTGGCGGCGTGTCGGCGTGCCTGTGCTTCCCGGATCAGGTTGATCAACGGACCGGAATAGCTGGCGCCTCGCTGTTCTGCCGCAGAAGCTTCAATCTGGTTGTTGGCGCCAGACCAGAGAAACCACAACATCGTGGCCAAGGGAATCAGGAAGGCCAGGCTGACCCAGGCTGCCTTCACCGGGAAGCTGAGTTTGCGAAACAGCCTCACGCCCGGCGCGAGCCAGCCGTGATACCTGAAGAATTCGCCGAATCCAGATCCCTGCTGCGCTGCACGCACCAGTACCGCGTTGTCCGAAGCCATTCCCGACACTCCAACTGAAACTTGTATTGATTCCGGAGGCTTGAGACCAGCGCAGTCCTGCGCAAGATCAAGACACCCAAAACCATGTTCGCTGGCGCGGGGATTTCTCGATTCGATGAAAAGGGCCGAATGAACGGCCATCTGTCCTATTTGGGCGACGAGGCAGGCGTGGCCGGCAGCAACAGCACATTGGCCTGGCCGCCAACGCAGTCGGTGGTCTGCCCGGGCTTGCAGGCCTCGGTGCCGAAGCGGGGAATGACCCGCGGATGGCCACCCGGCCGATAGATCAGCAGCAGCCAGAGCCCCACCACGGTGGCCACAGTCACGGCAACGATGGTCAGGCGCTGGCGGCGCGAAGTGGGGCGATAACGGTCGTCGGACATGGTCAGAAAGTTGAAGGCAGAGGGCTGGCGGGCAGCCAGATGGGCGTCAGGGCGCGCCATCCAAGGTGAACAGGTGTTGGCCCGCGTGGGTCGACCCGGGCACCACTATCGCATGGCGCCCATTTTCTTCTGCTGGCTACAGGCTCAATCGGCCCAGGCTACCTGCCGGGTGGCGCGGTGTCGGCCCTGGGCGATGCGCCGGGCGTTGGGCTCGTCGGTCTGCTCCACCCAGGCCAGCGCCTCGGCCCGGGTGCGGCCGAAACGCTCATGGCGAGCGACCAGGCGTTCACGCCGCAGGTCGTCGTTCACCACCACGTACCAGCTTTCATTCAGGTAGTCGGCCACGCGGGCCCACGGGCCGTCGTCCAGCAGCAGGTAGTTGCCCTCCACGATGAGCAGGGGCACCTCGGGCGGCACCGCAATGGCACCGGCCACCGGCTCTTCGAGCTCGCGGCGGTAGTCAGGCACGTACACCACCTCGCCCGGCACGGGCTGGCGCAGCCGCTGCAGCAGGGCCACGAAGCCCGCCGCATCAAAGGTGTCTGGCGCGCCCTTGCGTGAACGGCGGCCCAGATGATCGAGCACCGAGTTGGCCAGGTGAAAACCATCCATCGGCACCACCTGGCACAGCCCGGGGCGCGCCGCCAGCAAGGCCGCTGCGAGCGTGGACTTGCCTGCGCCCGGCGGGCCGATCAAGCCCAGCAGGCGACGGCCGGACTCCGGGATCAAGGCATCGAGGTGGGCCAGCAGTTCGGTGGGCAGGGCGGGCGTGGGATTGGACATGACAGAGCAGGCAACCGGGTGATGAGGCAGACGGGCTGGCGGCACGGCCAGGCAGAGCCGAGATGAATGCGCCCGATTGTGCGGCCCCGCGATATGCTGGCATCCACAACCTCATTACCGCGCCCAGACAAGCGCCGCCCCCACCATGAAGCTGCTCCGCCACGGCCCCAAGGGCCATGAACGCCCCGCCCTGCTGGATGCCGACGGCCAACTGCGTGACCTGGGCGCGCTGCTGCCCGACATCGGGCCGCACACGCTGAGCCCGGCGGGCCTGGCCGCGCTGCGGGCGCTGGATGTGTCGCAACTGCCGGTCATCCAGCAGCCCGGGCGCCTGGGCGTGCCGTGGTCGGGCTGCGGCAAGTTCATCTGCGTGGGCCTGAACTACGCCGACCATGCCGCAGAAGCCGGCATGCCCCTGCCGACCGAGCCCATCCTGTTCACCAAACACCTGAGCTGCATGGTGGGCGCCAACGACCCCGTGGTGCTGCCACAAGGCGCGCAGAAGGGCGACTGGGAAGTGGAGCTGGGCGTGGTGATGGGCAGCACCGCCCGCTACGTGAGCGAAGCAGACGCGCTGGACCATGTGGCCGGCTACTGCGTGGTAAACGACGTGTCCGAGCGCAGCTACCAGCTTGAGCGCGGCGGCACCTGGGACAAGGGCAAGGGCTGCGACACCTTCGGCCCCGTGGGCCCCTGGCTGGTGACGGCCGACGAAGTGCCGCAGCCGCAAAGCCTGGGCCTGTGGCTGGACCTGAACGGCCAGCTCATGCAGACCGGCAGCACCCAGACGATGGTGTTTGGCGTGGCGCAGCTGGTCAGCTACATCAGCCGCTTCACCACGCTGTACCCGGGCGACCTGATCGCCACCGGCACACCGCCCGGCGTGGGCATGGGCATCAAGCCAGCGCCGGTGTTTCTCAAACCCGGCGACGTGATGAAGCTGGGCATCACCGGCCTGGGGCAGCAGCGGCAGTGCGTGCATGCGTGGGATCCGGCTTGGATTGATGGGTGAAGCGACTGTTGAAGCAGCACGCCCCCCTTCGTGCGCTGGGATCGGGCTTGGTACTGGCTGGAGCAGTGGCTCACCCATGCGCCAGCGCCGACCCTGTGGAGGCTGTGCTGGCAACCTATTGCAATGTGCACACCGGCGAGTTTTTCATCAGCGCCGCTGGTGACGCGCCACCAGGTGACGCCAGCCGCTACTCCAAGCAAAGGGTGGATTGGGCATCGCTGCTGAAGGTGGGGCCCCGCAAGAATCAGTGGGGCGACCCGCTCAGGTCGGGCAGCCGGACCAAGGTGATGCGATGCGGACCCACATCGATATCCTTCTCCAGCGGCTTTCTCAATGCGAATCCCCAGGGTGAGCTGGGCGCGCTCGACTTCCCCGTGATCCAGGTTCGCAGGGCCAACAGAACGATCTTGCCGCACACGGCGCTTGAGCAGTGCTCCGTCAACTCAGCCAGGTACAGCCACTTGGGCGAGTGCAAGAGCAGCTGGGCGCAAAGCCTGGAGGGGCAGCTGGTCGGCGGCGTCTACCAAGTGAAGGTCACCCGCCAATACGAGGATGCGCAGTACAACAAGGTGCAACGAGTCGAAGTGCTTCGATAGGTTGGTGCCGACACGCCGAACATTCCTTGCCTTGTGCTCCTGCGCTGCACCACCGAGGCAATCGATGTTTGACCAGTTGTACGAGCACACCTGAATCATCCACCCGCATGGCCAAGCCCCCTTCCCTTCCTGAGCCGCCCCTGCCCGAACTCCGCGTCGCCAAGCTCGATGCCAGCTCCGAAGCCGTGCTTCAACGCTTCTTCTACGCCAACCCGGCGTACTTCCTGACCACGACGGGCCAGGCCGCGCGCCCAACCGATGCGTTCGACGAATTGAACGACACCTTGCCAGACGGATGGGCGTTCTCGGCGGTCACGCTCGTGGGCTACTTCAATGCCGAGGGTGCGCTGGCGGCCATGGCGAACGTCGTGTCAGACCTCTTTGCGCCGGGCATCTGGCACATCAGCACCTTCATCGTTGAAACCGCGCGCCACGGCCAGGGTGATGCGCAGGCGATCTACGACGGCTTGGAGCGATGGGCAGCCAAGCACGGTGCCAACTTCATGCGCCTGGGCGTGGTGCTGGGCAATGCCCGAGCCGAGCGCTTCTGGGAGAAACAGGGCTACCTGCAAACGCGGCTTCGGCACGGGGTTGAGCTGGGCGGGCAAATCAACACGCTGCGTGTCATGTGCAAGCCGCTCTCGGGCGGCACGCTCGGGCAGTTTCTGCAAATGGTTGAGCGTGACCGGCCGGAGCCCCAGGGCACCACCGGGCGCTGAGCTCAGCCCTGCGGCACCTCGGCCGCAGCGTCGCGCTGCACGGCCGCGCGGTAGGCATGCCAGCTCGCATGGCCCAGCACCGGCCCCACCACCAGCAAGCCGGCAAACCAGGGCAGCATGGCCAGCACCACCAGGCCGGTCAGCAACAAGCCCCACCAGATCATCACGCCGGGCTGGGTCAGCACGAGGCGGAAGCTGGTCAGGCCGGCGGTGATGGCGTCGGTGTTGCGGTCCAGCAGCATCGGGATGGAGATGACGCAGGTGGCGTAGATCAGGCCGGCGAACAAGGCGCCCACGGCCACGTAGGCGACGATGAAGTTGATGTTCTCTGGGTCCAGCAGCGCCAGCAATGAGCCCTTGAAATCAGGCATGCCATCAAAGCTGACGGCAAAGACGATCAGGCTGGCGCGGCCCCACAGCATCTCGAGCACCAGCAGCACAAAACCGAAGATGCCCAGCGGCCCGATGCGCGCATCCCAGGCCAGCAGCGATTGCCCGAAGTCGGGCTGTTGGCCGGCCTCCAGCGTTCGGCTGACGTGGTACAGGCCCAGGCACATGAACGGCCCGGTCAGCAGGAAGCCGGCCGACAGCGCCAGCGTGTAAGCCGGCGCCGACTGGAACACCTTCATCAGCGCCCAGCCCATGGCCATGAAGCAGGCGCCGTAGAACAGGCCGATGCCGGGTGCCTTGAGGAAATCACGGAAGCCCAGCACGATCCAGCGCAGCGGGTCGGCAAAGCCCAGCGTGTTCAGCTCAATGGAGCGATCAGGCGCCTTGTTGTCAGGCGTTTTTTCGTCAGGCGATTGGTCTTCGGGCGACATGGTGGAGCTTGTGGCCGACATGCGTGCCTCCTTGCAATGCCGCAAGGGTATGCCCCGGAGCAGCCCTCGTCCAGACAGGGTCTCCCTGCCGGGGCAAACCCTGTGTCGCCCAAGGGCGCGTCAAGCCTGATCGTCGTTGCCAGCCGCCAGGCCCAGTCGCTCCAGCCGGTAGCGTAGCGTGTCTCTCGATACCCCCAGCAAACGCGCGGCACGGGTGACGTTGCCCGCCGTGCGGGACATGGCGGTGTCGATCAAGCGGCGTTCGGCGCGCTGCAGGTTGAGGTCGTCGCCAGGCTCGGTGGCACCTTCTGACGAAACCGTTGCAGCGCTGGCCGCAGGGCCCTCTGGCGCAGCCGGCGCCATCGCCTGGATGAAGGCCAGCTCGCGCACCCCCACCACATGCTCATGGGCCATCAGCGCGGCCTGCTCCATCGCGTTGCGCAGCTCACGCACGTTGCCGGGCCAGGTATGGCGCAACAAGGCCGCCTGTGCGTCCATGCTCAGACGCAGCGGGCCCTTGCGGTAGCGCTGCGCATGGAAGGCGAGGAAGTGCTGGGCCAGCATCAGGATGTCGTCACCGCGCTCACGCAGCGGCGGCACGGTCAGCTCGATGATGCGCAGGCGGTAATACAGGTCAGCGCGGAACTGTCCGGCTTGCACCATCTGCACGAGCGAGCGGTGCGTGGCGCTGACGATGCGCACGTTCACTGCCTGGTCACGCAGGCCACCCAGCCGGCGGAAGCGCTTGTCTTCCAGCAGCTTCAGCAGCTTGACCTGGGTGGACGGGTCGGCCTCGCCGATCTCGTCGAGGAACAAGGTGCCGCCTTCGGCCGTTTCCACCAGGCCAGCCTTGCGTTGGCGGGCATCGGTGAAGGCGCCGCGCTCATAACCAAACAGCTCCGCCTCGATCAGCTGCGATGGCAGCGCGCCGCAGTTCAGCTCGACGAAGGGCATGTCGCGGCGCGGGCCGTCGTAATGCAGCGCGCGCGCCACCAGCTCTTTGCCGGTGCCGGTTTCGCCGTGGATCAACACGGCGGGTGCGTCGGTATCGTCGAGGTGGCTCTCGGCTTCCAGCAGGCGGCTGATGCGTGAGCGCAAATCGGCCAGCGGCGCGGCATCACCAAGGATGCGGTCGAGGCCGCTGGCGTCGCGGCGGGCGTAGTAGCTGACGGTGCTTTCCAGCTGCTGCTGGCTCAGCAGGCGCTCCAGCAGCAGCTTGAGCTCGGCCAGCCCCACGGGCTTGGTCAGGTAGTCGGCAGCACCGGCCTTCATGGCCGTCACCGCCAGGTCAATGCCGCCGAAGCCGGTCATCAACACCACGCGCACCGAAGCGTCTGCTGCACGAATGCGGCCGATGGCCTCCAGCCCGGTGATGCCAGGCAGATTGTGATCCAGCAGCACCACATCGGGCTTGAACTCGGCCAGCTGGCCCAGGCCCGCTTCGGCCGAGCCGGCCACGCGGGTGTCATAGCCCTGGCGTTCCAGGTAGATCGACAGGTTGCGCGCCAGCGCTTCCTCGTCATCGATGATCAGGATGGCTCGGCTCATGAGGGGCGATGTTAGGTGCGGGGCAGGTGCAAGGTCACGCGGGTTCCCCCACCTGCCGGGCTGTCCAGCTCGATGCGGCCGCCCAGCCGCTCAACCACCCGGCGCACGAGCGCCAGGCCCAGGCCCAGGCCGCGCGGCTTCGTGGTCATGAAGGGGCGGGTCACATCGGCCAGTTGTTCGGGCGGAATGCCGCAGCCCTCGTCCGCCACCACCACCTTGGCCCACGGCCCCTCAGCGCTGGCCTGCAGGCGCACGGCTTGCCCGCGTTGGGTGGCCTCAGCGGCGTTGGCCAGCACAGAGGCCAGCACCTGCGCCATCAGCACCGGGTCCACCGCCACATGGCCGAGCTGAGGTGCCAGCTGCACCTCAAAAGGCTTGCCCTGGGCCAGCAGGTCGGGCTCGAAGCGGGCGGCCGCTTCCTGCAGCAACTGGTCGAGCGACGACTGCTCATCGCGGCCGCCCGGTTCACGCGCATAGGTCAGCAGCGTGCGCACCAGGTGCTCGATGCGATCGGCTGAACGGATCACGTCGTCGCACAGCTGCGGCGGCGCATCGGCGCCCATCTCGCGCTGCAGCTCACCACTGCTGCGGATCACGCCCAGCGGGTTGCGGATGCTGTGCGCCACCGCGGCAGACAGCTCGCCCACCATCGCCAGCGCCTCGGCCTCCACCAGCCGCGATTGCTGCTCACGCAGCGCACGCTCGGTGCGCAGCACGAACCACATCAGCGACAGGAACAGGAACACTGCCCCGGCCGCCGCCCCCAGCCACACCCGCAGGCGGCCGTTGAAGATGGCGTCGTTCAGGGCCACGGGCTCGCGGTACAGCTCCACCACACCCACCAGCACGGGGCCGGAACGGATGGGCAGGTAGTTCTCGACAAATCGGTCAGGTCCACTGGGCAGCAGCAGGTGTTCCGCCTTGAGCGGCTCATCGCCTTCGCCCGATGATCGGTGCGTCACCACCTCGCCGGCCAGCGCCTCATCCAGCTCTTCGTTGGCTGAAAACACCTGGCCGATCAGCTCAGGGCGACTCGACCACAGCACTTTGCGGTCAGTGCTGTAGAGGTTGGCGCGCAGCACATCGGGCATCGCGGCCACATGGGACACGAACTCGATGACCGACGCATCAGACGCGTTGCCCTGACGGATCAGCTCGGCCACCCGCTGGGTATCGACGATGCTCTGGACGAAATCGTGGCTGAGCGCGGCGTCGCGCTCAACCAGACGGGTTTCCAGAAACACCGTGAGCCACCACGCCATCGCGGCGCTGAAGCAAGCAATGGCCAAGGCGCCTGTCAGCGCAAAGTGGCGCATCAGACGGGGATCTGGACGCGCCGTGGTCATGGCTGTTTCCGGGTGTTCAGCTGCGGCGAACGCGCAGCAATTCGTCGAGGATCAGGCCCACCGCGCCCACCGTGATGGCGGCGTCGGCAATGTTGAAGCTCGGGAAGTAGCCCCCCGGGAACATCGGTGCCAGGAAGCCCCAGTGGAACTGCAGGAAGTCGACGACGTAGCCGTGCCAGAGGCGGTCCACCACATTGCCCACCGCGCCGCCAAGGATCATGCTGATGGCGAAGCAGAACAGGCGCTGGCCGGCGTGGCTGCGCAGCATCCACACGATGGCGATGGACGCCACCGCGCCCAGGCCCACGAAGAACCAGCGCTGCCAGCCGCCGGCCCCCGCCAGGAACGAGAACGCCGCGCCCGTGTTGTGCACCCGGACCACGTTGAAGAACGAGGTGACGGTGTGGCTGTCGCCGAGCTGGAAGTTGCCGACGATCAGCACCTTGGTGAACTGATCGAACAGCAGCACCAGCGCGGCCAGGCCGAGCCACAGGCCCAGACCGGCACCCGACCGGGAAGACATGAGTTTGCGTGCCATGCCGGTCTGCCGATCAGGCCACGGTGCGGGTTTCGCCCGCGCCGTGCAGGTTGCTCACGCAGCGGCCGCACAGGCCGGCATGCCCGGCGTGGCTGCCCACGTCATCCGCGTAGTGCCAGCAACGCTCGCACTTGGTGGCGGTGCTCGGCGTCACGGTGACCGACAAGGCCTCTCCTTCCACCACCTCCACCGCCGAGGTGATGGTGACGTACTTCAGGTCGGTGCCGAGCGAGCGCAGCAGCGCGGCGTCGTCACCGCCCACGGTGATGACCAGCGTGGCCTGCAGCGAAGCACCCACCTGGCCAGCCGTGCGCACGGCTTCGATGTCCTTGTTCACCACATCGCGGATCTCGCGGATGCGGCCCCACTTGGCCAGCAGCGCTTCGTCCGGCGTGCTCAGCGGCCAGAAGGTTTCGGTGAAGATCGAGCCCGTCGTCTTGCCCGGCGCGAAGATCGCCCACGCCTCTTCAGCGGTGAAGCTGAGGAACGGCGCCATCCAGCGCAGCATGGCGTTGGTGATGTGCCAGAGCGCGGTCTGGGCCGAGCGGCGCGCCAGGCTCTTCGGTGCGGTGGTGTAGAGGCGGTCCTTCAGCACGTCCAGGTAGAACGCGCCCAGGTCTTCCGAGCAATACACCTGCAGCTTGCTGACCACCGGGTGGAACTCGTAGGCGTCGAAGTGCGCCAGGATGTCGGCCTGCAGCTGGCTGGCGCGGGCCAGGGCGTAGCGGTCGATCTCCAGCATCTGCTCGACCGGCACCAGATCGGTGGCCGCATCGAAGTCAGACGTGTTGGCCATCAGGAAGCGCAGCGTGTTGCGGATGCGGCGATAGCCGTCCACCACGCGGGCCAGGATCTTGTCGTCGATGTTCAGGTCACCCGAGTAGTCGGTGCTGGCCACCCACAGACGCACGATTTCCGCGCCGAGCTTGCTCGTCACGCTCTGCGGCTCGACCGTGTTGCCCAGCGACTTGCTCATCTTGCGGCCCTGGCCGTCGGTGGCAAAGCCGTGGGTCAGCAGGCCCTTGTAGGGGGCGCGGTCATAGAGGGCGCAGCCCAGCAGCAGGGAAGAGTGGAACCAGCCGCGGTGCTGGTCGTGGCCTTCCAGGTACAGGTCGGCCTCCGGCCCTTCGCTGTGGAACGGCGGGCGGTCGTAGGCGTTCAGGTGGCTGCCACGCAGCACGTGCTGGAAGGTCGAGCCCGAGTCGAACCACACCTCGAGGATGTCGGTGCTCTTCGTGTAGTGCGGTGCGTCTTCAGCGCCGAGGATGTCTTCCACGGTCACGCGGCTCCAGGCCTCGATGCCGCCGGCTTCCACGATGTCGGCCGCCTGGTCCATGATGGCCAGGGTGCGCGGGTGCAGTTCGCCGCTGTCCTTGTGCAGGAAGAACGGCACCGGCACGCCCCACGAACGCTGACGCGAGATGCACCAGTCAGGCCGGTTGGCGATCATGTCGCGCAGGCGGGCCTTGCCGTTCTCGGGGTAGAACGCCGTGTGGTCGATGGCCTCAAGGGCCAGCTGGCGCAGCGTCTTGCCGGCCTTGTCGGTGGTGAACACGCCCTCGCCTTCGTCCATGCGGACGAACCACTGGGCTGCCGCGCGGTAGATCACCGGCGTCTTGTGGCGCCAGCAGTGCGGGTAGCTGTGGGTGATGGTCTTGGTGGCCATCAGGCGGCCGGCGCCCTTCAGCGCGGCCAGCACCTCGGGGATGGCCTTCCAGATGTGCTGGCCACCAAACAGCGGCCAGTCTGCCGCGTAGGTGCCGTTGCCCTGAACCGGGTTCAGGATCTGGTCGTAGCTGATGCCGTTGGCGATGCAGGAGTTGAAGTCATCCACGCCGTAGGCGGGCGACGAGTGCACGATGCCGGTGCCGTCGCTGTCGCTCACGTACTCGGCCAGGAACACCGGCGAGAGGCGGCGATAGCCCGCGTCCGCGTCGAACAGCGGATGGCGGAAGTTCAGGCCGCCCAGCGCCTTGCCGGCCACGGTGGCCAGCACCTGGCCTTCCAGGCCAAAGCGTTGCAGGCAGGCTTCCACCAGGGTCTCGGCCAGCACCAGGCAGCCCATCGGCGTTTCCACCAGCGCGTAGCTCAGCTCGGGGTGGGCGTTCAGGGCCTGGTTGGCGGGGATGGTCCAGGCGGTGGTCGTCCAGATCACGGCGAAGGCGCTCTTGCCGGCCGGCAGCGCGGCCAGGCCGAAGGCCTGCGCCAGGCGGGCGCCGTCGTCGGTCTCGAAGGCCACGTCGAGCGTGTCGCTCTGCTTGTCGGCGTATTCGATCTCGAACTCGGCGAGGCTGGAGCCGCAGTCGAAGCACCAGTACACCGGCTTCAGGCCGCGATAGACAAAGCCACGCTCGACCACGCGCTTGAACGCGCGCAGCTGGCCGGCTTCGTTGGCTGGGTCCATCGTGCGGTAAGGGCGCTCCCAGTCGCCCAGCACGCCCAGGCGCTTGAAGTCTTCGCGCTGCTGGCCGATCTGCTCGGTGGCGAAGGCGCGGCTCTTGGCCTGCATGGCGTCACGGCTGAGCTTGCGGCCATGCAGCTTTTCGATGGCGTTCTCGATCGGCAGGCCGTGGCAATCCCAGCCGGGGATGTACTGCGCGTCGAAGCCGGAGAGCTGCTTCGACTTGACGATCATGTCCTTCAGCACCTTGTTCAGCGCGTGGCCGATGTGCAGCTTGCCGTTGGCATAGGGTGGGCCGTCATGCAGCACGAACAGCGGGGCGCCGTGGCGGGCATCACGCAGGCGCTTGTAGAGGCCGCCTTCGTTCCATTCCTTCACCCAGCCCGGCTCGCGCTTGGGCAGGTCGCCGCGCATCGGGAACGGGGTGTCGGGCAGGTTCAGGGTGCTGCGGGTGTCGTTGGTGTTCGATTCGGTGGTCATGGGGCGCAAAAGTTGAGGCACCGGGTGGTGCGCGGCGGCCGCTGGGGGCTGCCGGAAGGCTCCTGCGCGACGGGCGCATCACAGGAGCGAAGGGCCCGCGGAACCGGCGTCATGCCGGTGCGGGCGGCGTCGTCAGGCGATGCGCCGAATTCGGTCCCGGGTGGTCTGGCGGCGCGTGCAGGCATGGCCATGCAGCGTGGGCGACACGCGCACAGGTGCGAGCGGAGGGCTGACAAAACGGGCGGACATGCGCCTGATTCTACCGGTGGCGCCCAGGCCGGCCTTCAGGCGCCGTGTGCGGCCCACCAGGCCCGGGCGTCGATCACGTCCTGGGCGATGCCGACACGCAACGCTTCAAGGCCGTCATAGCGCCGCTCGTCGTGCAGCTTGTGCAGCAGGTCGACCCGCAGGATGCGCGCGTAGCCGCCTTCCACGGCCAGGCCTGCCGGCCAGTCCAGGCAGTGCACTTCCAGCAGCACGCGGCCGGCGTCTTCCACCGTGGGCCGCACGCCCAGGCTGGCCACACCGGCCAGCGGCTGCTCAGCCAGGCCGTGCACCTGCACCACGAAGATGCCCATGGCCGCCGGCCGGTGCGACGGGAAACGCAGGTTCAGCGTGCGAAAACCCAGGTCACGCCCCAGCTTGCGGCCATGCACCACATGGCCGGAGATGCTGTACGGCCGCCCAAGCAGGCTGGCCGCGCGGGCCATCTGGCCGGCCGCCAGGGCCTCCCGCACGGCAGAGCTGGACACCCGCAGACCGTGCACCTCGTAGCTCATCATCCGGGCCACATCAAAGCCCTGGGCGCTGCCGGCGGCGTCGAGCAGCGCGTAGTCACCGGCGCGCTTCGCACCGAAGCGGAAGTCGTCGCCCACCAGCACGTAACGGGCGCGCAGCTGCTGCACCAGCACGCGGCGGATGAAGTCCTCCGGGCTGAGACCGGCGAACTTGTCATCAAAGCGCATCAGCACCACGTCGTCCACACCGCAGCGCTCCAGCTCCTGCAGCTTGTCGCGCAGCGTGGCGATGCGCAGCGGCGCCAGCTCCGGCTTGCCCGCCTGGCTGGCAAACCAGTCGCGCGGGTGCGGCTCGAAGGTCATCACGCAGGTGCGCAGGCCCCGGTGGCGTGCTTCGCTGGCCAGCAGCGCGAGCATGGCCTGGTGTCCGCGGTGGACGCCGTCGAAGTTGCCGATGGTGAGGGCACAACCGGTGTCACCGGCTTGCGAAGGACGTTGGGCTCTGAAAACGCGCATGGGCGGGATTATCGGCGCAGCCTCAGGGGGCGACAGGCCTGTGCCACATCACCGCGCAGCATCACGGCCCTTTTCCGCCGGCCAGGTAGCGCGCCAGCACGGTCTGCAGGGTGTCGATGGTGAACGGCTTGCTGAGGTAATCGTCCATGCCGGCGGCCGTGCAGGCCTCGCGGTCACCGGGCACGGCGTTGGCCGTCAGGGCCACGATGGGCACACGCCGCTGCCCGGCGGCGGCTTCACGCTCGCGCCAGGCCCGGGTCGCGGCCAGGCCGTCCAGCACAGGCATCTGGCAGTCCATCAACACGAGGTCATAAGACGTCTGCGCCAGCCGGCCCAGCGCCACCTGCCCGTCATCAGCCGACTCCCAGGCCAGGCCCAGGCGCTCGACCATGGCGCTGGCCACCATCAGGTTCACCGGGTTGTCCTCGACGATCAGCACGCGCCCCTGCAACGGCGGGGCCGGGGACGACGGCGCCGCCTGGCGCACCGGGGCCTGTGCAGGCCGGTAGGCCACGGTGAAGGTGAAGGTGGCGCCATGGCCGGGCACGCTGGCGCAAGTCACGTTGCCGCCCATGGCCACTGCCAGCTGGCGGGAGATCGTCAGGCCCAGGCCGGTGCCTCCACGGCGCTGCTCGGACGGGCCGTCGCCCTGCTCGAAGGGGTCGAAGATGCGCTGCTGCAGCACCAAGGGAATGCCGACACCGCTGTCACGCACCTCGAACCTCAAGAAGCCTCCATCCAGCGAGGCCTTGAGCTCCACCTGCCCGGCCGCGGTGAACTTGAGGGCATTGCCCAGCAGGTTGTGCAGAACCTGCTTGACCCGCTGCGCGTCCAGCATGGCGGCATCGGGCAGGCCGTGCAGCAGGCTGACCATGAAGCGCAGGCCCTTGTCGGTGGCCACCGGCGACAACAGATCGGTCACCTCGCGCACCAGATCAGCCACCCGCGCCGGCGCGGGCTCGATCTTCAGGCGACCCGCGTCGGCCCGTGAAATGTCCAGCAGGTCCTCGATCAAGGTTTGCAGGTGCCCCGCCGACTGCTGCACGACCGTCAGCTGCCGGGCCTGCTGCGCGCTGACCGTGCCGTCGCGCATCAGCTGCGTCATGCCGAGGATGCCGTTGAGCGGGGTGCGCAGCTCGTGGCTGACCATGGCCAGGAAGCGTGATTTTGTTGCGCTGGAATGCTCTGCCAGCAACAGCGCACGCTGGCGGTCTTCGGCGATGGCGGCGTTTTCGAAGCGCAGGCGCAGCAGCTCCTGCATGTGAAGCTCACTGCGCCGGCCCTCCCGCCACAGCAGGATCAGGTAGACGACCAGCCCGCCGGCCACCAGCCAGTTCACGGCCCCGCCTTGCAGCAGCTGGTTGACCACCAGGGGCAGCAGAACCCCCAGCATGAAGCGCATGGCGTGGCCGTTGTACGACGTGAGCGTGAATACACCCACCGAGGCCACCGCCACCAGCCCCCCGGCGATCACGCCGTCGAGCCAGGGGTCGCCGCTGGGCACGAAGTACCAGCCGAGCACGCCCCATCCCAGGCCATCGATCAAGCCACCCACGCCATGCCGCAGCCACCAGGCCCGGGTATCCAGCTGGGGCGAGTCAGCCCGACTGAAGGCCACGCACTCCAGCAGCCGCCCCACGGCCGTGGCCTGCTTGAGCGCAAACCACCACCAGATGGCTGGATTGCCCAGCTGATGCCACAGCGCCCAGGTGATCAGACCGGCACCCACGATGGTGGCCAGCATCGGCTCGGCGGTGCGCTCGAACAGCTGGCGCACACGCTCCAGCTCGACATTGCGCTCGATCGACTGGCGTCGTTGGCGGGCGAGGTCGTTGAAAAGTCCGGGGCCGGAGTCCGGATCAGGCACTGCTGGGGAGTCGACGTCGCTCATGCTGGTTGCGATTTGCACTGCAGCATAAACATGAAGGCCGCCGAGCCATCACTCCGTGTTTGCCCTCGCAGCCACGGCGGGCCAATCAGGCGTACCGTGCGCTTTTTCGGGCTGGCGTCGGTACTTCAGGCCGGTGGCTGCCAGCCGTTCACCCAGCACCACTGGCCGGGCGCCAGGTCTGCCGGAATGGTGAGGTGGCCAAATTCGCTGCGGTGCAGCGTTTCAACCCGGTTGCTCACCGCTGCCAGCATGCGCTTGACCTGGTGGTACTTGCCTTCGGTCAGCGTCAGGCGCAGGTGGTGCTCGGTCACGCGTTCGCACGCGGCGGCGCGCACGGGCACCGGGTCGTCTTCCAGCACCACGCCGGCCAGCAGGCGCGCCACCTGGTCATCGTCGATCGGGTGCTTGCAGCCCACCTCGTACACCTTCGGCACATGGTGCTTCGGTGAGGTGAGCTTGTGGATCAGGCTGCCGTCTTCTGTCAGCAGCAACAAGCCGGTGGTGTCTTCGTCCAGCCGGCCGATGGGCTGCACACCCCGGTTGCGCAGCGGCGCGGGCAGCAGCGTCATCACGCTCGGGTGGTGCTTGGGCTTTTGCGAGCATTCATAGCCCGCCGGCTTGTTCAGCAGCACCAGCGCCTTCTCGTGGAAGGGCCAGGGCTTGCCTTCCACCGTCAGCACCAGGCCGGCGGTGGGCAGGTCTTCATCGGGGTCTTCCAGCACGCGGCCGTTGTGCTGCACCAGGTCGGAATACACCATGCCGGCGCACACCCGGCGCGTGCCGAAGCCCTGGGAATAAAGAATCTGACTGAGTTTCATGGGGCCACACTGTAGCGCGGGCCCCATGCGGCCTCAGGCAAACACCCCGGCGGTGTCCTGCATGCGGGCCGACACTTCACCCAGGTGGTGCAGCGTGTCGCCGTATTCCATTTCCAGCATGGTCAGGCGCTTGAAGTAGTGGCTGGCCACGTACTCGTCGGTCACGGCAATGCCGCCGTGCAGCTGCACGCACTGCTGGCCCACGAAGCGCGCCGAGTTGCCGATCTGCACCTTGGCCTGGCTGATGGCGCGGCGGCGCTGCGGCGCCGGCTCGCCCAGCTTCAGGCTGGCGTAGTAGCTCATCGAGCGTGCCAGCTCCAGCTGCATCTTCACGTCGGCAATGCGGTGGCGCAGCGCCTGGAAGCTGGCCAGCGTCACGTTGAACTGCTTGCGGGTGTTCATGTAGTCGACCGTGATGGCGGTCAGCTTGTCCATCAGGCCCACGCCCTCGGCGGCCTGCGCGGCCAGGCCACGGTCGATGGCGGCTTCCAGCACGGCGTAAGCCTCACCGGCCGCGTACATCTGGATGCCGGTGGCGCCGTCCAGCGTCACCTCGGCGGCGCAGGCACCGTCTTGCGTGGGGTAGCCCTGCAGGCTCACGCCCACACCCGGCGCCACCAGGAACAGGGCGATGCCGCTGGGGTCATCCACGGCGCCGCTCACACGGGCCGGCACGATGAACGCGCCCGCATGCTGGCCAGCCGGCACCAGGCTCTTGCGGCCATTCAGGCGCCAGTTGCCGCTGTGGTCTTGCTCGGCGGTCGTCTGCACATGCTGCAGGCGGTGGCGCGCACCACGTTCCTGATGCGCCAGCACCACCAGCGCCGAGCCATCGGCGATGTTCTGCAGCCACAGGTCTTTCGACGGGGCGGCGCTGTGCACCAGCATCGGCGCGGCCACCAGGGCCACGGCCGCGTAAGGCTCGAGCACCATGCCGCGCCCCAGCTCTTCCATCACCACCATGGCTTCCACGGCACCAAAACCCATGCCGCCCTGTTCTTCCGGAATCGCCAGACCCAGCAAGCCCAGCTCGGCCATGGCGGTCCAGGATTCGGCCGAATAGCCGCCGGCCTTCACGATGGCACGGCGTTGCTCGAAGCCATAGGCCTTGTCGACCCAGCGTGCCACCGCGTCGCGCAGCGAAACCTGGTCTTCAGAGAATTCGAAATCCATGATCAGGCCCCCAGAACGGTTTGGCTGACGATGTTGCGCTGCACTTCATTGCTGCCGCCGTAAATCGTCGTCTTGCGCAAGTTGAAGAAGGTGCTCGATAGCGGCGCGCAGTGGGCCGCGCCCACGTGGTCGCCCTGCCAGCCGGCCTCCATCGCTTCCTGGATGAACGGCCGGGCAAACGGGCCGGCGGCCATCATCATCAGTTCGGCATAACGCTGCTGGATCTCGCTGCCGCGGATCTTCAGCAAGCCCGCCACGTCCAGGCTCTGCTTGCCGCTCTTCTCGGCGCTCAGCACCCGCAACACCATCATTTCCAGGGCCACGATGTCAACTTCCAGCAGCGCCACCTGGTCACGGAACCGGATGTCGTCCCACACGCCTTCGGCCTTGGCCAGGCGCTTGAGGCGCTCCAGCTCGCGCTTGGCGCGGTTCACGTCGGCGATGTTGGTGCGCTCATGGGCCAGCAGGTGCTTGGCGTAGGTCCAGCCCTTGTTCTCTTCGCCGATGAGGTTCTCGGCGGGCACGCGCACGTTGTCGAAGAAGACTTCGTTCACCTCGTGCTCGCCGTCGAGCATGATGATCGGCCGCACCGTGACGCCCGGGCTCTTCATGTCGACCAGCAGGAAGCTGATGCCGGTCTGGGGCTTGCCTTCGGTGCTGGTGCGCACCAGGCAGAAGATCCAGTCACCGAACTGGCCGAGCGTCGTCCAGGTCTTCTGGCCGTTCACCATGTAGTGGTCACCGGCTGCATCGATGCCGCGGATGGCGCGGGTCTTGACCGAGGCCAGGTCAGAGCCGGAACCCGGCTCCGAGTAGCCCTGGCTCCACCAGACTTCGCCCGAGGCGATGCCGGGCAGGAAGCGCTGCTGCTGCTCCGGCGTGCCGAAGGCCATGATGACCGGCGCCACCATCACCGGGCCGAAGGGCACGATGCGCGGCGCACCGGCCAGCGCGCATTCCTCTTCGAACAGGTGCTTCTGCACCGCGTTCCAGCCCGGGCCGCCAAACTGCTTGGGCCAGCCATAACCGAGCCAACCCTTGGCCCCCAGGATCTTGGCCCAGCGCTGCATGTCTTCACGCGACAGGCGCAGAGCGTTGTGCACCTTGTGGCTCAGGTCAGCCGGCAGATTGGCGGCGACCCAGGCCCGGATCTCCTGGCGGAAATCCAGTTCCTCGGGGGTGAAATTCAGGTCCATGACGGGTGTCTCCTCGGGGGCATCAAGCCGTTTTTAGCACGGTCGTTCGCTTATTTCCTGTCGCGGCAGTGACAACTGCGGGTAAGCCCCGAAGGCCTGTCCGCCATCGTTCACATCCCGGGGACAGGGGCATTCGGATGCAAGTCCAGCACCATGTGCACTTTGCTGCGGAAACCGGTCGGCGTCAGGATCGCCAGGGGCTCGGTGCCGAAGGCCACGAAGCCGCAGCTACGGTACAGGCGGATGGCCGGCTCATTGCCTTCGGTGGCGGTCAGGATCAGCGAGCGCAGCCCTGGGCGCGCCCGGGCTGCGATGAGTGCCGCGTCCATCAGGGCGCGCCCGGCGCCCTGGCCACGCACAGCCTCTTGCACCACCATGCCGATCACCAGGCCCTTGTGGCGGGTCTTGGGCTTGTTGGCGAACTCCAGCGCCACCGTGCCCACCAGAGCGTCGCCGTCAAAAGCGCCGAAGGCCAAGCCCAGACCGGCCGGGTGGCGCATGCGCTTGATCCACCAGCTGTCGGGCTCGGCCGCCCGCTCTTCGGGGGTCGATGTGAAGGCATCGGGGACGGTGGCGTAGGCCTCCAGCATCAGGCTGCGGTAGGCCGCCACGTCGCCGTCGTTCAACTCACGGATCACCAGGCTCATGGCCGCCCTTCGATGGCCGCTGCCAGCGCCGCCGTGGGCTGCAGCACCGCACCAGCTGCCTGCAACGCCACATTCACTTCATCGGAAATGGCCTGCGAGGTGCGTCCGCCAGATGGCCAGGTGCTGTGCCCATCCGCGGCCAGCTGCACCAAATAGCCCAGCGCCAGCGCAGACCTGCTGGTGTTGCTGACGCAGAACTCGCTCTGCAGCCCGCAGACCACCACCTGCTTCACGCCCAGGCCCTGCAGGTGGGCCTGCAGGTCGGTGCCATCAAACGCGCTGGATTCCCACTTCTGCACCACCCGCTCGTCGGGCCGAGGGCCGAAGGACTCGTGCAGCTCGGCGTGCACCGAGCCCGCTTCAAACACGTCACCGGGCTCGGACGCGTGCTGCACGAACACGATGGGCGTGCCAGACGTGCGGGCAGCATCTATCAAGGCATTCGCGCGCTCGACAAGCTCAGCGGCGCGGTCGATGGGCGGGCAACGCTGGGCGTCGAAGGCGCCGCGTTGGATGTCGATGACCAGCAGGGCGGTGTCTTTCATGGCCGACTCCCAGGATGGGATCACAAGGTTGAAGGTGAGGTTTCCATCATGCCTCGGCGGGCGATGAACGGACAGCCCGCATAAATCCAGCCGCAATGCCAATTGCTTGGCAGCCTGCCCGCTCAAGCCCGGGACATACCCTCTTGGTGCTCAAGACGACGGCGTCAAAGCCGAAACAAATGGTCACGCCGACACAGGTGTGCCAGATCATTTCGTGTGCCCGAAGGAGTGCCAGATGCCGACCACCGACAAGTTCTTTTCGAACCCCACTGCCCTGCCCTCCATGCCTGAGGTGGCCAGCCGGCTGCTGCGATCGTTCAACGACGACCGCATGGGCATGACCGAACTCGCGGCCCTGATTTCCCAGGATCAGGGCCTGTCCGTGAAGCTGCTGCGCATGGCCAACTCGGCCCGCTACAGCCCGCGGCATGCCATTTCCACCATCAAGGACGCTGCCGCCACCATAGGCATGAGCGCCCTGCGTGACTTGGCGCTGGCAGCCTGCGTCTCGGGCGCCTTCCCCAACACCGGCAACTTCGACCGACTGCGCTTCTGGCGCCAGTGCCTGGCCACCGCCGGCCATGCACGCATGCTGGCCCAGGCCTGCGACATCGACCCCGACACCGCCTACCTGGCCGGACTGGTGATGCGCACCGGCGAATTGCTGATGCTGATGTCAGAGCCCGAAACAGTGGCCCTGGCCGAAGAACGCGCCAGCGCCCCCGACAGCCTGCTCGACCATGAAATGGCCCTGATGCAGTGCACTCACCTGGAGGTGACCGCAGAGCTGGCGCGGCGCTGGCACTTCCCTGACGAGCTGGTGAAGGGCCTGGCCGCCGCGGCCAACCCGATGGAAGCAAAGCCGTTTTCGCAGCTCGGCGCGGTGCTGCGCCTGGCCAGCGTGATGAGCGATGCGGGTGAGCGTGGCCTGGCCCCGTTGACCACGCTGATGGACCTGCAACCCGAGCTGATGCACCACATGCACCTGGACCTCGACATCGAGTGGCTGGTGGCCCACATGGCCGACTACGACACGCTGACCAGCGGCGTCGACCAGCTGCTGCACTGACCCCGCCGCGCCGCTGGGCCTCAGCCCAGCTGGCGCTGGCGGCTGGCCAGCAGCGAGCCCAGGGCCAGCAGCCCGGTGCTCAACCACAGGCCGCTGGCCAGCCCGCCGAGGCGATCGGCCAGCAGGCCCACCAGCACCGGCCCGATGATTTGCCCGGCCGCGAAGATCACCGTGAACGCGGTGATGCCCGAGGCCCAGGCGGCGCGCGGCAGGTTGTGCCGCACCAGCGCCGTGGTGGACGCCACCACCGACAAGAACACGCTGCCAAACAGCGCCCCTGACAACAAGGCCAACACCGTCTGCCCCGGCACCAGCACGGCCAGCGCCGTGGCCACCGCCAGCAAACCGTTCAGCACCGCCATCGGCCGGCCATCGGCATGGCGCTGCAGCAGCCCGGCCCACAACCACGACGAGGCCACGACGCCCAGGCCCACCAGCAGGTAAAAGCCGGTGATGACACCGCTGCCCAGGCCCTGCTCACGCAGCAGCGTGACGTTGAAGGTCATGTAGCCAATGTAGCCCAAGCCGAACATCAGGTAGCCCGCCAGGCCCCACCCCAGGCGCCGCCAGGGCGCAGGCACCCGCTCACCCGCCGGCGGCGGCGGCACGCGCCAGCCGGCCGTGCCGGCGCTCAGGCCCGCGGTGGCCAGCAGCGCCAGCACCGCCAGCAGCCACCAGGCCTCACGCCAGGCAGATGCGGCGTGCGCCAACAGCGGCGGCAGGCTCAAGGCAGACGCCACGATGCCCAGGCCCGTGCCGCCGTAATACAAACCCAGCACCAGCCCCGGCTTGCTCACCTGCAGCGCCAGTTGGGACGCCAGCACACCGCCACCCACGAAGCTGGCCGCACTGGCCACGCCCAGCAGGACGCGCAGGACGTACAGCCACAGCGCACCACCGTTGGATGCGGCACCCGACGTGGCACCAGCGCTCACGTCCACCCCATGCCCCGCCAGCAGCACCGCCGCCAGCGCGCCGGCTCCCAGCACCACGCGGCGGGCATCCCAGCGGCTCAGCAGGCGCGGCATCAACAGCGCGCCCAACAGGTAGCCGGCGGCATTCACCGTGTTCATCGCACCGGCCGTGGCGTAGCTCCAGCCCAGATCCAGCCGCATGGCCGGCAGCAGCAGCGCATAGGCGAAGCGCGACAGACCCAGCGACACGGCCGAGGCCAGCGCCAGCGACATCGCCATCGTCCACACACCATGGCGTGGCCCGGGTGCCGCCTCCGGTGTCACATCGGGCAGGTTGCTGCGCATCAGGCCGCCTGCTCAGTTCAGCGCGGGCGAAACAGCTCGAAGCGCTGCGCGGCGTCGATGCCGAAATAGTCGGCCGGGCCGCCGCCGCGCAGGATCGGCTGGGCCGCGGCCGTGTCGTAGATGCCGTTTTTCAGCAGGCGCTGGTCGATGTGCACCGCCACCACCTCGCCGAGGGTGAGCCAGCTGTCCACCTCGGCGCCCTCGGCGGTCTTCAGCCGGATCATCTGGGTCAGCCGGCACTCGAAGGCCACCGGGCTGAGCGCCACGCGCGGCGGCTTCACCAGCCTGGACGGCTCTTGCGCCAGGCCCACGAGGTCAAACTCGCTGACGTCTGAAGGCACCGCAGCGCAACTCGCGTTCATCGCTTCAGCCAGCGGCCGGGTGGCGAGGTTCCACACGAATTCGCCGGTATCGGCGATGTTGCGCACCGTGTCCTTCCAGCCGATCGACGAAAAGCCGATCAGCGGGGGCACATAGTTGAAGGCATTGAAGAAGCTGTACGGGGCCAGGTTCGCCACGCCGTCCTTGCTGAGGGTGGAGATCCAGCCGATTGGCCGGGGGCCGACGATGGCATTGAACGGGTCATGCGGCAGGCCGTGGCCCAGCCGGGGCTCGTAGAAGTGCTTGGGGGCGGGCGCGTTGCCGGATGCAGAGGAATGAGCCATCCGGCGACTGTAAACCGCCCTCAGGCTGCTGCGTCAAACGCCTGCTGCATGCGGTTGCGGGCCATGCGCCACAGCGGCCAGGCACGGGCCAGGAATACGCCACTGAACGCGCCGAACACGCCCGACAGCCCACCCGCCACCAGCGCATCGGCGGCCAGGGCCGGCTGGATGGCCAGGGCCATGCCCGTGGCGAACTTCAGCACGAAGATCATCCAGATCAGCGCCAGCGGCCACCAGCTGCCGGGCACCTGGAAGCGACGGGTGGCGGCATCAAAACGCACGCCGCGGGGCTCGATGCGCACCAGCAGCAAGGCTGCCACCAAGCCCAGCGCCCAGGCCAGCAGGGCCACGCCTGCTGCAGGGCCGCGGCCAAAACTGCCCGTCACCCCGGTGAACGACAGCACCAGCATCGCCACCGGCATCAGCGTGACACGGCCCAGCGACACCTGGCGCGGAAATGTCTGCTTGAGGCCCAGCCAGCTGAGGCCGACCAGCAAACCCCAGACCCAAAACGGCACGTGTTGCAGCACATTCGACATGACGAAACTCCTTGTGGTGTGGTGCCCGGTGCGCAGTGCCCCGGGTGCATGGCTTGCACTGTGCCCACACCACACCCGGGCGGCCACCCGCCTGCGACAAGCAGCATCTCACGGGCGCGAAATGCAGCAGACCAGCGCGAACCGCGCCGGGCCTGGAGCCCCAGCAGGAGACTGTCGCCCTCAGGCGCCGCTCACGTCGATCAGCCCGAGGCGGATGGACAGGCGCACCAGCGCCGTCACATCGGGCACGCCCAGCTTGGCCATCAGGCGGCTGCGGTAGGAATCGACCGTCTTGGGCGACAGGTGCAGCAGCGCCCCGATGGCCGCGCTGGAATGCCCCTGCACCACCAGCGTGATGACCTGCCGCTCGCGGGCCGACAAGGACGCCAGCGCCGGCTCGTCAGCGCCTAGCGCCAGCGCCTTCACCGCTAGGTCGGCGGTTTCGGCGGTGAAGTACATCTCGCCGCGCTCGGCATGCGCCACGGCGCTCAGCACCTCGGCCATCGACACGCCCTTCAGCAGATAGCTCGACACGCCCAGGCGCACGGCCTCACCCACATGCCGCGGATGGGCCGACATCGTCAGCACCACGGTGCGCACCGGCAAGGCCCGGCGCTTCAAGTATTCCAGCAGCTCGAAGCCTGAGCGCTTGTCCAGCGTCAGATCGAGGATCAAGACCTTCGGTTGCAGGCGGATCAGCTCCGCGATCGCGCGGGTCGGGTCTTCACTGCCGCCGACCACCGTGTGCCCGGCGGCCTCCAGCAGGGCTTGCAGGCCCTGGCGCAGCACGAGGTGGTCATCAACCAGATAGACGGTGGTCATGCTTGCTCCGACTGCCAGCGCATCAACACCGTGGTGCCGCTTCCGGGCTGGCTGTGAATGGCGAAATGCGCCCCGACCGACAGGCTGCGTTCACGCATGCCGAGCACGCCCAGGCCGAAGCTGACATCGGCCTCATCAGAAGCGGGCAGGCCGCTGCCGTTGTCGTGCACGGTCAGGTTCATCTGCTACGCGTTGCCGCTCAGGCGCACCTGTACCTCGGTGGCGTCGGCGTGGCGCAGGGCATTCACCAGCGCCTCGCGGGCCAGCATGAAGGCGGCGTACTCCACCTGCGGCGGCCAGCGGCAGGTGGCGGCTTCGATGTCCACGTCCCAGGTCATGCGCACGGGCATGTTGCACAGGCCATGCTGACCCAGTTCACTGGCCAGGGCGGCGGCCAGGCCACGCTCGTCCAGCAGCGCCGGGCGCAGGTCGGTCAGCATGCCGCGGATCATGGTGAGGGCCTGGCACAGCTGGGCCGACACCTCGTGCAAGGCCGGGCCCTGCACCTTGTCGCCCTTGGCCTGGAGCGAATCACCGATGCTGTCCAGCCGGAGCCGGGCCACCGTCAGGATCTGGCCGATGTGGTCGTGCAGCACCTGCGCCAGCTGGTGGCGGGTGGCGCGTTCGTGGGTGAAAAGTTGTTGCCGCAATGCAGCTATTTCCGCGCCATCAGGCGCGGGCAGATCCCGGCTGTGGGTCACCATCACTGCTCGCCATGTCGGCGTCCCGTCAAACTCGTGTCTTTCCAACCTGACTGCTGTTTGTGCAACACAAGCACTCCGTCCCCTCTGTAGAGGGATCAACGCGAACTCCAAGCGCCCTGTCGGCGCTCAACCATCTAGCAATATGGCTCGTATTTGGGCCAGTTTCGAGACGGGCCGGTCGGCAATGCGGGAGTGGCGAATTCTCCCCACTGAACAGATCAAGGTCTCCTGTCAATGCCCACAAGACGCAGCTTCCGGCCTGTCACGCCTGCGGTCTGTGCGGCCGGGCACAGGCTGCGCCGAGCGTCCCGGCGCGGCCGGTTATAAACGCGGCTGGTTCACACTGGCCGGCCTCCGGGTTGGCTGACGCATGCGTTGTTTTGCACTTTGGTTGATCCGGCTGTACCAGCGCTGGCTGTCACCCTACAAAGGTTTCTCATGCGCCTACCGCGTGCACCTGGGCCAGCCCAGCTGCGCTGAACTTGGCTGGCGCGCCATCCGCCGGCACGGGCCTTGGAAGGGGACCGGCGTACTGCGTTTGCGCATGCACCGCTGCGGCGTGGCACACCGCCGCTTTCAACCAGAGAAGCTGCACAACACCACCCCTGCCGCGCGGCGCATGCCCGCGGCCCAACGCGGCGATTGCGACTTGCCCTGCGATGGTTGCGACCTGGATGGCGGCGGCCACGGGCATGGTGGCTGCAGACCCTCGTCGGTCTGCGACTGTGCTGACATGGCGAGCGGCTGCGACTGGCCGTCCAGCAAGAAGAAATCAGAGACCAGGGCCCGAGACCGCGCCACCCGACTGCCGCAGCGCAGAACCCCTTCACGTTGAACCTCGGGATGTCGCCCATGCAACGCCGCCACCTGCTGATCTCGCTGACGACCACGCTGCTGCCCGCCACGATGCACGCCGCCGAGCCGGGCCGCGCGCCGCTGGTGCAGACACTGTCCACCCCGGGCGAGTTGCCGCTGCTGCTGACCGTGCCGCACGACGGCGAGGCCTTCATCGGCCTGCCCCCGGCACGCACCCGCGGCACGGTGCTGCGCGACCTGGGCACACGGCCGCTGGCCGAGCAGACCGCCCTGGCGCTGGCCCGCCTGACGGGTGGCCAGCGGCCAGCCTTGGTGGTGGCCCTGGCGCACCGCAGATACGTGGATGTGAACCGCAGCGAGGCCGAAGGCACCGAGTCGGATGACGCCGTGCCCGCCTGGCGCAGCTACCACGCGGAGGTGGCGGCGCAAGTGGCCGATCTGCGCAAGCGCTTCCCGAACGGCGCCTTGATGGTGGACGTGCACGGCCAGGGCCAGGTGCCCGACACCATCTTTCGCGGCACCCGAAACGGCCAGACGGCCCGTGCGCTCATCAAGCGCCTGGGCCCGGTGGCCTTGCAAGGCCCGCACAGCCTGACGGGTGAGCTGGCGGCGCGTGGCTACACGGTGGCGCCTTTGATGCAAGACACGCTCAGCGCCGAGGACCCCCGGTTCAGTGGCGGCCACACGGTGGCGACCTACGGCAGCCACCAGCCCGAGGGCATCGACGCCATCCAGCTGGAATTCGGCAGCGCCTTGCGTCAGCGCCAGGCGCGGCTGCCGGACGACCTGGCCGCTGCACTGCTGGCGTTCATGCGGTATGCGGGTTATCTGCCCGCCAACGTATCTGCCCGCCAACGCTCAAGCCCCGGGCGTCTGACTGCCTGAAGGCACTGGCACGGGAAGCAGGTCATGCTCCCGCAGCATCACGGGCTCGATCGAGCCCCCCAGCACCCTTCGGCGCACGGCGCTGTCCACCTCGGCGGCATGCGCCAGGTAGGTGGCCAGGGGCTGGTCACCCGCCTGCTGGGGGCAGAAGCGGTAATGCAGCGTGGCCCGGCTGATGGTGGCCCCGACGGGCAAGCCGTGGACCTGAACCCAGAAGCGGACCGAATCGCTGTCGCTGTGGAAAAACGGCGCGGGGCACGGCAGTGCCTCTTCGGCGGGCACGGTGGAGAGAGTAGCGGGGGGAGCAGGCATGTGCAGACACACTTCAGGCAAGGGACAACGCAAAAAAGATCACCGGCAGCGCCGTCGTTCGCTTTAAACAAGCTGAACAACACAGCGCGGAGACGCAATGTGAGCGCCCCCCCTGTTGCCGTCTGTGCGCTGGCGAACACGGCATGTAGGGGATCTGTGCGTCATCGCACATACACCAGCAATTCAAAGCCACTACATTGCATCGAAGGCCCTGCAACACGCAGGGTCAGGGGCGCTCATGCAGGCCGCCATCACCACGGAACGCCTTTCCTGAAATGAGCACCTTGCAAGCCACGATGTCTGCCAATGCCAATGCCCGCGACAACCAGTTGCTGGCCGTCTTGCCCGAAGCAGTCTGGACCCGATGGCGCGACATGCTGGAGCCCATCGACCTGCCGCTCGGGCATGTGCTGTACTAGTCCGGCAGCACGATGTCGCATGTGGTGTTTCCCACCAGCGCCATCGTCTCGCTGTTGTATGTGATGGAAGACGGTTCCTCCGCCGAGATCGCCGTGGTCGGCCGCGAGGGTGTGGTCGGCATCGCGCTGTTCATGGGCGGCGAATCACCCCCCAGCCGGGCCGTGGTGCAGAGCGCCGGCAAGGGCTTCAAGATGCGTGCCGCTGCCATCAAGGACGAGTTCAACCGCTCGGTGCCGGTGCTGCACCTGTTGCTGCGCTACACGCAGGCGCTGATCACGCAGATGTCGCAGACGGCGGTGTGCAACCGCCACCACTCACTCGACCAGCAGTTGTGCCGCTGGCTGCTGCTGAGCCTGGACCGCCTGCCGGGCGTGGAGCTGGTGATGACCCAGGAGCTGATTGCCAACATGCTGGGCGTGCGCCGGGAAGGCGTGACCGAAGGCGCGCTCAAGCTGCAGCGCGCGGGGCTGATCAAGTACGCACGCGGCCACATCACGGTGCTCGATCGCCCGGGCCTGGAAGCCCGGTCGTGCGAGTGCTATGACGTGGTCAAGCGCGAATACGACCGGCTGCTGCCGAAGTCACAGGCCGACTGAAGCGCCACGCTGGCCACGCTGCGCAGGCGGCTGCAAGGCCTCTCCCCGCTGCGGTGCCCACGGCCCGGCCGGCACCACCTGCGGGGCGGGCGGGTCAGCCAGGTAATGCGGCGACATGATCTGCACACCGTTTTCATTGAACACGTCCTGCACATTGGCATGCAGCGCACTCAGCGCCTCGGCGCGGCGGCGCGGGGCGTTGTTGTTGCCCTGGGCGCACAGGCGGTACTCCACGTAGAAATCACTCAGCGCGGACTGGATGACATACGGCGCCGGAACGGCGGCCACACCGGGCGTGCGCGATGCCGCTTCCAGCAGCATGGCGTGCACCTGCCGCCAGGGCGTGGAGTAGCCGATGGTGACGGCCGTGTGCAGCACGAACTGGCCGTCCTCCACCAGGCGCGAGAAATTGCGCACGGGCTGGCCGAACACCACCGAGTTCGGCAGGATCACCTCTTCACCCATCCCGGTCTGCACCCGGGTGGCGAACAGGCCGACCTGCGTGACCGTGCCTTCGGTGTCGCCGATCTTCACGTACTCACCCACCCGCAGCGCGCGGGAGTACATCAGGCTCAGGCCCGACATGGCCTGCCCGACCACGCTGGACGCCCCGAGCGACAGCATCAAGCCTGCCAGCACCGACAAGCCCTTGAAGGCCTCGCTGTTCGAGCCCGGCAGGTACGGGTACGCCATGGCCAGCGCAAACAGCCACACCACCACCTGCGCCAGCCGGCGTGTGGGGCCGGCGGTGTCCTTGTCGAGCCAGCCCAGGCGCACTTCACCGCGCTCCACACGCTCCAGCAACAGGCATTGCGCCTGCGACACCAGCCGCGCCAGCCCGAAGATCAGCAAAGCCGTGAGCAGGCCCGGCACCGCCCCCAGCGTGGCGCTGAAGAACTGGCCCAGCACGTCCATCAGCCAATCAAAAGACCGCAGGCCCCAGGAGCGTGTCCAGCTGAACTGCTGCAGCACGAAGCTGGCCCACAGGTCGATCACCAGCACGATCAGGCCCCAGGAGAGCGCCGTCACCACCCACTGCACGCCGGAATTGGCATGGTCGACATAGGTGCTGACGATGGCCGCATGGCCTTGCTTGCGGCGCAGCAGCACCAGCCAGGCCCGCAGGCGCGCCACGGCCTTGTCCTGCACCAGCCACAGCAGGCGCACCAGCAAGGCGGCCACCACCGTGGCCGCCGCCGTCCAGGCCAGGCCGACCCACCAGATGTCGGCGGCATTGCCGGCTGTGCTCATCGCGCCCATCGCCACTCCTTCAATTGCAGCGGCCGATCAGACCAGCGGGCCGAGGAAGCGACGCTCCCAGGCGCTGATCTCGCGCAGGAAGCTGTCGTGCTCCAGGCCCTTCACGGCCAGGTAGGCCTGCACAAAGCCTTTTCCCAGCAGGCGCGGTGCCGAGGGGCTGCGCGCCAGTTGGGCGTGGGCCTCGGCAAACGTGCGCGGCAAGGTGTGCGCCTGGGCATAACCGTCGCCGGTGATGGGGTCGGCCGGGATGATGGCTTCGTCCATGCCCGCGAGGCCCGCGGCCAGGCTGGCGGCCAGCACGAGGTAGGGGTTGGCGTCCGACCCGGCGATGCGGTTTTCCACCCGCCGCGCCACCGGGGCGCTGGTCGGCACGCGCAGGCCTGCCGTGCGGTTGTCGTGGCCCCACTCCAGGTTGATCGGCGCCTGGCTGCCCGACACATAACGCCGGTAGGAGTTGACGTGCGGCGCATACAGCAGCATCAGGTCGGGGCCGTAGGTTTGCAAGCCGCCGATGTAGTGCAGAAAGGCCGGTGACGCCGTGCCGTTGGCATTGCTGAAGATGTTCTCGCCCGCCGCATTCACCACGCTCTGGTGCAGGTGCATCGAGCTGCCCGCCTCACCCGCGATCGGCTTGGCCATGAACACGGCGTTCAACCCGTGCTGCAGCGCCACTTCCTTGGCGGCGTACTTGAACAGGAAGGCCTGGTCGGCCAGCGCCAGCGCATCGCCGTGCATCAGGTTGATCTCGTACTGGCTGCAGCCCACCTCATGAATCCAGGTATCGCCGCGGATGCCCAGCGTGTCGATGGCCGCGTGAAAGGCATCCCAGAATGGGCCGAGCTCATCGAGCATGTTCAGGCTGAAGGCCGACTGGCCCACCTCGGCCCTGCCACCGCGGCCCACCGGCGCCACCAGCGGCTGCGCGGGGTCGGTGCAGGGCGCCGTCAGGTAGAACTCGATCTCGGGCGCCACCACGGGCGTCAGGCCACGCTCGGCATACCGGGCCAGCACGGCCTTGAGCACCGAGCGCGGCGCGAAGGCGCAGTGCTCACCACTCAGCTCGATGCAGTCGTGGATGGCAAGGTAACGCGGGCTGCTGGCCCAGGGCATGCGGCGCACGGTGGCCATGTCGGGCACCAGGCGCACGTCTGGGTCTTCGTCCGGGAAGATCGGGTCGTACGAATACTCGCCCGTCACGCACTGCATCGGAATGGCCTGGGCCATGCGCAATTCCTGGCCTTTGGCGAAGCTGGCCGCGGGCATCAGCTTGCCGCGCGGATAACCCGTCACATCAGGAAAGAGGCACGCCACGTCGCGCACGCCCTCACGCTGGAAGGTGGCCAGCAGCTCGGCCGGGCTGGGGTTGGCGGCCTTGTTGGCGGCGTTGTTTGCAGCGGCAGCATCAATCGTCATGTCAGCATCAAGGCTGTGGTGATGACCCATTTTGCGCCGAGAAGCGGACACCAGGGCGCTGATGGCAACCCTGAGGGTTTGGGAGACACTGTGGCGTCACGCCGACTCACCCACGCTCACCCCGGAGGCCCTGGCCCATGTCGACCCGCATGTTCTTGATGCCCACCCGCACCCTGCCCGTGCTGGCCACCCTGGTTGCCGCGCTGCACGCCCTGCCGGCCCAGGCTCAAGCCATGGCGCCGGCCACCAACGAAGCCTCAGGTGCCACCGCGCCGGTTTATGACGCGGCCCTGGCCCGTCAACTCGGCGCCGATGAGCGCGGCATGCGCCCGTATGTGCTGGCCATCCTGAAGACCGGCCCCACGCCAGTGCCGGCCGGGCCAGAGCGCGACGCGATGTTCAAGGGCCACTTCGACAACATCAGGCGCATGGCCGCCGAGGGCACGCTGGTGACCGCCGGCCCGCTCGACGGCCAGGAAGGACGTCGCGGCCTGTACATCTTCGCGGTGCCCAGCATTGAGGCGGCTCGGCTGCTCACCGCCACCGACCCGGTCATTGCCAAGGGCGAGATGGTGGCGGAGTTCCACCGCTTCTACGGTTCAGCGGCGCTGATGCTCGTCAACCAGACCCACGGCCGCATCAGCCAGACGGCCCCCTGACCACAACGGCCGGGCCGCGTCTGGCATGGCAGACAGCGGCTTGGGCGACGCCGCCATCAGGTCAGCCGGCTCGTCGGCCAGCAGCTTGCGCAGCAGGTAGGGCTGCAGCCCGCCGTGGCGCAGGTATTCGGCCTCCAGCGCCGTGTCCACGCACAGCCGCAGGGGGCATTGCACATGGCCGCCTTCGGCGCGGTGGATGTGCAGCGTCACTGTCTGCCCGGGTTGCCAGCGGCCATCGGCGGTGAGGTGGGTGTCCACGTCGAACCGCTCGTCACCCTGCAGGTGCAGGCCGGCGATGCTGTCGGTGTCCATGAACTGCAGCGGCAGCACGCCCATGCCGACCAGGTTGGCGCGGTGGATGCGCTCGAAGCTGCGGGCAATCACTGCCCGCACCCCCAGCAGTCGGGTGCCCTTGGCGGCCCAGTCCCGGCTGGAGCCGCTGCCGTAGTCTTCACCGGCAAACACCAGCACCGGCGTGCCAGCCTGCTGGTAGATCATCGCCGCATCAAACACCGAGCTCACCTGCCCGCCCGGCTGCATCGGCGTGACGCTGCCCTCGGTGGGGCCACCGCCCTGGCGCGCCGGCATCATCAGGTTGCGCAGGCGGCCGTGGGCGAAGGTGCCGCGCACCATCACCTCATGCTGGCCACGCCGAGCGCCATAACTGTTGAAGTGGGACGGGCTCACACCCTGAGCCTGCAACCACTGCCCCGCATTGGAAAACTCGTTGATGGCACCGGCCGGGCTGATGTGGTCGGTGGTGATGGCGTCACCCAGCATCAGCAAGGCGCGGGCGCCCTGGATGGGCTGCCAGGCGGGCAAGGCCATGGTCACGTCGTCCAGGAAAGGCGGCCGGGCCAGGTAGGTGGACGGCGCCCAATCCCAGGTCAGGCCGGCGGGCACGTCGAGCATGGTCCAGGCGGGGCTGAGCTGGTCAGTGTGGGCATACAGGCGCTGGTAGGCCGCAGCACCGCCCGCCAAAGCCTGCGCCTCGGCCACGTCAGCGGCGCTGGGCCACAGCTCATGCAGCCACACGGGCTGGCCGTGGCGGTCCAGGCCCAGCGCTTCGGTGGTCAGGTCGATGCCGATGCGGCCGGCCAGCGCAAAGGCCACCACCAGCGGCGGGCTCATCAGGAAGTTGGCTTGCACGGCCGGGTGGATGCGCGCCTCGAAATTGCGGTTGCCACTGAGCACGGCCACACCCACCACCGGCTCCGCCCCCAGCGCGGCCATCACCGCATCGGGCAGCGGCCCGCTGTTGCCGATGCAGGTGGTGCAGCCATAAGCCACCACCTGAAACCCCAGCTCGGCCAACGGCGCGAGCAAACCCGCGCGCTGCAGGTAATCGGTGACCACCCGCGAACCCGGCGCCAGTGAGGTCTTGATGCGGGCGGCCACCCGCATGCCCCGGGCCACCGCGCGCTGCGCCAGCAGGCCCGCCGCCAGCATCACCTGCGGGTTGGAGGTGTTGGTGCAAGAGGTGATCGCCGCGATCAGCACATCGCCATGCGCCAGCGGCCCCTGGGTGGGCTGCACGCCGTAGCCGCCCAGCGTGGTGGGGCTGTTGAGCAAGGCCTCGAAGCGGGCGGGCAACTCGGGCAAAGGGATCAGATCTTGCGGGTGGCTCGGCCCGGCCACGCAGGGCACCACGGTGGTCAAGTCCAGGGGCACGACGCGGGAGTAATCGATGTCACCCGCACGCGGCATGCCGAACAGGCCCTGGGCCTGGAAATAGCTGCGGAAGGCATCAACGGCAGCCGCGCTGCGCCCGGTGTCCAGCAGGTAGCCGGCCGTCACGTCATCGGGCGGAAAGAAGCCGATGGTGGCGCCATATTCGGGTGCCATGTTGGACACGGTGGCGCGGTCGGGCAGGCTGAGGCTGGCGGCGCCCTCGCCGAAGAACTCGACGAACTGCCCGACCACGCGGGCTTGCCGCAGCCGCTGGGTGAGCAGCAGCACCAGGTCGGTGGCGGTGGTGCCGGCGGGCAGCTGGCCGGTCAGGTGCACGCCCACCACATCGGGCGTCAGCAGCGTCACGGGCTCGCCCAGCATGGCCGCCTGGGCCTCGATGCCGCCCACGCCCCAGGCCAGCACGCCCAGGCCGTTGATCATGGTGGTGTGGCTGTCGGTGCCCACCAGGCTGTCGGGGAAGTAGGTGCCGTCGCGCTCATGCACGCCCGGCGCCAGAAACTCCAGGTTCACCTGGTGGACGATGCCCACACCCGGCGGCACGGCGCGCACGCGGTCAAACGCCTGCGTGCCCCAGCGGATGAAGCGGTAACGCTCGTTGTTGCGCTCGAATTCCAGCCGGCCATTCAGTGCCAGCGCATCGGGGCCGCGCCAGTGGTCCACCTGCACCGAGTGGTCGACCACCAGATCCACCGGCACACAGGGCGTGACACGCACTGCCGCGGCGCCCAGACGCTGGGCCCGGTCGCGCATCGCGGCCAGGTCGCACAGCAGCGGCACGCCGGTGAAGTCTTGCAGCAGGATGCGCGAGACCACCATCGGCAGCTCCTCGGTGCGCGGCGCTTGCGGCTGCCAATTGGCCAGCGCGCGCACCTGCGCTTCCGTGACGCGCACACCGTCCACATGGCGCAGCATCGATTCAAGCACCATGCGCAGCGACACTGGCAGCCGCGACACCTCACCCAGCCCGAGCGGCCCCAGCGCGCTCAGCGCATGCAGCCACCCTTGCTGCCCGGAGGCCAGGGTGAACGGGCGCAGGGTGTCGGTGGGGCTCAGTGGCATGGCGGCTCTCCAGTTGAACAGCGCCTGAGCATGGCCGGGGGCTGTGCGCCGGTCTGTGCGCTGGGCAGCAGCCAGCCGGCCGCCGCCCCGCTACGCTGAATGACCGCCTGCCAGCAGGCCCTCTGGAGTGACCATGCCCGACGGTTTCCGACTGGAACACGACAGCATGGGCGACATCCCCGTGGCGCACACCGCCCTGTGGGGCGCACAGACCCAGCGGGCGCTGCTGCACTTCGCGATCTCCACCGAGCAGCCGCCCTGGGGCTTGTGGATGGCGCTGGTGCACATCAAGCGGGCTGCGGCCGAGGTGAATGCCGAACTGGGCTTGTTGCCGCCGGCCATGGCCTCGGCCATCGTGGATGCCGCAGCAGAAATGCTGGCCGGCCATCATCCGGGCGCGTTTCCGCTGGGGATCTGGCAAACCGGCTCAGGCACGCCCTGCAACATGAACGTGAACGAGGTGCTGGCCAACCGGGCTTCCGAGTTGATGGGCGCTGGAAGGGGCAACTTGCGCTGCGTGCATCCGAATGACCATGTGAACCTCGGGCAGTCGTCGAACGACGTGTTCCCGACCGCCATGCACCTGGCCGCCGGCACGCAGCTCAGCCAGCAACTGCTGCCGGCGCTGCAACGCCTGCGCGACACCCTGCACGGGCACGCCACCCGGCACGCGCAACTCGTGAAGCTGGGCCGCACGCACCTGCAGGACGCGACGCCCATCACCGTGGGCCAGGAGGTGTCGGGCTGGGTGGCCCAGCTGGACGCGGCGCAGGCCCATCTGCACCAGCACTGGACCGGCCTGCTGGGCCTGGCGATTGGTGGCACGGCGGTGGGCACGGGCCTGAACACCCACCCGGCGTTTGGCACCCGGATGGCGTTGTGGCTGGCGGCCGACACCGGCCTGGCCTGGCACTGCGCTGACAACCGCTTCGCGGCGCTGGCCGCGCACGACGCGCTGGTCAGCCTGCACGGCGCCCTCAAGGGCCTGGCCGTGGCCTTGACCCGCATCGCCAATGACTTGCGCTGGCTGGCCTCGGGCCCGCGCGGCGGGCTGGGTGAATGGCACCTGCCGCCGAATGAGCCGGGCAGCTCGATCATGCCCGGCAAGGTCAACCCCACGCAGTGCGAAGCGATGCTGATGCTGTGCATGCAGGTGATGGCCAATGACGTGGCCATGAGCTTCGGTGGCGCCGCCGGCATGCTGGAGCTCAACACCGCCAAGCCATTGCTGGCCCACAACCTGCTGCAAAGCCTGCGCCTGCTGGCCGACGGCATGACCAGCTTCGAGCGCCATTGCGTGGCCGGCATGCAGCCCGATGCGGCGCGGATGCGCGCGCTGCTCGACGGCTCGCTGATGCTGGTGACGGCCCTGGCGCCGCACATCGGCTATGAGGCCGCTGCGGCCATCGCCCAGCGGGCCGAGGCCACCGGCAGCAGCCTGCGCGAGGCTGCACTCGCGCTGGGCAGCGTCAATGCCCGCGACTTTGACGCCTGGACCGACCCGGCGAACATGGTTTGATCAGCCGCCCCGACCGCCGCCATCCACGATTGGACGTGTGCCTCTAGCCGCCGGGCAAGCCTGGCGTCAACCGGCGGGGCCAGAATTGCGGCTCGACACCGAGATCGGTGCCGCCATCTGCACTGACATCTGCACTGCCAACTGAGGAGACAAACCATGAGCTTCAAGGACATCTATGTGGTGGGTGCCGCGCGCACGGCCATCGGCACCTTCGGCGGATCGCTCAAGGACGTGCCGCTGACCCAGCTGGCCACGCTCACCGTCAAGACCGCCATGGCCCGCGCCGGCGTTGACCCGACCCGGGTTGGCCAGGTGGTGATGGGCAACGTGATTCCCACCGACACCCGCGACGCCTACCTTTCGCGCGTGGCCGCCATCGAAGCCGGCATTCCGCAGGAAACTCCGGCCTTCAACGTGAACCGCCTGTGCGGCTCGGGCCTGCAGGCGATGCTGCTGGCGGCGCAATCGCTGCAGATGGGCGATGCCGACGTGGCGATTGGCGCTGGCGCCGAGTCGATGAGCCGCGGCCCTTACCTGATGCCAGCTGCCCGCTGGGGCCAGCGCATGGGTGACGCCGTGATGACCGACTACATGCTCGGCATCCTGCACGACCCCTTCCACAAGATCCACATGGGCATCACCGCCGAAAACGTGGCGGCCCAGGAAGGCATCACCCGCCAGATGCAGGACGAGCTGGCCGTGGTGAGCCAGCAGCGCGCCGCCCGTGCCGTGGCCGAAGGCCGGTTCACCTCGCAGATCGTGCCGGTGGAGATCGCCAGCCGCAAGGGCACCATCAGCTTCGCCACCGACGAGCATGTGCGTGGCGACACCACCGTGGAATCACTGGCCAAGATGCGCCCGGCTTTCAAGCCGGACGGCAGCGTGACCGCCGGCAACGCCTCGGGCCTGAACGACGGCGCCGCCGCGCTGGTGCTGGCTACCGGTGATGCGGTGAAAGCCCAGGGCCTGAAGCCGCTGGCCCGGCTGGTGAGCCACGGCCACGCCGGCCTCGACCCCAAGCTGATGGGCCTGGGGCCCGTGCCGGCCACGCGCATCGCGCTGCAACGCGCCGGCCTGCAGGTGGGCGACATCGACGTGATCGAAGCCAACGAAGCCTTTGCGGCCCAGGCCTGCGCGGTGGCCAAGCTGCTGGGGTTTGATCCGGAGAAGGTGAACCCGAACGGCTCGGGCATTTCGCTGGGTCACCCGGTGGGGGCCACGGGCGCGATCATCGCCACCAAGGCGATCTACGAGCTGCACCGCACGGGCGGCCGCTACGCGCTGGCTACCATGTGCATTGGCGGTGGCCAGGGCATTGCGGCCATCTTCGAGCGCTGCTGATCGGACTGAAACCAGCGGCCTCAGTCCAGCGGCCAGACGGTGTCGCCTTCGCCCGCCGAGCAATCGTCGGGCAATGGCGCACCGTCACGCCGCAGCACGATCTGCCGCGCGTCGTGGCAGAACTCCAGGCGCTGGGCGCCGGGGTGCTGCGCCCGGGCAAACGCTTCCAGCGCATCGGGCATGCTGACGCGGTAAACCGCCGCGGCCAGATCGGCCTCAGGGTGGTCGCTGTTGTGCACATAGGGCACCAGCGGCGCCAGCCACACCACCGGCCGCCAGCGCACCTGCACCGGCGTGGGCACATAGCCCGCAGCCTGCAGCCAGGCTTGTGCGGCGGCGCGCGTGGTGGCGGGGGTAGTGGCGGGGGTAGTGGCGGGGGTAGTGGCGGGGGTAGTGGCCACCGCTGCGGGTGCCGCTTCTGACGATGCCGGCACGCTCAATCGCCCCCAGCTCACGGCCATCAGCTCGGCCACCCACTGGTTGCAGTTCTGGAACGTGGTGCTGAAGGCATACGCATTGGCGCTGTAGGCCGGGTGCAGCACCGACAGGGCGGTGGGCTTGTCGAGCGCGCTCTGCGCCAGATCGGCCGCCGCACCGGGCGGCAGCAGCAGCACCGACACGTGGCCGAGTGCCGGGTTGTCGGCGCCCATCACGAAGCCGGGCAAGCCCTGGTCAAACAGGCGCGGCGCCCCTTCTTCGCAGGCGTAATACAGCTGGCGCACCGCCCAGGGGCTGGCGGCGCTGTCACGCAGGGCCAGGCCGGCATGCGAATACCGCAGGCCCACCCGACGCAGGTCGGTGCCCGAGCGGGCGATCAGCGCGAGGGCCTGGCCACTGGCGGCCAACTCCGCCTTGATGCGGCCGGCAAACCGCAGCAGACGGTCTTGCTCAGGCGCGCCCAGACGCGACGGGCTGTCGCACAGGCGCAGCGATGCACTGCCGCTGCTGAAGGCGAAAGCCGGACTGCTGGTGGCAAGCCCGGCCAGCAACACCAGCAACGCACACAGGCCCGCCGGGCTCACCGAGCCCGTCAAACGCATCAGAGCACGACGACCTGGCTGCCCAGTTCGCGGTACACCGCGTCGTCCAGCACCAGGAAGAAGGCGCGGCCGCTGGTAGCGTCGGCAAAGGCCACGCCGTAGTCGCGGGCCTGTGCGGCCACCACGCCGCCCACGGTCACCTGGGCGGCTTCGGCCACGGTTTGCGGCATCCAGACGAACAGCCCACCTTCGGCGCTGGCGTCGGCCACGGCTTGCAGTTGCACACGGACCAGGCCCGGGCGCTGCTCGGCCACGGTGATGTCGATGACGCGGTAATCGCCGGCCGCCGTGCGTTCCTGGCCCGACGAGGACTTGCTGGACTTCTCGATCGAGGTGGACGAGCTGCCCACCGACTGCGACGCCGCGCTGGACGCCGAGGAGGTGATGGTGTCAGCCAGCGCAGGTTGGGTGGCGGCCACGGCCAGCACAGCGGCGCAGGCCCAACGGAAGGAAGCAGAACGCATGGTGAACTCCGGCCCGCAGGCGAAATGGATGTAGGGATGGATTTGAAAAAACAGATCAAAAGATCTCGGGAATGGCCTGGATCTTACGTCGTCATCCCCCTGACACGGCCCAAGGCGAGCATGCTGCGCTTGTGCCCGGTTGTAGGCACTTGTGACTGCCCTGCCCCATGCCGCACCCACACCTGCCAGCGACCTTGTCCGACCACACTGACGCCCGCACTGAGGCCTGCACCAGCACGTCAGCGCCTCTCGCCCAGCCGCAACGCCGCTTGTGGTGTGCGGCGGCCGCGGGCTGGCTGGTGGCCGGGTGCGCGCCTTTGGCACGCCAGGGCGAAGCCGGCCCACCCGACAGCGCCACCGCAGCGCTGCCCACCGGCAGCCGCGGCCCGCTGCCCTTCACCGGCGGCGGCGATGTGGGCAGCCTGCCCGCCGGCTGGCACCCGCACATCATGCGGCGTGACCTGCCGCCCACCCACTACGAGCTCACCCGCAAGGACGGCCGCATGGTGGTGCAGGCCGACGCGGCGCGCTCGGTGTCGGGCTTGCGCTGCGATGTGAACATCGACCCGAGGCAAACGCCGTGGCTGAACTTTTCATGGCGGGTGGATGAGATCGACCCTCGCGCCACCGTGGCCGACGACGATCTGGACGATGCGCCGGCCCGCGTGGTGATCACCTTCGACGGCCCGCCGCCCAAGCTCACGCTGCGCGAAACCATCTTCCACGAGCAGGTGGAGCTATTCACGGGCCATGTGCTGCCGCACGCCACGCTGATGTACGTGTGGGACGGCCAGGGCCCGCTCGAGGCCATCTTCCAGTACCCGCGCAGCTCGCGCATCCGCTACCTGGTGGTGGACAGCGGCGCGGCGCACCTCGGTGAGTGGCGACAGCACCGCCGAAACGTCGCGCTCGATTACCAGCGCGTGTTCGGTGAGCCGCCACCCGGGCGCATCCGCCACGTCGGTGTGCTCACCGACAGTGACGATCTGCGCATCCAGAGCAGGGCCTGGTTTGGTGATTTGAGCTTCAGCGCCTGAAAGGACGCTGGCCTGTTCCACGTCGACGCAGGCGCTGGCTCAGACAGCCGGCTGCAAACCACCCGCAGCCACCGTGGCCGGTGCGCCCAGCGCATCGGTCAGCACCCCAGCCACCATGTCGGCGGTCACGGCACTCAGCGTCCAGCCCAGGTGGCCGTGGCCGGTGTTGTAAAACACCGTCGGCAAACGACCGCGGCCCACACGCGGCAGCATGTCGGGCAGCATCGGCCGCAAGCCGGCCCATGGCACCACGCTGCGGGTGCTCACGCCCGGGAAGCACTGGTTCACCCAATCCACCAGCGGCTTGATGCGGTCAGCGCGGATGTCACGGTTCATGCCGTTGAACTCGGCCGTGCCGGCCACGCGGAAGCGGTCGACGCCCAGGCGGCTGGTGACGAGCTTCGTGGCGTCGTCCAGCAGGCTCACCTGTGGCGCGGCCGCCTGGCTCTGTGCGTCATTCAGGTTCACGGTGATGGAGTAGCCCTTCACCGGGTAGATGTTGACCCGGTCACCCAGGCCCGCGGCAATCGCGCGGCTGGCGGTGCCGGCACACACCACCACGGCGTCAAAGGCCAAGGTCTGCTCTCCGGCGTCGGTGGCCACGCTGATGCGGGCCTGGCTGGCATCGGCTTCCACGCGGCGCACGTCCTGGCCGTACAGGCAGTTCACGCCCCGGCGTTGCGCGGCAGCGGCCAGGCCGGTGGTGAACTTGTGGATGTCGCCGGTGGCGTCGCTCTCGGTGTAGAAGCCGCCGTAGTAAGCGCCGGCCAGCGTGGGCTCGATGGCCCGCATCTCGGCCGGTGTGACGGCACGGCGGGGCAAGCCGCCCTGGGCCAGCAGCTCGCTCACCTTGGCGGCGTGGTCGAAGCCGGGCTTGTCGCGGTAGATGTGCAGGATGCCCTGGCGGCGCAGGTCGAAATCAACGCCCTCTTCGGCGGCCCACGCATACAGGTGGTCGCGCGCGGCAATCGCCAGCTTGGCGGTGGCCACGGTGTTGCGCTCGTAGTGCGGGATGTTGGCGATGAACTCGGCGAACCAGCTGAGCTTGTGCCAGCTGGGCTTCGGGTTCACCAGCAGCGGTGCGTCGCTGCGCAGCATCCACTTCAGGCCCTTGACCACCGTGGACAGGTGGTTCCAGACCTCGGCGTTCGAGGCCGACAACTGCCCGCCATTGGCGAACGAGGTTTCCATCGCGGCGTAGCGATGCTTTTCGAACAGGGTGACGGTGTGGCCGCGGCGGGCCAGGGCATAGGCGGTGGTGACGCCGGTGATGCCGCCGCCAACGACGGCAATGGTGCGAGACATGCGAAGTGCTCCATGGAACGTCGATCAGGGACGCCTGCAGCGCACCCATGCGGCAGCAGGCACCCCCTCTGTTCCATGACCTGAGAGATTCACACCCGGCCTTGGGCGGCGGGCATTTGCTCCTTCGGTGCACCGGGTGACGACACCGGCGGCTCTTCAGAGTGACTTCGCAACGCACCGGTCCTGGGGCCTGAGAGTTTCCGGGGTGGTTGCTCCTTCGGCGCCTTCACCACCTGTGTCTCAAGGGGTGTCGGGCTCTCCCGATGCGTTGTCAGCGGGTGCTTGATCAGAGATTTCTCAGGCACCCGTTGCGGGCCGGACTATGCCACAGGCCCCGCCAGCTTGTCATCACGGTGCACGTAGACTGGCGGCCATGCTGACCCGTTTTTCACACTGGCGCGCACGGCGCTGCAGCGCCCTGGCGCCCAGGTTCGCGGCCATCACGGCCATGGCGGCTGCCCTGTGCTGCCTGGCCTTGCCAGCCACCGCGACCGAGAGCGCCGCCGCGGCCAAGCCCGGGCAGTCGGCGAAGGCCGCGGCCGCCACAGCGCCCGCTGCCCCCTCTGCCGCAACACCCGCCGCCCCGCTGGTGCAGGTGCGCTGGGCCGTGGGCGACACCCGCCGCTATGTGCTGACCAAGACCCGCGCCCGCGCACGCAACGACCTGGTTGAGCAGGCGCAGAGCAGCGACACGCCCATCGACGTGCAGGTGCTGGCCGTGAATGGCGAGCAGAGCGTGCTGGCCTGGCGCTACGGCGAAACCCGGCTGGATGATGCCGAGGCAGCGGCCAACCCGATGGTGCGGCAGATGTCGAACCTGATGAAGGGCCTGACGCTGGAGCTGGTGGTGTCGCACGACCGCGGTGTGGTGGGCCTGCGCAACTGGCGCGACATCCAGGCGCTGATGGACAAGGTGTTGACCGACATGGGCACGATGCTGCGCAGCAACGGCATGACAGACGCCGCCGTGGCCGGGGTGATGCAGCAGGTTCGGCCGATGTTCGCGACCGAAGCACAGATGGTGGCCACCAGCACCCGCGAGGCCCAGCTGATGTTCAGCCTGCTGGGCAAGCCGGTGGGTATGAACCAGCCCTTCAGCTACGACGCGGCCCTGCCAAATGCGCTGGGCGGTGAGGCCATTCCAGGCCGCGGCGAGTACCAGGTGATGCAGCAGGAAGGCCCCAGCGCCACCATCGGCTGGCAGCAGAAGGTAGACAGCGCGGCGTTCCAGCGCATCATGTCGCGCACCTTGACCGACATGGCCACGCGCATGGGCAAGCCCACGGCCAACATCGGTGAAACACTGGCCAACCTCACGGTTGATGACCGCGCCGAATTCAAGGTCGACCTGCGCAGCGGCTGGCCGACGGCCGTGACGCACATCCGCCGCACGGGCTCGTCGCTGCGTTCACAAACCGACACCACCAGCCTGGTGGCTGCCCCCTGAAGGAGCCGACCGATGCTGATCGCCACCAACCTGATCCTGGGCCTGGCCGCAGCGGGCGGTGCAGGCATGTGGTGGCGCACCCAGCGGCGTCTGAAATTGCTGGAGCGCGAGCGCTTCATTCGCGGTCATGTCTTCCCGGCGCGGCTGCTGAATGGCTTGACCGAGCGATGGCCCCACCTCACGCTGCGCGACCAGCATCTCGTGGCGCGTGCGCTGCGGCAGTGGTTCCTCATCCATGCGCGCACCCGGCCGCTGCCGGTGGCCATGCCCTCTCTCGCGGTGGATGAGCTGTGGCACCACTTCATCCTCGACACCCGGGCCTATGAGGCGTTCTGCGCGCAGGCCTTCGGCAGCTTCTTCCACCACCTGCCAGCCAGCACCGGTGCGATGGCCACCGCGCAGGGCCGCCTGAGCGCCATGCGCCGTACCTGGCGCGCCGCCTGCCATGACGACAACATCCAGCCCCGCACACCAAGCCGGCTGCCGCTGCTGTTCGCGATCGACCACAAACTCGCAATCCCCGGACACACCTGGTGGCGCCTGGACGGCCCGCAAGGCCAACGCCGTGACAATGACACCGGCGTCGGGAGTGATGGTTGCGGGGGCGGCGAAACCGGTGACCTGCACGCCCTCACTTCCGACAGCAGCGATGGCGGTGGCTGGGGCAGCGACGGAGGCGGAGACGGCGGTGGCGATGGCGGCTGCGGCGGTGGCTGCGGCGGCGATTGATCGCTGGCTCAATGCCTGAGCCAGTGACTCATCGGGCCGCTCAGGCCCGCCTGTCGATCAGCCCTGCGGCGCCTCGGCCGCCAGCATCTGGTCGATGATCTTGCGGGCCTGCACGCCACCTGCGTCGATGTTGAGCTTCAGCAAGGCGCGGTCAGGCCAGCGCAGCAGGTTCTCCTGCTGGCGACGCAGGATCTCCATGTCCTCGGCAAAGATCTTGCCCTGGCCTTCGCGGATGGCATCGGTGAGCGCCGTGTCCTCCGGCTTGAAATGGCGGGCCATGCCCCAGAAGTACCAGCAGCTGGTGGCGCTTTCCGGGGTGATGTAGTCGACCACCACCGAGGCCACCTTGGCATGCTCGGGCGCATCGAAACCGCCCTGGCCTTCGAGGGCCACACCCACGTCGATCAACACATTGCTCGGCGGCACGAAGCGGCACACCTGCCAGCGGTCGACCTTGGCCTGCGGGTCGAGGCCATTGGCCGTCATCGCGGCTTGCCAGAACGGCGGCGCATGGATGCCGCCCATGCGGCGCTCGGTGATCACCTGGCCCGAGGGCAGCAGCTGCGTGGCCACCGGGGCCTCGTCAATTTCCTTCTGGCCGATGCTGCTGGCGTGCACATAGGTCTCGTGCGTCAGGTCCATCAGGTTGTCGACCAGCAGGCGGTAGTCGCAGGGCATGTGATACAGGCCGCCGCCGTAGGCCCAGCCCTCTTGCGCATGCCACAGCGGCACCGGAATGGCGTTCACGTCGGCCTTGGCGGCCTCGCCCGGCCACACCCAGATGAAGCCGTAGCGCTCAGCCACCGGGTAGGCCCGGGCGCAAGGGAAGCCGCGGGTGCGCTGGCCGGGCATGCTCACCGTCTTGCCATCACCGCCCATGGCCAGGCCGTGGTAGCCGCACACCAGTTGGCCGTCACGCACGAAGCCCAGCGACAGCGGGGCACCGCGGTGCGGACAGAAGTCTTCCACCGCCTGCACCTGGCCTTGCGCATCACGCCAGAAGGCGATCGGCAGGTCACAGATGCGACGGCCCAACGGCGCCTGCGCGACCTCGTCAGGCATGGCGGCCACGTACCAAGCATTCAGCGGAAACATCTCAAACTCCTTAATTTGGGATCCCATCATGGTTTTCATGCATGGATTTTGTCAATAGATGGCTACCATTGGATCCCATGAGTTCAATTCAAAGCGCCGAAGGCATTGGCACAGGCCCGCAGGCAGCCTCCTTGCTGGCCACCCTGCGCCAGCAACTGCGCGAAGGCCGCTGGCCTGCCGGCAGCCGCCTGAGTGAAGCCGGCGTGGCCGATGCGCTGGGCGTGTCGCGCACGCCGGTGCGGCTGGCATTCAAGGCGCTGGAGCAGGAAGGCCTGCTGCACAAGACCGGCAAGCGCGGCCTGGTGGTGCGTGGTTTCAGCGCCGCGGATGTGCGCAGCGCCGTGGAGGTGCGGGGCGCCCTGGAAAGCCTGGCCGTGCAACGCATTGCCGAGGCCGGTTTGCCCACCGATGCCCGGCTGGCCCTGGAAGATGCCGTGGCCCGGGGCCGCGCCCTGCTGGCAGCGGGCCACCTTCAAGCCGCCGACATTGAGCTATGGGGCGCGCTGAACCGCCAGTTCCACGAAGCGCTGCTGGCCGCCACGCAGGCCGTGACCGGCAGCAGCGTGATCACCGACGCCCTGGTGCGCAACAACCAGCTGCCCTTCGCATCGGCCGACGCGATTGCGCTGGACACCGGCGCACTGGCCAAGGAATTCGCACGGCTGCAACTGGCCCAGCTGCAACATGAATTCGTGCTCGACGCGCTGCGCCGCGGCGACGGCACCCGCGCCGCCACCTGGATGCGCGAACACGCCTTGATCGGGCTGATGAACGCCTCCACCGACACTGAACACCACGCCGCGCACAACGGCCAGGACAACTTCGCATGACCGCACCCGCCAACACCGCTTCCCAAGCCCCGCTGCTCACCGTCCAGCTCGCCCGCAAGTGGCAGGAAGCCACCGACATCTGCGGCCTCGAACTGTTGCCCCTGCCCGGTGAACACCTGCCGCCCTTCCAGGCCGGCGATCACATCGACGTGCACCTGCCCGGTGGCCTGGTGCGGCCGTATTCGCTGTGCAACAGCCCGACGGAAGCTGACCGCTACGAGCTGGGCGTGCTGGACGCGCCGCAATCGCGCGGCGGCTCACGCGCGGTGCACCTGGGCCTGCGCGCCGGGCAGACCTTGCAGATCAGCGCGCCGCGTCACCAGTTCAGCCTGGCGCCGCAGGCCGCGCACCATTTGCTGATGGCCGGCGGCATCGGCATCACCCCGCTGCTGTCGATGGCGCACGCACTGCACGCGCAGGGCGCCTCGTTCAAGCTGCACCTGGCTGTACGTTCACGCAGCCGCGCGCCCTACCTTGAACGCCTGGCCCAGCTGCCCTGGGCCGCCAGCGTGGCGCTGCACTTCGACGACGAGCCAGAAACCCGCCTCGACCTGGCCCGCGAAGTGGCCGAAGCCCCGGCCGGCAGCCACATCTACACCTGCGGGCCGCAAGGCTTCATGCAGGCGGTGCTGGGCGCCGCAGAGGCCGCAGGCTGGGGCGCTGATCGCCGCCACCAGGAATCCTTCGCCGCAGCCGCGCCCGAAGCTGGCGATCAGCCCTTCGAGCTGGAGCTGTCACGCAGCGGCCGCATCATCACCGTGGCGGCCGACCAGACCGCCGCCCGCGCCCTGACCGACGCCGGCGTGTTCCTCGCCACCTCGTGCGAGCAAGGCGTGTGCGGCACCTGCCTGACCGTGGTGCTGGCGGGTGAGCCGGACCACCGCGACCAGTACCTCACGCCTGAGGAGCAGGCCGCGAACGACCAGTTCCTGCCCTGCTGCTCGCGCGCCAAGGGTGGGCGGCTGGTGATTGACCTCTGAGCTGCGCCAGCCTCAATCGCACACCAGCGTGGCCAGCGCCTTGCCCGCGCCGGCCACCGCGGCCAGCTTGCGCTTGACGCACTCGGCCGCCTGGGCGGTGTAGGTGTAGGGCAATGACACCGGGAAGGCGGCGGTGGTCACCCAGTCGTCGGCATTGCGCGCCGTCGACGGTGAACCGCTCGTCCAGGTGATGCCGTAGGTTGCGAAGTCGGCCGGCGTGCGGATGTTGTTGGCGCGCAGGTCCCAGTAGCCGTTGCTCGGGCTGTCGCGCGCGGTCACCGGGTTCACGGCGTTCTCAAACCAGTTCGCCTCGATCAGCGCGTAGCCACCCATGCGGATGTTGGCGCCGGAGGTCGACACGCCGGAATACAGGTTGTTGTAGAGGTGGGTGAAACCGCCGCGCTGCAGCGGCAGCCGCGAGCCCACGTTCTGGTAGACGTTGTGGTGGTAGGTGATGTTGCGGTCGCTGATGTCGCTGTCGCTGGAGCCGATCAGGCCGACCTTGTGGTGATCATGGAGGTGGTTGTAGGAGAAGGTGATGTGGTGTGCCCCTGCCTTGTTGTCGAACAGACCGTCGAACTCCAGATCGCCCGCACCCGCGCATTCCTTCAGGCTGCTGAACAGGGTGTTGTGGTCGATCCAGAGGTAGCCGGGGAACTTGCCGCTGAGCCCTTCGACGCCGATGGCGTCGATCGATCCGGGCAGCAAGCCGATCGTCATGTTGCGGATGATGATGTTCGACGCATCGGCCTTGACGGCCAGGCCGAAGTTGGCCGACGAGCCGTCGACCCCCTCGATCGTCACATCCCGCTTGCCCTTGATCTCGACCACGGTGCCGGCAGGCAGCTTCCACTGGGTGCAGGGGTCGGTGATGGTGGCGAAGTCGAAGCGGCCGTCATAGCGGAGCACCAGCCCGCCCGAGCCACTGTAGGCGTCAATGGCCGCCTGCATCTGAGCGGCGGTGGACACCGTGACCGCCGCCACGCTGCCGCCCCCCGTCACCACCCCGGCCCAGCCACCGCTGTGGCCACCGGCCGGCACGGTCGGCGAGGTGGTGCTCCCCGTTGATCCGCCGGTGCTGCCACCTGTGCTGCCACCAGTGCTGCCAGACGACCCGCTGCCCGTGGTGGTGTCGGTGGCTGGGGCATCTGCGGCGGCACCGCCGCCACCGCCACAGGCCACAAGGGCGGTCAGCAAGGCAGCGGTGGTGGCCGCGAGAAGAAGGGGTCGGTGTGTCACGTGAGTTCGCTCCTGGCGTGTCGGCATTGAAGTTCGACGCCAGTCTCAACCGCGCAGGTCCGCCGGACCGGTTACGAAGCGGTACCGGTTACATCCCCTGAAGCTTGTTACCAGCGCGCCGTGGCGCAGCAGCGACCATCACTGCGCGGCGGCCTGTCGCAGGCCCCAGCGCTTGGACAAGAGGTCGATCCGCGTGATGGCCGAGTGGGCCGTCTGCGCCACATGCTCGATGCGGGCCAGCGCCTGCACCCGGCGCTCCAGCTCACGCACGGGCTGGCCGGGCGAGGACTCGATCAGTCCGGCGAGCGTGAGGATCAACCGGCCCTGATCGGTGCACAGGAACAGCACCCGGGTTTCGTCGCCGTCCAGCACTCGCAAGCGGGCATTGAGCAACTCCGCCTCGATGGCTGCACCCAGCTCGCGCAGCTCGCTCACCAGCGCGGCGGTGAACCTCAACCATTCGGAGGCAGGCGTGGAGCGGTCGATGTGGAAGGCGGTCTCGACACACCAGTGATGGATGAGCTCGACCGCGTCGAGGACGTGCGAGGTGGCCGTGCGCAAGGCATCGAGATGAGCATGGTGGCGCCTTTGCTCGGCGCTGCCTTGAGGGGTATCCATGGGCTTGTGCGGCTCCCGTGCTGTCCAGACTGAGAAGGCCCGATTGGCCATGACCCACTGTGAGCGGATACGCCCGCCATGTCTTGAGCGAAACGTGACCGCGGCAGGAGGCCCTGTCCGCACGCGGGCATGTCCCCAACGGTATAAACCGGCCCATGCCCACCGTGCCCCACACCGCTGCCCCGCCGGGCAAAGAACTCGACGACGCCAGCGCGTCACGCATCATCGAAATGGCCTGGGAAGACCGCACGCCGTTCGAGGCCATCGAGGCCCAGTTCGGCCTGAACGAATCGGCCGTCATCGCGCTGATGCGGCAGTCGCTCAAAGCCAGCTCCTACCGGCTCTGGCGCCAGCGCGTTCAGGGCCGCAAAACCAAGCATGCGGCGCTGCGGCCGGCTGGTTTGCCTACGGTGCTGCGCCACCGCGCCAACCACAGATTCCCTCAACGCTGAGTGGCCAGGACGCTGGCCTTACGGGCGCCGAATACTTCGGAAAGACCGGAACCTTCATCACTGATACGCTGCTTTATCCAGACCGTTGTGCACTGCAAACTGCAGCTTCATCACTGGATACGCTCATGGACATCACCTCTCTGCTGCTCGGCCTGATGGCCGCCACCCTTGCCATCACCGCATTCCAGGCGTGGCGCCAGGGCTGCGAGAAGCGCGACGTGCGTTTGCTCGGCACGATCAGCGGCTTGTTCGGCGCCGGAACCGTGGTGTCGGCCATTCTCTGATCGCCGCCCATGACGATTCCGCTGGCCCAGCGGCTGCGGGAAGCCGCGGCCGCGCTGGATACGGACCGGGTCTCGGTGGCCCGACTGGTACAGGCCCACGGCGCACAGGCGCACGGCAGCCTGCTGTTGTTGCTGGCACTGGCCTGCATGCTGCCGCTGCCGGGTGCCGGCACCGTGTTCGGCTTGGGCATCCTGACCATGACCTGGCCGATGTGGTGCGGGCAGGCAGAGGCCCGGCTGCCTCAACGGGTGAGCGACGTCGACATGTCGCGCGACAACGCGCACCGGGTGCTCAGCACGCTGGCGCGGCTGTACGGCATGGCGCACCACGTGTCGAAGGAACGGCTGACCTGGGCACTGGGCAACGGTGAGCATGGCGCAGCACGGCGCGGCATTGCCGCCACGGTCGCGGTGATGGCCGTGGTCGTGGTGCTGCCGATTCCGCTCGGCAACTTCCTGCCTTCGATTTCCATCGGCCTGATCGGCGTCGGGCTGGTGTTTCGCGACGGCGTGTCCGTCATGCTGGGCCAGCTGACTGCCGTGGCCACCGCCGCGCTGATGTTGACGCTGGGTGTGCTGGCAGTGGAATGGGGCGGTGACTGGGTGAACCAGTTGCTGCGCCAGTGGCCGGTCTGAGCGACCTACACCGCTGGCATCGCCAACTTCAGCCGGCTTGCTCTGCCGGCGGCAGGCGGTGCTGCAGCATCGCCTCGAACGACAGCAGGTTGATGGGCTTGGCGATGAAGTCGTCAAAGCCTGCCACCCGCGCCTGCTCGGCGTCTTCGGTCAAGGCGCTGGCGGTCAGGGCCACCACGGCGATGTCGCGGGTGAACAGGTCGGCGCGCAGGTGCTCCAGCACCTGGTAGCCGCTCATGCCGGGCAGGTGGATGTCCAGCAGCACCAGATCAGGCCGTTGCTCCTGCGCCATCGCCAGGCCTTCCTCACCGCTGGTGGCCACGCGCAAGGTGATGGCCGGGTGACGAGCCACGATGCTGGCCACCAGGTCGACGTTGGACGGGTTGTCTTCCACGTACAGCAGGTCGCCCCGGCACGGGTGGGCCGACGTGCCCGCCTGGTCAGCGTCCACGGGGCCGGGCAACACCAGGGTGTCAACCACGGCCTGCGGCGCATCCGGAATCGGCAGATCGAGCCAGAACACGCTGCCTTCGCCCGGCTTGCTGCTGGCGCCGATGGCGCCGTGCATCAACTCCACCAGCTGGCGGCTGATGCTCAAACCGATGCCGGTGCCTTCGATCGCGCGCTGCTCGGCACCCAGGCGGTTGAACGGCTCGAACAGCTGTGACATGCGCTCGGGCGCGATGCCGGTGCCGGTGTCGCGCACGATGATGCGCAGGTTGCCATCGGCCCGCCGCTCGGCGCGGATCAGCACCTGGCCGCCCGGACGGTTGTACTTCACGGCGTTGGTCAGCAGGTTCAGCAGCACCTGCTTCAGGCGCGTGCGGTCGGCCTGCACCTGGAAGGTCCGCAGATCCAGCACCTGCACGTTCACCGCCTGGCTTTGCAGCAGCGGGCTCAGCAGCGTCAGCACATCACCCACCAGCACGTCCACGGCCAGTGGCTCCAGGCTGAGGCGGATGCTGCCGGCTTCCACCTGCGCCAGGTCCAGCACTTCGTTGATCAGCTCCAGCAAGTGGCGGCCGGCCCGCAGGATTTCCTTCACGTAGCCCTGGCTGCGCTGGTCCAGGCCGGCGTCCAGCTCCATCAGCTGCGAGAAGCCGAGGATGGCGTTCATCGGCGTGCGCAGCTCATGGCTCATGCGCGAGAGGAACTCGCTCTTCGCGCGGCTGGCCTGCTGCGCGTGGTCACGGGCGAGCATCAACTCCTGCGAGCGCTCCTGCACGCGCCGCTCCAGCTCCTCGCGTGAATCAGACAAGGCGCGTCGGGCGCGCAGACGGTCGCTGATGTCGTCGACGATGGCGAAGCTGCGCAGGATGGCGCCCTGGCTGTCGCGCTCGCAGCAGACGGCCACGGCCACGTCGATGATCTGGCCATCCTTGCGGATGAAGCGTTTGTCGAGCGTGTACGACTCGATTTCACCTCGGGCCATCTGCTCGAACATCGCGATGTTGGCAGGCAGATCATCCGGGTGCGTCATGTCGGCCCAGCGCATGCCGCTGAGCTCTTCAGGCGGATAGCCCAGCATGCGGCACAGCGCCTGGTTCACCTCGCCCCAGCTGCCGTTGGGCTGGTTGAAGGCCATGCCCATCAAGCCCGAGCTGAAGAAATTGCGGAACGTCTGCTCGCTCTGGCGGACCGCCAGCTCGGCGTCCTTGCGCTCGGTGATGTCGCGCGAGAGCACCACGAACCGGTCCAGCTGCCCCGCCTCGGCCGGCTTGCGGGCCACCGACAACTCGAACCAGCGTGCGCCGCCCGCCAGCTCCAGCCTGATCTGCGTCCCGGTGGAGCGGCCAGTCTCGGCGGCTTCCTGCAGCGCCTGCTGAGCCACCTGCGCGGTCTCGGGTGGCATCAGCTCATGCAGGGTGCGCCCCAGCAGCCGGGCAGCGGGCACCAGCAGCAAGTCAGCCCGGCCGGTGCGCACATCCAGATACCGGCCTTCAATGTCCATCTCGAACATCAGATCGGGAATGGCTTCCAGCGTGGCCTTGAGCTGGGCGACCGCCCGCTCGGCCTGCTGGCGCGCAGCCTCCAGCTCCGTCGTTCGGGCCAGCACCCGGCGGCGCAGCGCCAGGTTCCAGTACACCAGCATCAGGCCACCCAGCACCACGATGCCGGTGCCATAAGCCGCCCAGCGCAGCCAGTCACGCCAGGGCACGCGGGCATCGTCAGTGATGGCACTGCCCAGCCAGCGGTCGTCCAGCGCTTTCATCTCGGCGGCAGGCAAGCCGGCAAAGCCCGCTTCAACCCAGGCGAGCAAGGCGCCCTGGCCCTTGCGCACCGCCCGGTGGAACTGGCCGCTCGACAAGGGCACCGAGTGCCGGTATTGGTCTGCCAGGCCCAGCTGGCTGAGCAGGTAGATCGCCGGCGGCTTGTCGACGCAGAACACCTGCACCTCGTTGCGTGCTGCGCCCTCGATCACCGCCGAGTACCCCGGGTAGCGCTTCATCGACGTGACGCCGCGGGCCTTCAGCGTGTCAACGCACGCATCACCGTCCTTCACACCGACGGTGAAACCCTGCAGCGCATCAATGCCGATGCCACCCGCCAGGCTGCGGTGAAAGAACACCGGCACGTCGATGGTGTCGGTGGGCTGCGAGAACTCGTAGAGCTTGCGCCGGGCGTCGTTCTCGAAGAGCGTGTCGATGACGTCGGCTTCACCGGCCAGCAACTGCCGCTGCGCCTCGGCCCAGTCCATCGGCTTGAGCTTCACCTCGACGCCGGTATGGCGCGACCAGAGCGCCCAGCGGTCATTCAGCAGACCGCGTGTTTCGCCGGTGGCGGGGTCCTTGAAGATGTACGGCGGGTAGTTGTTGTCGATGACCACCGTGATGCTGCCGGGCTTGGGAGCCACCACAGCAGGCACCGCCGCATAGCCCCAAGATGCCGCCAACAGCAGCAAACAGAGGGCGAACATGCGTCGAATGCGGTCAAACCTCACAGCTCAGGCGCCAGGACATTGGCTTCGATACAACAATGCTGCGCACTTTACCTTCACATACCGCGCCCGGGCGTACTTCTTCAGCGGCAGCGTCTGTTTGACATCAACCTGGCTTCACTGGCAGATCAGCACTCGCGATCAACCCGGCCAGCTGCCCGTCGCCGTAGGTGCGCAGCACCTGGGCCACCACCACCTGGTAGCCGTTCAACCAGCTCGCCTGCCGGGCCTTGGCTTCCAGATGCACAGGGTGGCGCATCAATGACTGCAGGGCTTCCAGCGAGGCCCAGTAGTAGACGTTCGACACCAGCCCGGTGGCGGTGTTTTCCCATGACTCTTCGCCCAGATAGCCCGGCGTGGCCTTGGCTGCCGCGGCGATGGCTTGATCGAGGCGATGGAACTCATCGTCCCACTCGCCCTTGGCGAAGATGAAAGTGGCGCTGTAGAGGGGCTGGGCGGGGCTCGTCATGGATGCGCCTTCGGGCAGACGTTCTGCTGCAGGAAACCCAGCACCACCGCTTCGATGTTGTGCCGCAGCGCCTGCGGGCCGCCGTCATGCATGTCGTTGTGCAGGGCGCCTGGCAGCGGCACCACGCAGGTGTGTGAGGCTGGCAGTTCAGTCGCACTCGGCAGCACGCCGGCATCGGCCACCTGGTCGGCGCTGCGCAGGGTCAAGGTGCGCGGTGTGGCCGTGCGCGGCAGGGGGAAGCGGCGGTGGTCCAGCGTGATGAGCGCCGAGACCTGTGCCGGATGCTCGCGCGCAAACCAGGCGGAAATGTCGCCGCCGTTGGAGTGGCCGATCAGCACCACCTGCTGCCACTGGTAGGCCGGCCAGGTCTGCGGCAGCGTCTTGAGCAGGAAGCCCAGCGTGTCAGCGCCCTGGCGCCAGAACGGGGCGCGCACCACCTGCACGTCGCCCGTGGTCGGAATCGGCGTGTCGCCGGGCAACTCCATCTGCACGCCCACCACCAGGTAACCCGCCCGGTTCAAGGCCCGGGCCAGAAAGCCGTAGCCATCGGCTGAGCCGCCGTAACCCGGGCTGATGAAGGCCACCGGACAGTCTCCGCGCGGCAGGCAGGCTGAGCCCGCCGCGGGGCGGTACACCGCCAGAGGCACCGCGCGTTGGCGGGTAGTGTCTTGCAGGGTGAGGCGTTCCACGGAGGGGGCCTGAGATTCGTCATGCGACGCAGCCCCGGACATGACGGGTTGCAGCGCGAAACCAGCCAGGCTGATCACCACAGTCAGACGTCTGATTCGAAATGTCATGTCACTCCTGCATACATTGCAAAGGCCTCGACGGCACATTCACCCTCGACGGACCAACAGCGAGACCACCAGACCCAAGCCATGCATGGGTCGGCACGCCAGCTCAAATCGCGTCCGGCCTGTCTCCGACCACCATTCAGAGTCATACGGCTTGAGCCGCGGCTCCGGACCCGACGCACTCACATCACGCCATTGCTTCATGCCCAACCTTTGCGCAAGTGCCTGCTCCAGCGTCCGGCATTGAGCCACCACGTCTTCCGGCTCGCCTGACCACGATGTCACATCGAACAGCTCCGTCTCAACGAGCCGGCCCGTCGACTTGCTCAAGCGGAAAGTGAGCACGAAGGCGCGGCCAGCCAACTGGTAGGGGGAGAGGGTGTATGCCTCGCAGGCCATGTCCCGCTCATCATCGGCCTGTCGGGCCCATTCGCGGCAGGGCTGCACCCTCAGGTCGGGAAACCGTTGATGAAGATCGCTTGCCGTACTGCCCCAGAGCGCAGGCTCCAGCGCATCGCCGCGCTCTGCGGCCTGCGCCGGGACGGCAGCGATGCAGGCGCAGGCCATCCAGGCCGCAAGAATGCGTGCGTTGCCCGACACGCGCAGCCATTCAGATCGGCGCATTGATGACCACCTCCACATGGTGTCCGTCCGGGTCGATGAGGAAAGCGGCATAGTAGTGCGCGCCGTAATGCGGCCGTGGCCCGGGTGGGCCGTTGCACTGGCCACCGGCCGCCAGCGCAGCCGCATGTGCGGCGTCCACCGCGCCACGATCAGGCGCAGCAAAGGCCAGATGAAAACCCGGGCCGGGCGCCACGGCCTCAGGCCGCCACTTGATGCAGAACTTGTCCTTGCCGTCTTCCACGCCGTAGCCAATCGCGGTGCTGTCTTCAAATACACGGCGAAAGCCCAAGGCGCCCAGCAACGCGTCAAAAAAGGCGGCGCTGCGCTGCAGGTCGGCCACGGCGAAGGACAGGTGGTGAAGCATGGGTCGGAGTGGTTTTCAGTTGCGGTGACAAGCCATGGCGCTGCCATTCACGCCTTCATGCCGCCGGCAAATGCTGGTCGACCTTGGCGTGCAGCAGCTTGACGAGCGCCTGGTCCATGAACCGGTAGTTGTCAGGGATGTTGAGGCAGATCACGCGCTGATCACGAAGGTGCTGGCGAAACGTATCGGACAGCTTGGCCTTGTGCTGGCGCTCCATCACGAAGATCAGATCGGCCCACTCGACCAGTTCGGGCGTGCACGGGTTCTCCGCGCCACGGTTCAAGCCCGCCGATGCACACACGATGCCCGGATGGGCAGCAAACACCTCCTCGGCCGTCGGGCTGCGCCAGCGGTTCATGCTGCACAGGAACAAGACGTTCATGCGCTGGCCGCCGGATCAAGCGATGGGGCACCAGCGCCCAGCGAGCGAGCCATGAAGCGCCAGTGCGGATGCAGCTCGGCCGGCACCTCGGTGCCCGGGTAGGCCGCAGCATCGACAAAGCCATGCCGCTCATACAGGCGATGGGCGCCTTGCATGAACTGCGCGGAATCCAGGCACACCCGTTGGTAGCCAAGCATTGAGGCATCAGCCAGCAAGCGCTGCATCAGCTGGCTGGCCAGCGCCTGGCCGCGAAACGCCGGGCGGATGTAGACGCGCTTGATTTCGGCGACGCCTTGGCTCAGCTTGCCCAGGTCGCGCAGGCCGCCCATGCCGGCCCAGAGCCAGTCGGGTGATTCATCGGATGCGCCTGCAGATGCACTCCGCACACGCAGCAGGTAGAAGCGGCCAGCGGGCGGCTTGCAGCCACACAGCTCGTTGATGCCCGCACGCACATGCGCCTCCACCGACTGGCCGATGAGCGTGTGCACGCTCACGCCCAAGAGCGCCGCCAGCTCCTCAAACACCCAGGTGAGGTAGGCCACGTTCAGCTCGACCAGAGGTTCCCGGTGAACGTCGACATCGGCGGCGATGAATTCAAGCGCGTGCATCCAGGCTCACTGCGGGTTGCGCGCACCGCCCGCCTGGCCCAGGCGCACGGTCAGCGTCGCCTTGTAATCAGACGGCGAGACACGGCCGGCCTGCAGGGGGCGCGGCTCCAGCGTCATGAGCTGAAAGCCATAAGCACCTACCTGAACACCGCTGCGCGCGGGCGTAGAGCCGCTCCAGGGCAACACCACCACCTGCGGCTGCAGCGAGCCGCCGGTGACCCAGAAAAACGCCTGCGCTTCGCCAGCCCAGGCGCATTGCACATCGGCCGGGCAGCGGCTGTCGCGGTAGCCAACGAACTGGATGTTGAGCGTGGACGACGGCACGGTGGCCTGCGCCTGGAAGGCCAGCGTCAGAGTCTGCTCGGTGCCAGCTCTGGGCACCACATCGGCAGCCCGGCCAGAGGCCGACGAAGCGGCCAAACAAGCAGCAAACAGGGTCCGGGCGAGCCCGTGGTGCAAGCGTGCGTTCATGGGTTTGCCTTCAAAAAATGGCCAGGTGCTGGAGGTTGTTGATTCGAGGTCACGCCGGCCGCGACTGCGTGCCGTTGCCCAGGGTGATGTGCAGCATGCGGCACGGTGTGCTGGCCTTGGCGGTGTGCCACACGCCCTTCGGAATGAGCACGGCGCCGCGGCCGGTCACCCGCTGCAGGTGCAAGCCTTCGGGCAGCTCCAGGTGCAGGGTCACGTCCCCTTCGAGCAGGTAGACGAACTCGTCGGCCTGGGGGTGCATTTCCCAGTTGGGCCAATCGGCGCTGAAGGCGTATTCCGACACCATCCAGCTCCGGCCGGCAGCGTCGAGCGCGGCATCGGACTGGCCCCAGAAAGCCTCGCCTCCGGGCACCGGCACAGCCGCACCGTTTGCCCCCAGCAACACATAAACGGCGGCCGGATCAAGCGGCCTGGACATCTCGGGAACCATGCTTGCCTCCAGTCATTCGCACCGCATTATTGCGATGCTCGCCAACAGGCTGACAACCCCAAGGTCGGCGCCTTCACTTGCGGCGGGGCAAGGCCCACACCAGCCCCTGGGTGATGAGCCGCGGGAAGACCGTGGCGTGGTCTTCGCCGTCCAGCACCGTGGCCTTCACGTCCAGCCCGGATGGCTGCTGCCTGCGCAGCGCGGCCACGTAACGGTTCGTCTGTCCCACCATGTCTTCGTTGTCGGGATGCGCGCGGCTAGGCTGCTCCAGGGCGCCCACGTAGAACCGCACCTTGGCGGTCATCGGCGGCTGGCCCGACTTGCGCTGGCGCAAGGCCTTGACGGGGTGTTCGTCATCGAACCACAGCGACGGGCTGCCCAGAATGAAATGGCTGAACAGACCGGGTCTGTCCAGCATCGCCTGCACACCCAGCAGGCCGCCGTAGGAATGGCCCACGAAGACGCGGCGGGCGGGGTCGGTGCGGTAGCGGCGGTCTACCAGCGGCAGCACGTCTTGCGCCAGAAAGTCGAGGTAGGCAGCGCTCTGGCCGTACACGCCGTCGCCAGGACGACGTTCTGACAAGCGCTCGGTCGGCGTGTAGTCGCGGTTGCGGCTGACCACACCGCTCTCGCCCTTGGCATAACTCAGCCCCACCATGATGAAGGCCTCCAGCCCGACGCCGTGGCGATCCACCCGGCCGGCAATCGCGCGCATCAAGGGGAAGGCGTAGGGCGCGTCCGTCACGTACACCACCGGGTACCGCTGGGTGGAGGTGGCGTAGTCGGCGGGCAGGCTGACGTAGATCTCGTAGTCGCGCTTGAGGCGCGGCGCCGGTGTGGCCACCACCTCGGTGCCTTCAAGCGTGAAAGGCACCGGGGCTGCAGGCGCGGGTGTGGCGGCAGCAGCGGATGAAACTGCGAATGAAGCTGCGGCGGCAAACAGCCAAGCGCCAAGGCGCGAACGGGAAACAGGGGAGCAGGCGGGCATGAACGAAGGCGCGGGCCAGGGGGCGTCAGAGGGCCTTGATTCTGCCCATGTCTGTTGGGCACATCCTTTGGCCAAATCAGTTGGCCAGATCCTTTGGCCACAACCTTTTGCCACAGCCTTTTGCCACCTCGGTTGTGCCTCTCCCAGTTCAACAGCAACCCGCGCTAGCGATCCGGCCCGGTCAGCGCAAAGGTCGGCGCAGTGCCCGTCAGCCTGGCCTCATCACCCCACGGCGTGCTTTCGTCCTTCAGGGCCACGCCGGTCAAGCGCCGGGCCCTGGCCTCGTCAAGCAGGAAACCCAGACGGTGCGCGGCAGCCTCGAAGCCCAGCCCCTCGGGCCGCACGTTGGAGATGCAATTGCGCTCCGCATCACTGCGGCCGGGCTGCGGCGCCCAGGTGAGATAGATGCCGAGGCTGTCGGGCGAACTCAAGCCCGGCCGCTCGCCGATGAGCACCACCACGATGCTGGCGCCCAGCAGGCCGCCCACATCGTCGCCCACCGCCACACGGCCCTGCCGCACGATGGACACCGGCGCCACCCGCCAGGGCGCTGGCGACTGGGCCAGCCGCGCCATCACGGCCTGCAGCACCGGTGCGGCGTGGCGTTGCACGGCCAGCGCAGACAGGCCGTCGACCACCACGAAAGCAATGTCGTGGCGCCAGCCCGGTGCGGTGGCATCACCCTGCCCGGCCTCGGTCGCAACGCATGAAGCCTGGCCCAGCAACAACTCGCGCGAGGGCTTGTCGAGCCGGCGGCCCAGATCGGGGCGCTGCAGGTAGGTGGCGCGGTCAGCCGCAGCGCTGTGCAGGGCCAGCGTGCTGTGGCCCTGCGCCTGCAGCGCCTCCGTCAAAACAACCGTGTCGAGTGGCATGTGCACGGCATCACGCGCCTGGGCATGGGCCAGCTGAAATTCCAGCATCTGCGCCGTGGGCAGGCTGACACCCGCGCGGCCCAGGCCGATGCGTGCCGGCGTGTGCGCGCGCAGCACCGACCAGGGGTTGGGCGTGACGGTGGGGCGGTGTTGATCGCTCATGGCAGCAGGCGCGCGAATTGCGGTGGCATGTGTGCGGCCAGGCGGGCCAAGGCGCCGGGCTCGAACACGCCCACCTGCTCCAGCCAGCGCAAAAACTCGGGCGCCGGTTGCAGGCCCAGCACGCGGCGGGCGTAGAGCGCGTCGTGGAACGACGTGGTCTGGTAGTTCAGCATCACATCGTCCGAGCCCGGAATGCCCATGATGAAGCTGCAGCCCGCCACGCCCAGCACGGTGAGCAGCACGTCCATGTCGTTCTGGTCGGCCTGCGCGTGGTTGGTGTAGCAGATGTCGCAGCCCATGGGCAGGCCCAGCAGCTTGCCGCAGAAGTGATCTTCCAGGCCGGCGCGGATGATCTGTTTGCCGTCGTACAGATACTCGGGGCCGATGAAACCGACCACGGTGTTCACCAGCAGCGGCTTGAAGCGCCGCGCCACCGCATAGGCCCGCGCCTCCAGGGTTTGCTGGTCACAGCCGTGGTGGCCACCGGCCGACAGCGCACTGCCCTGCCCGGTCTCGAAATACATCACGTGCTCGCCCCGTTTGCCGGTGTCGTCGAACACCGCGCCGCGTTGCAATGACAGCGCTGCGGCCTGCCCCTCGGCCAGCACCGCCAGATCGATGCCGAAGCCACGGTTGGCTGCCTCGGTGCCGGCGATGGACTGGAACACCAGGTCCACCGGCGCACCACGCTCGATCGCCTGGATGGTGTTGGTGACGTGGGTGAGCACGCAGCTCTGCGTCGGGATGCCGTAACGCTGGATCACCGCATCCATCATCTGCAGCAACTGGATGACCTGCGGCACGTTGTCGGTGGCGGGGTTGATGCCGATCACCGCGTCGCCGCTGCCGTAAAGCAGGCCGTCGAGCAGGCTGGCGGCGATGCCGGCACTGTCGTCGGTGGGATGGTTGGGCTGCAGCCGGGTCGAGAGCCGCCCGGCCAGCCCGATGGTGTTGCGAAAGCGGGTGACCACGCGGCACTTGCGGGCCACGGCGATCAGGTCCTGGTTGCGCGAGATCTTGCCGACCGCCGCCACCATCTCGGGCGTCAGCCCGGGGGCCAGTGCGGCCAGCGCCGCCTCATCGGCGTCGTCGCCCAGCAGCCATTCACGCAGGCCACCCACGGTGAGGTGGGCCACCGGTGCGAAGGCGGCGGCGTCGTGGGTGTCGATGATGAGACGCGTGACCTCGTCGTCCTCGTACGGCACCACGCTCTGGCTGAGGAAGGTGCGCAGCGGCAGATCGGCCAGGGCCATCTGCGCCGCCACTCGCTCAGCCGCTGAGTCTGCCGCCACGCCGGCGAGCAGATCGCCACTGCGCTCGGGGCTGGCCTGGGCCATCAGCGTGCGCAGGTCATCGAAACGGTACACCTGCCCCGCCACGGTGTGGACGAAAGAACTCATGCGTGCTCAGCCTTGTTGCGGGTGGCCCGGCGTCAAGCGGCGGTCAGCAAGCCGCTGCGGCGCTTGGCCGTGCTCAGGAAGTAGAGGTAGCCCACGGCCATCAGGCCCGTGAACACCCCGGCGATCAGCGGGTTGTAGTAGACCATCGTGATGAGGCAGACCACCGCGCCCACCAGCGCAAAGCCGGGTGACCACGGGAACAGCGGCGCGCGGAAGCTGCGCTCGAGGCCGGGCTCGGTGCGGCGCAGCTTGAACAGGCTGGCCATGCTCATGATGTACATGACGATGGCACCGAACACCGACATGGTCACGATATTGGCGGTGAGCGTTTGCCCGTTGAAGGTGAACAGCTCATCGCTGAAGATGGCGGCAATGCCCACCGCGCCACCGGCCAGAATGGCCAGGTGCGGCGTGCGGCGCGTGGGGTGCACGGTGCCCAGCACCGCAGGCAGGAAGCCGGCCCGCGACAGCGCAAAGATCTGGCGCGAGTAGCCCAGGATGATGCCGTGGAAGGACGCCACCAGGCCAAACAGGCCGAGCCACACCAGCATGTGCAGCCAGCCGCTGTTCTCGCCGACGATCAGCTTCATGGCTTGCGGCAGCGGGTCGTTGATGTTGGCGAGCTTGGTCCAGTCACCAGCACCACCGGCAAACACCATCACGCCCAGCGCCAGCGCCAGCAGCGTCAGGATGCCGGCGATGTAGGCGATGGGGATGGAGCGCTTCGGGTCCTTGGCTTCCTCGGCGGCCATGGCCACGCCCTCAATCGCCAGGAAGAACCAGATGGCAAACGGGATGGCGGCGAACATGCCAGGAATGGAGGCCGCACTGAACGTGTCCTGGCCCGACCAGCCGCCCTTCACCAGATTGGCCACCGAGAAGCCCGGCGCCACCACGCCCATGAACACCAGCAACTCGATGATGGCCACGAGCGTGACCACCAGCTCGAACGTGGCCGCGATCTGCACACCGACGATATTGAGCGTCATGAACACGAGGTAGGCGCCCACGGCGGCCACCTTCGGATCAAGTGCCGGGAACTGCACGTTCAGGTAAGCGCCGATGGCCAGCGCAATGGCGGGCGGCGCAAACACGAATTCCACCAGCGTGGCGAAGCCGGCGATGTAGCCGCCGGTGGGGCCGAAGGCGCGGCGGCTGTATTCGAACGGGCCCCCTGCATGCGGGATGGAGGTGGTGAGTTCGGTGAAGCTGAAGATGAAGGTGCCGTACATCAGCGCCACGAAACCGGCGGTGATCAGAAAGCCCAGCGTGCCGGCCGAGGCCCAGCCGTAGCTCCAGCCGAAATACTCGCCAGAGATCACCAGCCCGACGGCAATGCCCCAGAGCTGGAAGGTGCTCAGGCTCTTGGCCAGCCCGTGTGATGAAGAGTTGCTCATGCCCGGATTCCTCCTTGTTGTGTCGCGTGGGCCTGCCCCTGGCGCGATGCTTGCAAACAGCGGGTTGAACCGCATGCCCTGAGCGTAGATGTGATGCAAGCTGCGGCGTTATCGCGATTTGGCAAACCTCACGCTCCATCCACATGGCCGCACAACCCGCCTTGGTGCATGCATGCACCGGTTTCGCCGCAGCGCCTGCCGAATCGGCGGCGGGCGGCTTGCGCGTGGCCCGCGTGGACGACCTCTGGCAGCACGCCAACAACCTCAGCGGCTGGCAACAGCAATACGACCAGCTCAGCCGCGGGCGTTTTCAGGGCGAGTTGCAGGAGCTCTGGCTGGACGACCTGCAGGTGTTTGAAGAGCGCACCAGCCAGGCCCTGCGCCAGCGTTGCCGCATCCCGGAGGGTACGCTCTGGGTCGGCATCACGCTGGCCCGTGACGGCAGCCGCATCGATGGCCAGGCAGCCGCCGATGACGGCATGATGGTGTGTGCCCACCCCGACGAGTTCGAGCTGGGCACGCCCGCCGGGCACCGGATCTTCGGCGTGGTGACCCGGCTCGACGCCCTGCGTACGCACGCCAGCCGCGTCGGCCAAGCCCTGCACACCGGCGACCTGCGCCAGGCCGGCTGGCTGCACTGCTCAGCAGCCACGCTCGCCCGGCTGCGCGAGGGCCTGGGCCAGGTGCTGAGCAGCCCGATGGAGGCAGCTGCAGGCAGCCAACACCCGCAGGCGCGCCAGCATGTGCAGCAAGCGGTGTTCGACATGGTGCTGGCGGCGTTGGGGGAGGCCCAGGGCCGAGCTGATGAAGCCACCGACCGCCCAAGTGCGGCCCGCCGACGCGACCTGGTGCGCGCCGTGATGGCCGATCTGCAATCGCAGCCCGATGCTGTGCCGACCGTGCCCGAGCTGTGCGAACGCTTCCATGTGAGCCGCCGCACGCTGCAATACGCCTTCGAGGACGTGGTGGGCGAGAGCCCCGCCGTCTACCTGCGCTGCATGCGGCTGAATGCCGTGCAACGCCTGCTACGCGAAGGCCGGGTGACGCAGGTGCAAGACGCCGCCGCGCAGCACGGCTTCTGGAGCCTGAGCCAGTTCACGGCCGATTACCGGCGCCACTTCGGCGAGCGACCCTCAGACACCCGGGAACGTGCCCGGGCCGGCTGAGCCGAATGCAGCCATGCAGCTAGGCGACGCTGAACCGCTGCACCCGCCCTTGCCACCACCCCTCCGTCACCTGCACTTCCTCGAACTGCCCTGAGGTAAGACCGCCGATGACCGGCCGCCAGAACGCACTGGCCGCCAGGTTGTCCGGGATCTGGCCCACTTCCCACGGCCCGGGGTGGCCACGCAGCGTGTGTTGTGCCAGCGCGGTGCCCACTCCGGTACGGCGGTACTTCTTCATCACGAAGAACTGCTCCATCCACTGGCCCTCGGCTTGTGTGACCACGGCCGGGCCCACCAGTGCGAAACCAGCGTAGCGGCCGGCCACCAGGGCAACGTGCGCGAAGAAGCGCTCACCGCGCGCGTGCTCGGTCAGGTCGTAGCCGTACTCGCCCTGTGGGCTGAGGTCTTGGTCCCAGATGTCGGATAGCTCGTACTGGTACAGCTCCAGCATGCGGCCCAGCGCTGGGTAGTCCTCGGGAAGGGCGCGCCGGCAGGTGATGGCGTCGGGCACGTCTGGGTTGTTGGCAGTGGAGGGCATGCTGTCAACCAGGCAGCAGTTCCAGCAGCTCGTCGCCGAAGTGATCCACGCTGCCCGTGCTGCGCCAGCCCAGGTGGCGGTAGAACCCGTGTGAGCGGCAGCCAGGGTCGGCCGAGCAGCCCAGGAACAGGCGCTGGTGGCCAAACCCGCGCAATTGCCCCACCACCAGGTTCAGCAAGTTGCGCCCTGCCCCGCTGCCCTCAAACGCTGGCAGCATCGCCAGCACCACCACTTCACCGGTGCGCTTGTCACCGAAGCAGTAGCCGGCCATCTGCCCTGCTGCTTCGCAGATGAAACCGGGCAGACGCCCGGATTCAACATCAGCCGACCACGACGCGACGGTGATGCCCAGGCTGCGCAAGCGCTCTTCGGAGACGGCGTTTTCGCGGGTCAAGCCGCGAATGCGCACGCACTCGGCAATGTCGGCGGGCGTTGCCGGGCGGTAGAAAAATGCACTCATGGCGTCACTGTAAAACCTGCGGAGCCGGGCCAGGCATCAGCCGGCCTTGCGCCACGCGGTGGCCAAGGCCCAGACCGGGCCGAAGAAGAACCAGATGACGATGCAGCCGAAGGCGTGCTTGTGCCAGGCTTGCAGCGGCTCGCTGGCCTCAGGCGTGGCCACCACCTGCAGCAGCACTTCAACCAGACACATGGTGATGAGGCAGGCAACCACGCAGCGCACCCAGAGATGGAGCTCATAGCGAATGGCCGGCCAGCCGCGTGACGGCGGCTTTGGCGGTGGTGGGCCACCCGCGAAGCGATGTGCGAAGTGGGCATCGGCCCAACCAACGGCCAAGGCCCCGAACGCCATGGTGAAGCCCACGTAAGCCGCAGCCAACCCATGCGCAAAGGTGGGTGTGGCGCCATGGTGCAGGTCAACGGCGGTGAACACCAGCAGCAGCACGTCGACGAGTGGCAGTGCCAGCAACAAGGCCCGGCTGGCCCGCTCACGGCGGAGCAGATACCGGCACACCAGAGCCAGCAGCAAGACGACCCAGAAGCCGATCTCGCACGCGAGGATGAGCGCGTAGAGCAGGTACATCTCGTTGGGCAGGCTGATGAAGTGCGGCATGACGCGTTGGTCGCTCAGCGCACCAGAGACTTCAACACGTCGGTTGCGGCACGTTGCACCGGCAAGGCCGCAAGCACGAGCATGGGCGACAGCCAGGCGTCCCAGAACAGGCCGGTGGCCAAAGCCAGCCCAAAGATCAGCCCGACCAGCACGAGGGCCGAGACGCATTGCTGAAACAGCGTGCCGGCGCGAATCAGCGCCAGGCCACCCACCAGTGCCACCACCAGGCACCAGCCGATGAACGGATTGGCCAGCAAACGGTGCGGGGTGGTCTTGGGTGTCCAGTTGATGGCCACACCCAGTGCAGGCAGCAGCAGGATCACGGCGAGAAACACCGTCAGTGCCAGCAAGACGGCAGAGCCAAGGTAGTTGAGGTGCTTCATCAAGTTGGGATTGGCGTGGCGTGGGTGGGCGGCTGAAGATAACCCAGCGACGGCTCACTCAGCAGTCCGTCGCCTTGCTGAAGACCTGAAGCTCATGCCCGTCATGCACGGTGGCGTCGATGCATTGCCAGCCCTGGCGCGCCAGCAAGGAGGCCGATGTGGCCGTGGCGCAATACACCTGCGCATGCCCCAGTCGCCGTGCTTCCTCCATCAACGCGCCCAGCAACAAAGCACCCACCCCTTGCCCGCGGCAAGCCGGTGAAACCCAGCCGGCAGAGGCCCATGGCGTGAGGTGCGCGTGGCTGGGTATCGACATGGCCTTCAAGGCGGCCACACCCACGGGCTGACCGGTCGGGCCTTGTGCCATCACGCCCACCGGCAAGGCGCCGTCGGCATTCGCAAAGGCGTGCAGATCAGCGTCGGCATCACCCGGGCCACCGGGGCCGTACCAGGCGGGCCACTCGGCCCGGAAGGCCTCGGCAAACGCTGCGATGGCGCTGGCTTGCAGGCGCAGCGGCATCACCACCACGTCAGCGGCTGCGCTGGTGGGGCTCATGCGCCCGCAGGTGGTTGCCAAAGCTCCACCTTGTTGCCTTCCGGGTCCATCACCCAGCCGAACTGGCCGTGCTCGCCGGCCTCGGTCGCTTCCAGCACCTGGCAGCCCTCGTCGCGCAGGGCTTGCAACAGCGCGGTCAGGTCATCGACCCGGTAATTCACCATGAACGAGGCGGCGCTGGGGGCAAAAGGCGCTGCTCGCACATCACCAATGGACCAGACGGTGCCACCGCGGGTGGGCTCACCGGCGCTGTCCACCCACTCGAACGCCGCGCCGCCCCAGGCCTGCACGTCGATGCCCAGGTGGCGCTGGTACCAGGCGCGCAGGGCCACGGGGTCTCTGGCAGTGAAGAAGATGCCGCCGATGCCGGTGACTCGTTTCATGGCGTTCTCCTGGATTGAAGGGGCGGTTGTGGGCTGGCGAAACGATCTGCTCAGCCGGCGTGCAGGGCCACCACGTGCCGCGCGAAGTTGTCGAGGATGGCCTGCCAGCCGGTGCGTTGCTGCTCTTCGGAGTGGGTCGGCTCGCTCTCGAAAGTGACAGCCACATTGACACCACCCGGGGCCGGCGTGAACGTCACCTCGCCCGTCCGGTCACCGAAGCGGTAAGCCAGGCTTTGCAGGGGCACGATGTGCGTGTACTCGCCCGCGAAATCAAAGCCGAAGGAGCCGTCCTTCGCCTCCATGCGCGATGAGAACTGGCCGCCCACGCGCAGGTCAACCGTGGCGGCCGTGGTGTGCCAATCCGGCGAAGCCGTGTTCCAGGCCTTGATGTCCTCAGGCGTGGTGTAGGCGCGCCAGGCCTCTGCAACAGGGGCGGCGACAAAGGTGCTCACGGTGATCTGCATGGGTAGGTGCTCCGGCTGGTCGGGCCCTATTCTGGCGCGCACGGGCCCTGAGGGAAGCAGCGCAAACACGGAGGCGGTGTTCGGCGTCGCACCGACGCGCCCGGCCAATCAGACGATGGTGCGGCCAAGCGCCACCAGGGCGCGCCATGCCCACAACCTCTGAAAGCCCAACATGCCCACACGCACCGCATCGCTTCGTTTTGCCACGACCTTGGCCACCACCCTCTACGCAGCGTTGCTGTTGGCCGGCTGCAGCAAGCCGGCCGAGGCCATCGTGGCCGCAGCCGGGCCGATGGCTTCCGTGCCGGCTGCCAATGTGTCGGACATCGATGTGACCGAGCACGTGAAGACGGCGCTGCAGCGCAACGAACGGCTTCAGGGCTTCAACATCACCGTGGAAACCACCAACGGCGATGTGCGCATGAACGGGGTGCTGAACACCCAGGCGCAGATCGACGAGGCACTGATGGTGGCCCGCAACGCGGAGGGCGTGCATGCCCTTCACGACGAGCTGACGCTCAAGCCCTGATGGCTTGAGCGCCTGCGGCCGCAGATCAGTCGATCACGCCGCAAGCCATCCGGCCGCCGCCACCGCCCAGCATGGCCGGGTGATCGGCGTGGTTGTCGCCGCCGACGTGCACCATGATCGACCGCTGACGGACATCCGACAGCTTCAGCCGGGGCGACAGCACCGGGTTGCTGGCGGTGCCGTCGGCCGCCACGAACAGCGCGGGCAAATCGCCCAGATGGCCGTCGCCCCAGGGCTCACCGTGGCGCTTGGTGCCGGCGGGGTCGAGGTGACCACCGGCGGCCAGTGCGGCGACTGGTGCGCCATCGCGCTGCGCAGGTGCACAGGACGGGTTTTCATGGACGTGGAAGCCATGCAGACCAGGCGTCAAGCCCGACAGGGTCGGATAGAACGCCAGACCGTAAGGCGTTTCGGCGATGCGCACGGTGCCAATGGCGGCACCGGTGCCCGAGGCTTCAGCGACATACAACTTGGTGCTGACCTCGGCCGCTTGGGCCCCGGCAAAGACAGCCAGCAAACCTGCGGCCACGAGAAGACGGTGCATGGGCATTTCCTTCAGCTTCAGAAATCGGGCGCCGCATCCAGCCCGCGGGCTGGCGGAAGTGCACGGGTCTGGCGCCAAGCCCGCACTCTCGGATGATGACAGTGCCACCCTGCGCCGCCAAGCACCCTGTGCCCTCACCCCCTCATCCAACGATGCCATCCGGGGTCAGCACCACGCCCTTCAATCCATGTGATCGATGTCGACGGGCATGTGCACCCAGCCGTGCATGCGTTCCTCGTAGACCGAGAACGTCGGGCCAGGGAACGCCGGATCAGCGAACGCACCCACCGGAATGACCACCGACTCAGGCGAGCCTTCCGCCGCGAAGTGCACCGTGGCGCCGCAGTCGGGGCAGAAGTGAAACACCATGCGCGTGCCTTCGTCGCCCACACGCAGGTATTGATGGCTGGTGCCCGTCATGGTCACGGCGTGCGCGCTGAACCTGGCCTGGGCGCCAAACACGCTGCCGGTTCGGCGCTGGCAGGCCAGGCAGTGGCACACGGCCACGCGGATCGGCTCGGTGCTCACATGGGCCTGAAGCTGGCCACAGCTGCAGGAAGCGGTTCGGTGGGTCATGGCGGTACGGCTTTCACTCAGGCGGCGTCAGGGCCGGCGGCGGCCTGCAGCACGCGGGTCAGCCGGTCCAGGTTCTGCTCGTTGGCAGGCAGCACGATGTGGCGCACGGCCTGGGCCGTGGCGCTGTCGTCCAGCAACTGCTCCCAGGTCAGCAGCGTGGCCACCGTCGCGGCGCCCTCCACGGCCACCGGAGCCAGCCGTACGGTGAGCGTGAAGTACGGCAAGCCGGCATGCCGGATCACCACGGCCTTGCCCGGCTGTAGATCGACGAACACATTGTTGTTCGCGAAGGTCTGGCCATTGGGGGCGCGCATGTCGAAGATCCAGCGCCCACCCACCTTGAACTCGAACACCTTGAAGGCGTTGGTGAAGCCGTCCGGTCCCCACCAGGCGGCCAGCAGCTCGGGCGTTTCAAACGCGCGGTAAACCGCCTCGGGCGGAAACGGCAGGATTCGGGAGGTGGCCATCATGCGGTCGTCGGACATGGTGTTTCCTTGGGAAGGTGTGGCTCAAAGCATGGTCGGCAAATGCGCCATGTGGCGCGCCAGCAGCACCAGGCCCACGATATTCAGGAACACCGTGCCCCAGAAGACCTGCCGGAACGATTGTTTCGCAGACTTGTGCCGCAGGAACTGCTGGGCCAGCAAGGCCCCCGGCCAGCCCCCTGCCAGCGCCAGCATATGCAGCTTGTGCTCCGAGATGCGCCAGCGGCCCCTGGCGGCGGCCGACTTGTCAAACGCATAGGCCAGGAACGCCACCACACTCAAGCCCAGATAAACGCCCGCTACCTCGCGCGGCAGTTTCCAGAAGAAGGCCAGCGCGAGATACAGCAGAAGGAAGGCCGGAATCACCGCCAAGGTAGCCGTGCCCCACGGCGCAGCACTGCCCCTGGCACCCGCGCGCGCCTGCCGCCGTGGCCCTGGCATGCGTCGCGCCTGGGTCAGCTGGACCTTGCGTGCCCGTTTGCCTTTGGGTCCCACCTCAACCTCAAAACTCACGGCCTGATGCAGCACCGGCCGCGGGCCGCCCCGAGGCCACGCAGACACATGCACAAAGATGGGCTCACCGCCCTGGCTGGATTCGATGCGGCCAAAGCCGCGATCATCGTTCCATGACGTGAGGATGCCTTCAAAGCGCATGGTGATTCAGGGATGCAGATAGGGCCGGCGAACCGGCAAAAAACGTGCGCTCGACGTCAGCGTGTGTCGAGCTTGGCGGGCCGGGCAATCTCGAACCTGAGATGCGCCTCGGAGGGATGGTGGACCTTGGACTTGCGGCCGGCCGACACCATGCGGTCGTAGGCTTCCTGCCACGAAGGCGGCTGTGCATCGGCCTGCTCCCAGTGCACCACCGAAGCCTCGTCGCACCAGTGCATCAGGCTGCGCATGGCCTTGCCGTGGGCGCCAGCCACGATGTACCTGCGCATCGCGGCTTCATCCACCCACACCGTGCGGGTCCAGTAGGTGTGCTTCGCATCAGGCAGCACGGCCACCGACAAATTCCCTTCCGCCCGCTGCGCCTGCATGTTGGTTCGCACCGCTTGAACCATGAAGGCGGGCAGGAAGCGCCACGAGCGAAGTCTCAGCCGGGTGATCGATACGAAGTGCATGGTTCAGCCTGTTGTTGGCGACATGTTTGACTTGAACGTTGACCAGTGATGCCGGGCATGACCCGCAAGGGCTCACGTCATGGCGGCGCCCACCGCCTGGCGCACGGGAATGCCATCCGGGCTGAAGCCTTCGAGGCAGTGCACGTTGATGCCGAAGTTGTCTGGCGTGACGCGCTTGCGGTGGAAAGGGTAGATGCCGCAGACCTTGCAGAAGAAGTGTCTGGCGGTGTGGGAGTGGAATTGGTACTCGGTGAGCGCATCGGCGCCCGCCAGCAGCTTGAAGCTGCTTTCGTGCACCTTGACCATCAGCGCATTCTTCATGCGGCAGATGGAGCAGTCACACATGGTGAGCTCCGGAAAACTGGTTTCGATCTCGAACCGGACAGCGCCGCAATGGCAGCGACCGCGGTAGGTTTGCAGGGGCCGTTCACTCATGGCTGTGACCTTGGAAATGCGGGTGGCCGGGCATCAAGCCGGCAGGTAGGGCGCGATGTGCTTCATGGCGTTCGCGACGTAGGCTTCCTTCTCGCCCACCGGTGCCATGTAGTGCAGCGCATCAGAGGCGGCCGTCACCCCTTCGGTGCGCGCGATGATCCAGGCCGCGAGGTAGGGCGAGGCCAGGCAGCCACCAGCCGTGGCCACGTTGCCCTTGGCAAAAAACGGCTGATTCAACACCTCCACCCCGGCTTCCTGCACCCAGGGCTTGGTGGTCAGGTCGGTGCAGGCCGGCACACCCTCGACCAGGCCGAGCTTGGCCAGGATCAAGGTGCCGGAGCACTGCGCCGCGATGAGTTGCCTGGCGGGGTTCAGGCGGACGCGCGACAGCAGCGCCGGCGTCTCAACCACCTCCCGCGTCTTGATGCCGCTGCCAACGATCACGGCATCGGCTGTCGCCGCGTCTTCAAGCGCTGACTGCGCCTTGATGGTGACCCCGTTCATCGAGGTCACCTCCGCTTCCGGGCAACACAGCGTGACGCGCCAGCCTGGCTTCTTGACCCGGTTCAGCACGCCCAGGGCGATGAGGGAATCGAGCTCGTTGAAGCCCTGGAAGGTGAGGATGGCGATGTGCATGTGAGCGCGGGCCCGGCAGTTGGCGTCTGACGCTCAATGTACGTGAGAGCACCACGCCCTTGAGGTCTGGCGTGAAACGCCGCGGCGCAGATGCGGGTGCCACCCGGGTCGCCCGGGCCGCGCGGCCGGAGGCCAGCTGAAGAAACTCAGAACCGGCCGCTCCTGGTCGGGACATTTTCAGCCAGGCGCAGGGCCAACATCTCATTCATCCGCCGCTTTTCAGCAATGATCCAGGCGCCAAGAATATGAATATCAAAGCGACCATTCTCCCCACTGCGCCAATGGGCCGATCTTTGTTTCTTGGTGGCCGGCTGATAATTTCGCAGCAAATACTCAATCTTGTCGAGATGGGTGACCGGCCCGCTGTTCAATTCGATGGCCAGCAAGCCATTGAAGATGGCAAACAGGATCGATATGGAAAACGTCAATGACCAACTGAAGGATTCATTGACCAGATGATGTGCGAGGGCCATTACCCAGGAGCAGAACATCGCCGACGCCCCCGCGATGAAGAACCGCCCGGTTTGCGGCGCCCACCGGCCGCACAGCCAATCCGCGTACACCCGTTCGACATTGTTCATGAGCTCAATGTCTTTTTTCAGATCGGTGATGTCGAGCGTATCGTGCACGGAAATTTCTTCAAGAAACCATGAGATTGAATACCTGGCCCCACCAGAGCCGGCATCAGGAAATTCGCTTCAGATTCCTGGCGCGGATCGCAAGCATCCGGGCCGCCAAAATGCATTCCAGCATGTCCGCCGACAATTGATGGCTCATGGCCAGCAGCGGGTTCAAGCGCTGATACACCTCGGTCGCGCCACTGGCCAGATCGCCGAGCTGGCTGCCTGAGGGGCTCTCGGGATCACGAATGAAGATGTCGGGCACCGCTCGGCAGCCCAGCGTCAACCCCTGGTGAAAGGCCATGTGATGGGCCGACAGCACCTGAAATCGCTTCACGAACTCATGCTCGTAAACGCCAACTTCCTTCCAGATGGCTTTTTGCTTGTGGTCCTGCGGGGCGAGCGGGTCCATTGAAAGCCATGGACCGATCAATGACGACTTGTTCATGTTCAACGCCGTGGTCGGGGGTGGTTCGGGCGGTGACGACCGAAGAGAACGTGGGATCACTCTCAGCGGTTGATACGCAGTGCGGCCCGATCTGGATTCAACAACCTCGCCGATGACGTCCAGCGCGGTGCGCCGGTGTCATCGATCAGCGCTCCATGCGCATGGCTCGTATCACACCGGCAGGATCTGGATTTCCAGGGTGCGCTCGGCCAGCCACACGCCGCCCATCACCGCGATGACCACCGAGCCGCCCTGCAGCACCCAACGGCTGGCGGTGGCATGGCGCCGGACCAGCCACAGCAGCGGCATCACCCCCAGCACGATCAGCAGCTGACCCGACTCGACACCGACATTGAAGGCCAGCAGGTTGGCCGCGAGCTGGCCCTGCTGCAGTGCCAGCTCGCCCAGCGCATTGGCAAAGCCGAAGCCGTGCATCAACCCGAAGCAGAAGGCCATGGCCACGCCGGGCACGTGCCCGCGCCGGAAGAGGTTGGACACGGCCGCAACGATGATGCTCAGCGCAATGACGCTCTCCACCAGGCGGGTGGGTGGACTGACGATGTTGAACGTGGCCAGCGCCAGGGTCACCGAATGAGCCACCGTGAAGGCGCTGACGATCTTGAACACCCGCACCGCCACCGTTCGCAGGCGATCTGGCGGGCTGCCGGCGTCAACACGGCTCGTTGCAGCGCGCCAGCTCAGCACCGCCGGCAACAGCAAGGCGAGCAGGAACAGGATGTGATCGGTGCCGATGAGGATGTGGTGCACGCCCTGCTCCACCATGTCGACCAGCGCCGGCCATGAGAGGCCGCCGGTCGATGCAGCGGCACCTGAACCTGCAGCCGCCGAGACCAGTTCGATCGCCTCCGCGCTTGGCGTGATGGCCCGCGCCTGATTGCTCGCATCAGTGCCGTTGACCTGCAACAGGGCGCGGTGGTCGGGGTCGGTCTGCTTAAAGAGGTCGTAATGCAGCTGGATGGCCTGCACCGGCGCGTCACAGCGCCAGCGGGTCTGCACCACCACATACTGGCCATCACCGTGCGCTGCCAGCTGGGGCTGCGGTGCTGCCACGGGCTCACACCGGGCACCTGTGGCTTGCCAGTGCACATGGCGGGTCAGCAGGGCTTCGATCTCCGGCCAGGCCTGGCGCACCTCGCCCCAGCTGAGCTGGCCGTCGTCGTTGCGGTCCAGCACCAGGTCACGGTCGAGGTCTCGCAGAGCCACGTCCACGCGCTGGTTGACTTCCGTGCCCTGCCAATTCATGTCGAGGTAGGCCGTGCTGGCCTGGTGGGCCTGCACCGGCAACGCGGCTGCGGTCATCAGGCCAGCCAGCAAGGCCAGCCGTACCGCCAGGTGTTGGGCGGCGCTCATGGCTGTGCCCCTCCGCGAACAGGTTGCGCCGAGGCAGACAGCTTCGTCGGCGGTCGAGCCTGGCGTGCAGCCTCGATGCGCGGGTCCTGCCAGCCCTGGGCTTGGGCAAAGTCCACCACCGGCTGCGCTGCCGCGGTCTGCCCGGCCGCCTCGGCGGCTTGCAGCAGCAGCCAGGCGTCGATGGGCTCGCGTTGCACGGCCCAGTTGCGTTGGGCCCAGCTCAGGGCCGCAGCCGGGTCTGGCCGCAGGTGCAGGGTGAACAGGGCCATTTCGCGCGCATGGCTCAGATCGCCTCGTGCGAGGTTGGTGTCCATGGTGTCTGCAAGCGCGGCGATCTCGGCCGCTGCCCGCGGGTCCTTCATGCGCTGCAGGGCCATGCTGCGGCGCAGACGCAGCGCATCCGCTTGCCGTGTATCGGCCAGCAGCTGAACCACCTGCTCGGGCCGCTTTTGCTCCAGCAACCAGTCGGCATAAGCCGCCAGCGTGTAGACATCACTGCGGCCAGCCAGCGCTTGCCTGTAGAGCTCGCCGGCGCGAGGGTCATGCTGGCGATGCGCCAGCTCGGCCCGCACCAGGCTCAGCCAGGTGGCCGAAGGGCCAGCCTCCCGGGCCATCTGTTCAAAGCGACGCTGCGCAGCCGGGGCCTGGCCCTGCAGGCTGTCGAGCTCGGTCAGGCAAATGGCCACCTGGGGGGCGATGCGACTGGCCAGCGACGCGAAGGCCGGGCCATTCAAGGTGTCGCAAACACGGCGCGCCTCGGCCCAACGCCCCTGCACCTGCAGCACCGAGGCCCGGCTGAGTGTGGCCTGGGCGCTCAGGGCCAGGGGCACGGCGGCTTGTGGGGTGCTCAGTGCGTCGAGGTCAGCAAGCGACGCCTCGAAATCATGGCCGGCCTGCAGCACGATGGCGCGCGCCAGCCGCACGGCCGGCGGCAGCTGGGCCGCACGCCACCAAGGCGCCAGCACCTGCCGGGCCTGGCCCAGCTCGCGGGCATCGCCCGACAGGCGCATGCGCTCCAGTGCCTGGTAGGCGGCCTGCAGGGCCAGCGCTGGGTCACTGGGTGCGGCCCGCAGCGCGGCGCGTTGCCGGCGCTCGGCCTGGCGGCTTTCACCGGCGATCACCGGTGCGGGCAAGCGCTCCACCACCTGGCCGTCATCGGCGGGTGTGTAGGGCTTGGCCAGTGCGGCGTAAGTGGCCACGGAACAACCCAGCAGCACGGCGGCCACGCCGCTGCTCACAACGTGTCTACGGGTACGCGATCCGTGTGCCATCTGGGCTCCACAGGTGTGTGGGAAATCGAATGGAAAGAGGGGCCGGCGGCGACATGGGCACATCGCCGACAGCCCCCCCCAGGGCCGCTTACTGCAGCGGCGTCGGCTCAGCGGTTTCGCTGGTCGGGGCCATGCTCACCTTGTCGAGCGAGCGCGGCTCGATCGTGTCCTCCACCGGGAGACTGCCGACAAAGCTGGCGTAGGCATCGGTGCTGGCCAGGGCGGTGTCGGGCACGACGGTGTTGTCGACAGCTGCTGGCGCCGGGTGGTCATTGCTGCCACCGCAGGCGGCCAGGATGGCGGTGCTGGCCACCAGCAGCAGACGAGTCAGGTTGCGGTTCATGGCGTCATTCCTCACTTGGTGCCCGGCAGCGGGGTGTTGAGGTACGGGAAGCCCGGCAGCAGGGGCACAACCGCCTGGTCCACCGCGTCATGCAGCTTGAAGGCCGTGGCACCCAGTGGCACAGCCGACGGCTTGCAGGCGGCGCCGAAGCCCAGGGCGTCCGTGTCGCCGTTGGCCACGCACAGGCCACCCATCACCGCCACGAGCGAGATGTCGACCACGTCATCCTTGGGGCGACGGCCGTTGGGGAAGCCGGCATTGTCCTGACCACCGGCCAGGATGTTGCCCACCACGCCCAGGCGGTTCTGCTGCTCGAACGAGACCGGCGCAATCGCGGTGTTCAGACGCAGCATTTCAGAGCCCACCACACCAGCCGGCTGGTTCAGACCCTTGATGCCGGTGAGGAAGGTCGTGACCAGGTCCATGCGGGGGTAGTTGGTCGGCGCGGTGTTGGGCAGCGCCAGTGCAATTTCCAGCAGCTTGGGCAGCGACGGGTTGGTCACGTAGGTGGCGAACTGGGCATCGCTCTTCGGCTTGGAGCCATTGAACTTGTCCTTGTCCTTCAAGCCGATGACGACCTCGTTCACCAGCGGCATGCCGAGGCGCGAAACCTGCGTCCACGCGCCACCGTTCTTCGGCGTGGTCGTGTGGCCGGACTTCGGCGACGGATCCAGCAGACGCGCCTGGCGCATGCTGGCGGTGGTCCAGCCACCGATGACGGTTTCGCTGCCGGCGGTCAGGCAGCTCTTGTGCACTTCCAGTGCCAGGGTGGTGACGTTCTTGTCGGCGATGGTGTTGGGCAGTGCGCCAATCAGCGACGGATCGGTGATCACGCCCACCGGTGCATTGACCAGGTCGAAGATGGTGCCGAGGTTGACGGCAAACGGATCCTGACGCTGGCCCACGAACACCTTGCCCGGCATGTTGCAGCCCGGAATGGTGACGTTCTGGATGTGCTGCTTGGCGTAGCCGGCGTAGTCAGGAATGGTCTTCACGCCGATGTTGTCGACGGGCTTGGCGAACTCGGTGGCGGTGCCACCCATGGCGGTCAGCTTGGCGGCCGTTCCGGCGCGGCGATCACCACGCACCATGGTCACGTTGAAGCTCTCGGACAGGTTCAGGTTGGGCGACTTGGGCGCCGTGACCTGGCCCGCCTGGATCAGCGGAATCGAAACCATCTTGTCACCGACCGGCAACTGCACATCGGCCAGCTTGTTGGTGAAGCGGAACTGGAACGTCAGGTCTTCGACCGCGTCACCGTTGTTGTCGACGTGGATCTCGTAGAGCGCGTCCTGGTCCATCGAGAAGTAGTTCGGACCACCGTAGGCGTCTTGCAGCGGCACGTAGTTGGCCAGCAGGGTCACGTAGTCCTCGCGGCCCGTCTCATAGCTGCGGAACATGTAGAAGTCAGTCGCATCGACCTTGGGGGCGCTGGTGATGAAAGGCGCCTCGCGGTGGCTTGATGACAGCGCGGGGGTCACGACGGCGGCAGCGGCGGCCAGGGCCAGGGCTGAGCGGGCAATGTGTCTGTTCATGATCAAAGTCTCCAGGGTCTGTGGTCCGGCTGGACCGAAGCCCGGCACAGGTGCCGGGTGGTTGAGGACGGCGGGGAACAGTGCCTCCTCCCTGGATCTACGCAGCACCATCGAAACTGGATGCAGCGATCTGACTTGATGGCGATGCGTGGGCCGCCGAGGCCGCGTGGGCCTGGTTGAAGTGGTGCCGTGGGTTGGCAGCCGAGGCAATTCAACGGTGATGGTGGTGGCGCAGGTTCAGCCCTTACCTGTTGGCGGGCTCCATGCAGGCATTCAGCGCTCGGTCTGAACAGGCCACCTTACCGTCCAGCAATTGCAAGTGCGCATCCACCTTGCCGGCGCAGAACTGAGTCATCTGAAGGTCGCTGTGCTTGAGCGTCACCCGCACCCCCGCCAACGGGGGCTTCGGGCGCTCGTACTCGGAAAAGACCTCATACAAGGCGCCCTCGGTCTCGATGGTGAGGCTCGTTCGGGCGACCCCAGCGCGAGCGTAGTGGTAGTGACGAAACGCACGGGGATGTGAAGCGCCGGGGTGGCGCACGTCGAGTTCAACCTTGCCGGGCACGCCAAATCGATACCTCACGCCCGAATCACCGTCGCAGACGGCGATGTGTTTGCCTTGCTTGTTCTGGCAGGCAAAAACGACTTGTTCCGGAGACCTGCATAGCGGGTGCGCCAAGGCATCGGGCGCCAGCGACAGCAGCGCGAAGCTCAGGAGTCCCATTTCAACATGGCCGCGCATCTGGACGCTCGCACCACCCAAGCCTGTTGAACTGGACGACACGTCAGGCCCCATCGCTTCGCTTCCTGGCCACACCCTCAAGATGCGTCCGGCGGGCGAGGTTCTTGCGCTCACGCTCTTTGATACGGCACGTACGGCAATGGACGGCGACCGTCCACACATCGCCCTTCGCTGACTCGAACCACCACCTTTGTTGCGTCGCGCTCCAGACCTGCTCCTTGCCACACGCCCTGCAGGAAAACGGCTGGTCCACGTAATACCCGCGGTGAACAAACTCGGGCCAGCCCCAACTCACATTCGGCCCCAGATTCGCCGGGTTCACATGCAACCGTTTGCTCACCAATGCCAGCTCGCGAGCCTTTTCACCGTTGGCCAGCTTGGCATTCCTGGCACGCTCGTCCAGGCGAAGCTTGGCTGCCGCGTCCGCAGCGTCATCTCGCTGCTCCGCGCGCTGCACCTGGATCTCCGTTCGACGCTGCTTTCCGCTCTTCATGCCACCTCACGGTGAAACCGACCGGGCGATAACGGCCTGCGAATCGGCGTCATGAAAAGTCAGACGCCTCGTACAGCGGCCGGATTTCCAGCTCACTGGGCCCGGGCATGGGGTTCGGGCAGCGCTTGGCCCAGGCCACGGCCTCGTCCATGTCCTTGACCTCCCACAGCCAGAAGCCGGCGACCAGCTCACTGGTGGCGGCAAACGGGCCATGGATGACGGTGCGAGCAGGGCCATCAAAGGCGATGCGCTGGCCATGTGATGATGGTTTGAGCCCGTCACCAAAGCGCAGGATGCCCGCATCCTTCAATGCCTGGTTGAACCGCCCCATCTCGTCCATGCGTTCAGTGGAGGGCAAGATGCCCTGCTCACTGTCCACGGTCGCCTTGACCAACACCATCACGCGCATCGTCACTCTCCTTGTTGAATGCGCGCCGGGCGAAGCCAGACAACTGGTCAGGCGGTATGCAGCACAGACGCGATGAAGGCTGATTTTGCCGCTCGATACTCTTCGGCGCTCAGGCATGCAGCGCTCTGTTTCACCTCGTTGTAGGCCTTGACCAGCGCTGGACTGGCACGCAAGGCATCCCGGAAACGCATGAAGAATTCGAACCTGGAGCCTTCGGCGACAACTTGAAGTGCAAGGTCGACATCCCCGCGCGGGCTCAGCATCATGCAGAGCTCCGGCGTGCGCAAGGTATCGCGCTTTGCCACATAGCCGACCCGCTCAAGCGCAGCCACGGTAGGCTGGTGTTGCTGGGCCGGAACGAGGACACAAACATCGATGTCGCCCTTGGACACAACGCCCGGAATGGCTGATGAACCTACGTGCTCGATGCGGCAGCCAGGGAGAAGGTGCACAAACTCATGAGCGAGGTCTTCGACCACTTGAACGGCTGTCGGCTGGTAGTCGATCGGGTTGAGCAGTTGCATGAAAAATGACCCATCGCAAACGGACGAATTGGATACCAAACAGATCAGCAGTCGCTCACGGGAATCCACCCAACCTCGATGCGCCAGGCTGCTTCTGCAGACTTGCGTGCTTGGTACTCCGCCGGTGAGGGGCGGGGTGCACTTCGCATGTCCTTCAAACGCTGCGTCAGCGGGCTCAAACCGGCTTGCTGCCTGCGTTGTTCAAGCTGCGCTGGCTCTTCCACCTCACAGACCACCGGCCCGTCGGGCGTGATCTCCATCTGGGTGCCGAACCGCTGCGGCCGACCTTCGAACACACGGATCCTGTCATCGAGGTAAGCGAACTGCCACTCGGGCACACGCCCGGCAGCCACTTCGACCGCCAGCAGGTCACGGCCGCGCCGCATGCAATCCGGCTCTCCAATCGAGTGCTGCAGGACGAGCCAAGCGGCCTCGGCGCCCTCTTTCCCAACCAGGCCTTCATGCGGCCAACCGAACTCGTCCATCACCTTGCGAAGCTCGCGCGCGTTCTCGCGGTGCACCGCTGCCATGCGCGGGTGGTAGCCATCAAAAAGCGAACCGTCAGCCTCCAGTTCATCCCGGACGGAGAGATCTTTCTGCTGCAAGGCGAGCAGCGAATCACGGAGGTGTTCAAGCATCGGTGGTCATGGTTGAAGGCGACTCACGGCAGAAGAGGTGATCTGCGTGACGGCCTCAATCTTGAATTTTTACGGGCAGTTCCGGTTCGTCGTAGACGTCCTTGAACGCCAGCATGTCAGCAAGACGATCCTCTGATCTGCCGGGAAATCCACATCGCTTCGCAAACTCAGGCGCCTCCTTGAACGTGCCGAACAGCCGGTCCCAGATCGTGAGGTCTGCAAAGTTGTAGTTGTGTACACCCAGTTCGTGATGCACGGAGTGGTGTTCGGGCCTCTGGATGAACCACCCCACCCACTGCGGCGTGCGGATGTTGGAGTGGTAGAAGTATTCGCCGACAGCACCAAAAAATGATGTCCATGCCCCGGCCAGCGCCGAGCCACCGAAGACGCAGTAAATGAAGAAGCCCGCGATGATGGAATCAGCCGCAATCTCGATCGGGTGCTTGTAGAACGACGTGAGCACTTCTATGCGGCTGGGGCTGTGATGAACCTGATGGAAGATCAGCCAGAACCCGTTGGCATGCCTCAGCCGATGCCACCAGTAGAAGACGAAAGTACCTGCGAACCAGTAGAAGAAGCCCTCCAGGACTGCGCTTGACCAGTGGCCAATCGGCCAGATCGCGTGCTCCCTGAAGAAGCGATTCCAGACAAGACCACCCACGCCGATGAGCGTGACCTGCATGATGTTCATGCAGACCGCGCGGAGGTGCCACCCTTGCACGTGCGGGAGTTCCCGGCCAGGCCGGACGCGCTCCAGGATCAGGAACGCAACGCTGAACAGACCGATCAGCGCGATGGGAAGCGCTTGTTCGAGAACGGGTGCGGGAACGGGGAGCTGCAATTGCGAGGCCTGACGTGGAGGTTGAAATCGGCTTGAACAGGCGCTTAAGCAGAACCCGCTTTTGCCGCCAATAGTTCGAGATAGGACGAGCCCGTCAGCTGGTGTTCGGAGACGCCGAGCTTCGACATCAAGTCCTGCGCTTCAAGCTGGCCCTGCTGCTCGTCTTCATCGTCACGCAGAACAACTTCGAGTTCCAGATAGTCGCCAAGGTCCGCCACCTGATCCAGATGTACCCGCGTACGACCCACGACGTACAGGGTGCGAACTTTGCGGACTCGGCCAGCGGCGCCAAGTGAGCGCGCAAGCACCTCTTTGAGAACGCCGGGCTCGGCGGTGCTTGAGACCATGAACTCAGACACCTTCGGTCCGATCGAATTTTCGCGGGCGTAGTGAATGAGCTTGCCATCGGATTCGCTGAGCTGTCGAAGCTTGAGGCGACCACTGGTGCAAGCAAAAAAGGTGTCGTCCTGCACAATTTCGATCGGGCCTTCATTGGCCAACGCAGCCACCCTCTCCTCAATCGATGCTCGGTTCGGCAAGGCAGCCTTGATTTCGATGTTCTTCGGCATGTGTGAAATGCAGTGCTTGGGGACGATGCCTGTTGGCGTCTCAAGCGGCTTGACGGCTGATACCGCCACGCTCAGCCTCAGACCACAGGCGCATGACAAACCGCTTCAAGGTTGTGCCCGTCCGGGCCGATGACGAACGCCGCGTAGTAGTTCGCGTGGTACCGAGGACGCAGACCCGGCTCGCCATGGCTTGTGCCGCCCGCCTCCAACGCGGCGCGGTAGAACGCGTTCACCTGCTCCCGCGTAGCGGCGACGAACGCGATGTGCAGCGGGGTGGGCTTGTCCACGGTCTGGAACAGGCACAACGACGCGTTGTTGGCACCGCAAAGCTCGATGCCGTAGGCAGGATCGCCTTCCGCGCCCGCAACAACGCCGAGCGGCTCAAGCGCCTTCAGGAAGAAGGCTTTGCTTGCAGCGTAGTCGCTGACTCCGAATTTGACGTGATCAAACATGCGGCATGAAGTTGGGTTGAGGGCGACACTGCACGCGCTACGCCGGGCTACTTCGGCAGCGGCTCTCTGGAGACCACATCGGCCAGGCTGGAGTACCTGGTCCTCATGTCCAGTTTGCCATCTGCATCAGTGTCCACATCCGCGAACTGCAGCTTGCCGAGCTTGTAGTGTTCCACGCGCAGGGCGAGGCCAGATGCCGGGTTGATGTACTCGACGGTTTCCAGCACACCGTCCGCATGGAGCCACCGCACGTCGGGGAAGCGATCGCCATCGCTGTCGGTTTCGCTCATCTCGATGTTGCCGTCACGGAAGCGTTGCCGGCTCTCGAACATGCCATCGAAGTCGTCATCCGATTCGGCCGATTCGATGAGACCTCGGGCGCCGTAGTGCGCGATGTAGTCCACCTTGCGGTCCAGGTTGCGATCGATCTCGAGCTTCAGCGGCGTGCCGTTCGCCGAATAAGTCCAGGTTTCATCCAGCTGGCCGTCGCGGTTGTAGTCAACGCCGTCGGTCGTCGCGGGTGTCTTGTAGGCCGCATACGTTGCACCCATGCCAACCATCACCCCCAGCACGAAGCCCCAGAACCCGCGTGAGCGAGACTTGGCTCCCGGCACTGGCGTTGGCGCCAGGTCTGGTTGTGTCTTTTCCCAGCGGTCGATGACCGCCCTGGCCGCCGTGTAGCGCTCTTCGTCCACGACGAGGCGAACGAGGCCGGCCGCGGGCATCTCGCCGATCGCGCCTTGGAGAGCCTCACCGTGAATGAGCACGTCGATCCCCTCTTGCTTCAAGAGATCGAGAAGCATGTGCGCTTCAACGGCGTTCGCGGCTTCGTAAAGGGTCTTCATGGGAGCAAGGTTACAGGGGAAGCGGCCCGATCAGATTCGGGCGAGTGAACAGCTGATCTGGGCGCCTCCTGTCAGCTCCGGTCAACACCAGCGAGTGGTCAGCACGCAGCACGTCGCATCCGGAAAATCACAGCCACAAGCAACACGCCCACGGGTGCGGCCAAGGCCCAGACACCCAGCTGCCAAGGCGCAGCTGGCCTCGGAAACTCAACGAACACCGTGGCGATGACGGACATGGCCATCAGGCTTGCAAGCAATCTCCAGGAGTGAGTGCCGGCGAGAAGGCAGCCGACGACGGCGCCCAGCGCGAAGGCCAGCGCACGAATCAGGGTGTCCACCAGCCAGAACGAGGTTTCGCCGGCAACAAGCACCACATGCTCGATCGGCGGCTTCTCGTAAAGCCAATCAAGGGCGGCAATGGGCAGCAACGCTTCGATGAGCGTCTGCGCCCCCAGAGAGACCAACAGCGCCACCCCAGTTGCGAACCAGATGGAGCCGGTGAGTTTTTGCGGTTCAGACATGCGAGGCCTTGGATGTCGATCGATCTGGCGGCTGCAGAGGGCTGCGCGCCATCAGGGAGGATCAAAGCCCCTGAGGCCGGACCTGAAGATTGGTGAGGGGTTTGCGTTTCGATGGCTCTGCCCGGCGCAGCCCTGTTGAATGACAGCTTGGAAAAACAGGGCGCATCTGCCAATTGCCAATTGCCAATTGCCAACTACCAATCGCCAACCAAGAGTTTCACTGAAGTTCGGAGGCAAAGCGCAAACGGTTCCCATCCGGATCTGTCAGCAAGAACTCACGCGTTCCCCACGGCGTGCTGGCCAATGGGTTCGTGGGAACAACCCCTTGTTGCTCGAATTCAGCCAAACAATGCGCAGCGTCTGGAACGACGAAGTACACGGCACCACCAACCTGGCAATCGCCAGTGTGCTCGGTGAGAAAGATCGTTTGACCTTGCCGAGTGAGCTGGACGAAGAGAGGGAAGCCAGGTTCGAACCGATGCTCCCAGTCGACCTTGAAGCCGAGACGATCGACGTAGAAGCTCAGGCTCAGCGCTGCGCTGGTGATGCGCAGCTGGGGAATGACTGTTTGTGGCATTGCTTGATTTCCTTGCCTCTTGGGGTTTGAGCTGCGTTGCGAGCCAGCGGAGGCTCAATTGAACGAAGAGTCAGGCCTCGCCTTCAGCATCGCGACGGGCCATCGCGGCCAGCTGCCGTATGCGCTCACTGACACCTGCAGGCACGACATTGTGTTCATCGAGTGCCGCCAGTAGCGCCAACGCAGCACTGACAGTGTGCTCGTAGCCACCAGCCCACTGCGGCAAAGCACGCATTGCCTGAGGGCTGCGTCGCTCAACTCGCCTATCAACGTTGAAGAAATCGCGTGCGCCAAGCGGCTCATCGAATGCGGGCTGGTGGATCTCCAGGAACTCGAGAACACGATCCAACGAGTAGACCTGAATCATTCGCATCGCTGCGAGCTTCTCTCCTCTTGCATACCGCTGCAGCCCGATGATCAGATTCGACAGCGCCTCGCCGACCAGCCACGCAGGGTCTGGCCTGGCAGGCACGGGAAGCGTGGGACTGGCAAGGCCTTCATCGACCTCACTTCGGCGCCAGACGAATCTTCCAGGCGCGTAAGGAATTCGTCTGATTTCGTGAACCTCGAAAACCGCAAATTCGCAGAACACGCCGTCTGTCATCAAAGCCTTATGGCCATCGACGGTGTTCTGAAAGTGCCAAGCCAGTGGTTGGGCTGCCGCGAGCCAGTCAAGATTCCCGATGAAGCGTTGCTTGGCGCCGTCTTTGACCAACACGAAGAAATCAAGATCCGACCAGTTGTCCAGGCGATCAGTCTCTGTGCCGACAGAACCAAGCGCCAGAAGAGCGAGAGCGTCGACGTTGGCAGAGAGTTCGCGGGCTATCGATGCAAGGCGGTCCTGCAGAACCTTCGGTGTGATGGCTTGAACAACAGACATGTAGCTCCTGGAACCCTGATGAGGTCAGACAGGTTGGGAAGTTGAAGGGATGAGGCGGTTGCTGATCGTTGTGCGCCGACCTCAGACGGCGTTGCTGCGAAGCCTGAAGCCAAAGGGAAGCGGCACCAAGAAGCGTCAAGACAATGGCGCAGCCTTGCCCCTTGTCGGCCTCCCCTTGGCCGCCCAGTCAGGCGATGCATGTCGGGCTTCAGCGTTGCGCATCGATGTTGATCACTCGCTCGGCCAACTCACGAAGTTCAGCCCCCTGCTCCCACGGGACGATCGTTTCGGCCAAGGGGAGCAGCGCTGGCTCAGCTTCGTGCCAATAGACCTCAAGCTCCACCAGAGTCTGATCAGTGCCGAGCAGCAGCGCACCAACCACTTGGTTGTTGGCGGTGAGTCCGAGCCCGTCGGCCAGGCGGGTAGTTTCTGCCGGGGCCTTTTCAGACTCGGGCAGGAAGCCAACGCTGGCACAGCCGCAATTGCACTTGGAGTGCACCACCAATTTGCTGATTCCATCTCGCTGCGTATTCCAATCTGCTTGCCGCAAATTTCTGATGACGCTCGACAGTGAATTCCGAGCGCTCTCGCCCGCGAGCTGCGTGTTAAACGAGACGTCATTTCCGGTCTAACGGAGCTGAGTACTCCAATGTTGTTCGGCGACGTCTCCAGATGCCCCTCGTCAGCTGAGGAATGTGGGCATAGCCCCGGCAAGCGCCTAAAGCGTCTGGTGGTGGACTCGCCAGGCTCGCGCGGTGTGCATTAAAGCTTGGCATAGCGTCGGTACATCGCTCTCTCATCGAGCGCCTCTTCCATCGCCCGATCATTCGAGTTCCGCTAGGGTGGCAAGCTGTGGCACCGCAGCATCGTCGCGATAGCAAACGGTGGCCGCGCGCTAAATGCCTGCGGTGCGCAGCGCGCATGCGGTTGGATCAACAAAGTCGCCAACTCGCCCCACCGCAGGCCCTCGGTCATCTCGTCAAGGACGCCCGCACTACATGTCTTCTCGGACAGCGGACTAGGGCCGAAGTTCATCTGCGTTCTGCCCGCGATCACCCCCAATCCCATCAAGCCGCGCCAACAGGGTTGGGAGGGGGTTTTGCAGACTTTCTCTAAAGGGCAATTCCGAACTCAGAGAAAAAATCAACAAACAATTGATCGAAATTGCATGGGGTTGAAAAATCGGCGTGGCGACTAAAAATCGCACTTCCACTCTCCCCATCAATTATCTCCATATTAAAACTGCCAGCATCCCATACGGTAATTCTACCCAAACACCGCTCGTCTTCGACATCGATTCTCGCAGACGAATTGGAAGTGGCCACGCCAATCGTAAGGGCAGCATCAAATCCAGCCCTCTGAATTTCAACCACCCTTACTCTCGCCCAAATCAGAAAATCACTCAGCATAGTAAGCCGATCCTATTTAATTTTGGAAGCGATCCACGTGATATCAGACGCAGTAGGCATCTCTGGAATCGCTAGCCCTTTTCTGGCCGCAAGTCTCGCCTCTATTGAGCTTGGGCCAATAATTCTTGCCCACCCTTCATTAGTCATTCGAAGCGATGATATGGGGACTGAGAACGTTACATATCGATTGCCCGATGCTGTCTGCTTTACAAATGCGCCGACATCGGCCGGCAAAGCCACATGGGTCGAACCGGAAAAGCTCTCAACGACCCGCCCAGTCTTCAACATCAATTCATGTTCCACTGCGCTCATCCAACGGCCAACTGTTATAAGTTGCGAACCGTTGCCAGCAGGGCCGATCGCGAATCCCAGCACAAAGACAGCCAATTCATTTGTGTTGCCGGATCCATCAAGCTGTCCATTGTTGGCGATAGCTCGATTTATCCCCGCCACTTGCCCTTCAACTGTACGGTAATCTGGAAGAGAGGAAGAACTCTGACAATATGCACCGCCTGCACAGACCCGCTCATTAGAACGTGCGCGATCTCGGGCGACTTGATCGTCACGGGCATCCAGCCCGTCAGGGTCAACATAGACATACGGATTGTTGTTTGCATAGTGATACCGCCCAAAGCTCCTACCAGAACTCGGATTGGTGGCCACCGGATCCACACTTAGGAATCTACCCGCAATCGGATCGTAATACCGCTGCTGCATGTACACCAGCCCAGTGGCTGGGTCATTGACATGGCCGGTGTAGCCCACGCTGCTCGGCTCATCACCAGCCCAGGTGTCGCCCCAGGGGTCGTACTGGGTGCTGGCAGTCGCCACTCGGCTGCCGTTGGTGCGCAGCACTGGGCTGCCCAAGGCGTCGGTGTGGAGGTAGCTGACGTCGTTGCCGGTGGTCTCGGCCACCGTCTTGCCGTCGAGGTACCAGGTATTGGTGGTGCTGCTGACCGCGCCGGAAGGGGTGATCTTTTGCGTGGTGAACAACTGGCCGGCTTGGCTGTAGGCACTGAGTGTGACGCTGCCGTCTGCCTGGCGTACGAGCACCCGCCGGCCATGGCCGTCGTACTCGTAGCTCTGTGCCGCGGAGCCGCTTACCGACGTTAGGCGATCATCCAGATCCCAATTCAGCGAGAGGCTTCCGCGCTTTGTCATGGCCCCCTGTGGGTTGTAGGACACGAGCCAGTTCGCGCCGTTGACGCTCATCGCGTTGATGCGGTTATCGCTGCCGTACCCCAGCACGACGGCTTGCCCGCTACGTGTGAGCGTACGCAGGTTATCAAGCGGGTCGTAGGAGTACGTGGCGTTACCCCATTGCTGCGGCGCACTGACTTCGGTGAGGCGATCAGCCCCGTCATAAACCATGGTGCGCTGGCGCCCGCTGACCAGGTCGCTGATGCTTTGCACGTTGCCGTTGGCGTCGTATCCGCTGGTGTCTTTGTAGAACACCGCACCATTCGCAACGTCCTGTACCTCCGTCGGCAACATGCGAACGTTGCGTCCAATGGACCGAGCGATGTTGTTGCCGTAGACAAATCCGGCCAATGAGCCATCTGGGTAGCGTGTGGCGTTGGTCGCCAAACCCGCCGTCTGCAGTTGTTCACCAAAAACGTTGCGAGCCACACTGGCAGGCTGACCGCCTGGGTAGGTCAAGCTGCTTTCATAGCCGAGGTTGTCATAGTCGTGGTGAAGGTTGTAGCTGTGACCACCAATCGTCAACGTCTCATCGATGACGTGGCGACGCGCGTTGTAGCTGTACTGCCAATTGGTATTGCCTTTGCTGATCGTTTCCAGAAGTCCATCGGCTGTCAGCGTGCGTTGAATACCAGGAGTCACTCCATCGCCATAGACCGTATTGCGCAGGCGATTTCTGCTGTCATAGGTATAGGTGCTCTTGGCCGCGGCCGGAACGCTGTTCTGTTGACAGTCGCTCAGGTTGCCCAACGCCTGGCCAACTGCACGCCAGGAAACATTGCCTGCAACGTCGTAGAACTGCACATCTGCGTAGCCGCTCGGGTGGACGGTCTTGCAGAGACGCTTGTAGCCGTCATAAACATAACTGATGGACGCCTGAACATTTCCACCGGAGTAGGTGCCGCTGCGGGTGACAGCTTGCGGCTTTCCAAAGTTATCCCGCGCGATGAAATTGCTGAAAGCTGGCCCGACCAAGGAGACAGGCAAGTTCGTTGTCGGCTGGTCGTAGGCCTGATAGGAGGTCGTCGTTGCGAACTGTCGCGGGTTGGTCGTCCGCGTCTTGATGAAGCGCCCCGGGTTTTCAGGAGGCTCCAACTCTTGAGAAGATGGAGCCATGAACAAGTCGAACAAGTTCTCACCTGAGGTCCGCGAGCGCGCTGTGCGCTTGGTGCAGGAGCAT
>NZ_JBBUTI010000011.1:0-156976 GCF_038066635.1 Ideonella margarita | reverse complement strand
GCGATGCTCCTGCACCAAGCGCACAGCGCGCTCGCGGACCTCAGGTGAGAACTTGTTCGACTTGTTCATGGCTCCATCTTCTCAAGAGTTGGAGCCTCCTGAAAACCCGGGGCGCTTCAGGCTGCTCCCTAAAACGTACAAGATCCGCTCGGCTAAGTGCCTGTCGCGACTGTATTTTCCTCAATCCGGGGCTGCGTTTATCCAGCATTAAATTCCTGACAAAAGCGGCAAGCCTGTTACAAGTTCTCGCTGAGTGTTCGGAACGTAGCGTAGGGGCATCATGCCACTCCCGATAACCGCTGCTGGCTCAGCACGGGGTTCTACAGAACGATGCTTTCGTCGCATCACTGGCCGCTGTTGACGTCGTCAAATTTGCCGTGCCGCAACCCGGATGCAGCTTTCGCTCTTTGCCGCGCGCTTTAACCTGTAGTAATCCCAACCGGCCGTGCATCGATCCGCCAACCCGGGTGAATCACCCCGCGCTGGCCCTTGCACCTGAACGTCGAATCCCAGGCCATCACAATCCAAATACTCATCGCATAGACGAAAAAAGAGCCACCCGAAGGTGGCTCATGAAGTCTGTTCCCAAGCAAAGGAAGGGGCATCCCCCCGGATGCCCCGGACAGGATCAGAAGTTGTGCTGGATGCCCAGGTCGTAGCCGTTCTTCGACGTGGTCGAAGGGGTCAGCGTGCCGTTCACCTTGGCGATGTCGGCGTACACCTTGGTGCGCTTCGACAGCTTGTAGTGCAGGCCCAGGCCGATCTTGCCCAGCGTCTGGTCAGCAGCGCTGCCAGCTTGGTCGTTGGTGGTCTTGGCGTAGCCGAACTTGATGTCCAGGCTGCCCATCGGCACGGTGCCGCCGATCAGGAACGACTTGGTCGACAGGTCGGTCGTGGTCTTGCCCGAGCTGTAGGCAGCGGCCAGGGTCACCATCGGCAGGGCGTAGGTGCCACCCACGGTGATCAGCTGGTCGTTGGCGCTGGCCGGGTTTTCGTACGACAGGCCAGCGAACAGGGCGCCGTCCTTGTAGGTCACGGCGAACGACGTCGGGCGATCCGGCTTGCCGGCAGGGGCTTCGCCAGCGCTCACGGCAACGGCGACAGGGCCGAACTTGCCGTCGTAGCGAACGACGTCAGCGACGCGGGTGTCACCGATGCGGACTTCCGATGCGTTGATGGCCGACAGACGCGGACGCACGCCGATGTCGCGCAGGGCAGCGACGGTGTCGCCACCGAACGGGTCGATTTCGTTCTGCACGATGTAGGCAGCCACGTACTGGCGGCCCAGGGCCACGGTGCCGAAGTCGCTGGAGATGCCGACCAGGCTGTAGCCGTTCCAGAAGGTCGACGACGAAGCCGAGGTGCCGTTGTCAGGGTTGAAGCGGTGCTCCAGACCGAAGATGGCCTTCAGGCCGCCACCGAGGTCTTCGGTGCCGCGGAAGCCCAGACGGCTGCCGGCGAGGTCCATCACTTGCTTGTCGGTGCTGCCGACAGGCTTGCCAACCGATTGGTCCAGCTTGCCGTACACGGTGACGGTGGATTGAGCCGATGCGGCGGTGCCGATCAGGGCCAGGGCGGCCAGGGCGATGACTTGCTTGTTCATGGTGATATCTCCAACGTGGGGTGAGGCGTCCGCAGAGGGCTGGGCCGTCTGTGTCTCGAACTGCTGGGGATTTCACCAACGCTGTGTGACAGTTTGTAGACACCTCCCGGTGCCGTTGTCACAGCGTCGCCCCCAGGTCACTACCCCCTGGAGGCGGCCGGATATGTCACAGGCTCGTCATGCGGGGTGGTTACTGCACCTGGCCTGTCAGCTCACCAGGACACTTCGCGGTCAGGCGTCGAGCCGATCTTGTGGATCGACAAATCGGCGCCTTCGAATTCCTCTTCCTGCGTCAGGCGCAGGCCCATCGTGGCCTTGATGACACCGTAAACGGCGAAGCCACCGGCCAGTGCCCAAGCCACGCCCATGGCGGTACCCAGCAGTTGGGCGCTGAAGGTGACGCCACCCAGGCCGCCCAGGGCCTTTTGGCCGAAGATGCCGCAGGCGATGCCGCCCCAGGCGCCGCACAGGCCGTGCAGGGGCCACACGCCCAGCACGTCGTCGATCTTCCACTTGTTCTGCGTGAGGGTGAACAGCTTGACGAAGATCGCGCCGGCGATGCCGCCCACCACCAGGGCGCCTGCCGGGTGCATCAGGTCAGAGCCTGCGCACACGGCCACCAGGCCGGCCAGCGGGCCGTTGTAGGCGAAGCCGGGGTCATTGCGGCCCATCAGCACAGCCACCAGCGTGCCGCCCACCATGGCCATCAGCGAGTTCACCGCCACCAGGCCAGAGATCTTGTCGATGGTCTGCGCGCTCATCACGTTGAAGCCGAACCAACCCACCGCCAGAATCCACGCGCCCAGCGCCAGAAACGGGATGCTTGAAGGCGGGTGGGCGCTCATCGCGCCGTCTTTGCGGTAGCGGTTGGCACGGGCGCCCAGCAGCAGCACAGCCGCCAGCCCAATCCAGCCGCCCACGGCATGCACCACCACGCTGCCCGCGAAGTCGTGGAACTCGGCACCGGCGACGTCCTTGATCCAGGCCTGCACACCGAACTTGCCGCCCCACACCACACCTTCAAACAGCGGGTAGATGGCGCCGACGATGACGGCCGTGGCCAGCAGTTGCGGGCCGAACCGGGCACGCTCGGCAATGCCGCCCGACACGATGGCCGGAATGGCCGCAGCGAAGGTCAGCAGGAAGAAGAACTTGACCAGCTCGTAGCCGTTCTTGGCAGCCAGCGTTTCTGCACCGCTGAAGAAATCGACGCCGTAGGCCACGGTATAGCCGACGAAGAAGTAGACAACCGTCGAGATCGAAAAATCGACCAGGATCTTGACCAGCGCGTTCACCTGGTTCTTCTTGCGCACGGTGCCCAGTTCCAGAAAGGCGAAACCGGCGTGCATGGCGAGCACCATGATGGCGCCCAGCAAAATGAACAAGGCATCCGTGCCTTGCTTGACCTGATCCATGGGAAGTCTCCAACGTGGAAGTTGATACCGCGGCCGCTGCGATTGGCGCCGCGCGTGCACCCGTTGAGGGCGCAGGCGCACCAAAATTAGCAAATCGTGTTCCAGCTTTGGTGCAAAAGCTGTGGGGCTCGCTGCACCAAACTTGGCGGCCGCGTACCTATAAATGCCTGCTTATGGTGCTTTGCGCACCTTTTGTGTGCGTAGTCGGCTTTGGTGGCCGTTTGATGGCAGTGGGGCCTTCGCGGTGGGTTGCCAACGCATGAATGGCGCCGGGGCCATCCCGAACTTGGCCAGTGCCGCCGCCGCTGACAAGCCGAAGGCCTGCGGCACACTGTCGGGCTTGTGCGGCCCGCAGCGCGCGCTGCCCGCCCGCCGCCTTGAAATGAAAGTTTGATCTTGACGCTGCTGTCTCCACCCGCCCTGTTTGTCGCCCTGTTGTTGTGGGCGTGGGCAGCGCCAACGTTTGCCCAGTCGCCAGTCCCCACCCCGGCACCCACACCGGCGCCAGTCAACACGCAGCCGGCTCCCGCCGCCGCGCCGCAGGCCATCAGCGGCCCCAGCCACCCCTGGGTGGTGGCCGCGCCTCGCCTGCGCAAGGAGGCCTACTTCAGCAACCTCGCCGATGGCGACACCATCGACACGCCATATCTGGTGAAGTTCGGCCTCACAGGCATGGGCCTGGCGCCCATCGTGGCGCCGGTGGCGGGCACCGGCCATCACCACCTGTTGATCAACCGCGATCTGCCGCTGGACTTCAACAAGCCGCTGCCGTTCAACGACCAGTACATCCACTTCGGCAAAGGCCAGATGGAGACCGTGCTGAACCTGGCGCCCGGCGCTTATCAGCTGCGTCTGGTGCTGGCTGACGAAAAGCACATTCCCAATTTCGTGTTCAGCAAGCCGCTGCATGTCATCGTGAAGCGCAAGCGCCCCGGCGTTGATCCGAAGAGCCTGGTGGTGCCCGGCGTGGCCGTGTTGGCGCCCGGGGCCGGTGAAACGGTGAAGCCACCTTTCCGTGTGGCCCTGCATGCCAGCGGCTTGAACGTGTCAAGCACCGCGCTGAAGGAGAAGGGCACCGGGCACTTCCGGGTAAAGCTGAAGCCTGAGGGGGCGCCCGAGGTGGTGCTGCCGCTGACCAACGGTTTCACGGAGCTGTGGCTGTCGCCGCCGCCCGGGGCCTACACCGTGAGCGTCGAGTTCATCGACAACACCCAGGCCGACCGTGTGCTGGCCACCGGCCCGGCCACCGCATTCCGGGTTGAGCGCTGAGCTGGCTTAAGCTGCCGGCCCATGGCTGAACCCTTTCGCAACCTGATCAACACCGACACCGTCGCGCTGGCGGCGCAGCACCTGCAGCGTGCCTGGCCGCTGTTTGACGCGGTGGCATTCGCGCGGCAGGCGTCAGATGGGCTCGACGGCCTCGACATGAAGGCCCGCGCCATGCAGATCGCCACGGCGCTGCAAGCCCACCTGCCGGCCAACTTTGGTGATGCGGCAAGCGTCATTGAAGCCGCGCTGGCGCCGCCAGGCAATGCCGACAGCCAGGGCGATGACCTGGGCCAGCTCCGCGCCGGCCCGCACGGCCTGGCCGGCTGGGTGGTGTGGCCGCTGGGTGAGTTTGTGGCCCGTGCGGGCCAGCATGATGTGCCCCGCGCCATGGCTGCGCTGCACGCCTTGACGCAGCGCTTCTCGGCCGAGTTCGCCATTCGTCCGTTCATCCAGGCCGCGCCCGAGCAGGTCTACCCCATCCTGCACCAATGGGTGAATGACCCGAGCGCCCATGTGCGCCGCCTGGTGAGCGAAGGCAGCCGGCCGCGTCTGCCCTGGGGCTTGCGCCTGCAGGCGCTGGTTGCGGACCCGACACCCAGCCTGCCGCTGTTGCTGGCTCTGCAGGATGACCCCAGCCTGTATGTGCGCCGCAGCGTGGCCAATCACCTCAACGACATCGCCAAGGACCACCCCGGTCTGGTGGCCGATTGGCTGCATCAGCACCTGCCCGCCGCCACGGCCGCGCGCCGCAGCCTGTTGCGCCACGCCAGCCGCAGCCTGGTGAAGGACGGCCATGCGCCCACGCTGTCGGCCTGGGGCCTGGGCCAGCCCTTGCTGGGGCAGGCGGCGCTGGCGCTGCAGGCGTCCGAGGTGCACCTGGGAGGCAGCCTGCCGATGGCCGTCACGCTCGCCAGCACGGCTGATCAACCGCAGACGCTGGTGGTGGATTACGTGGTGCACCACGTCAAGGCCAACGGCCAGACCAGCCCCAAGGTGTTCAAGGGCTGGAGCCTGACGCTCGCACCCGGCGAAACCCGCGAGTTGCAGCGTCAGCACCCGGTCCGGCCTATCACCAGCCGCCGCTACTTTGCTGGCACTCACCGGGTGGTGCTGCAGGTCAACGGCACGCCGGTGGCTGAAGCCCAGTTCCTGCTGCACGTCTAGCGCCCCAACGCGCTTGCGGTGGATGACAAGCTGTCATCCAAGCATCACGGCTGCGTCACATGTGGTCTAGATGATTGCGGGGTTCTCAAGGAGCCCCGCCATGTCTGATCACTCGGCCGACGTCGTCATCGACGTGCAGCAACTGCACAAGCACTTTGGTGCCAGCCCGGCATTGAACGGCGTGAGCCTGCAGGTTCGCCGCGGCGAGATGGTGGCGCTGCTCGGCGCTTCCGGCTCTGGCAAGTCCACCCTGTTGCGGCACCTGACCGGCCTGCACAAGGCCGATGCCGGCAGTGCCTCCCGCATCAACGTGCTGGGCCGCCGGGTGCAGCAGGGCGGCCGTCTGGCGCCTGATGTGCGAGCCACCCGCAGCCGCGTGGCCGTCATCTTCCAGCAGTTCAATCTGGTGGATCGCCTGCCCGTGATGACCAACGTGCTGGCCGGGGCCCTGCACCGTTTGCCACTGTGGCGTGGCCTGCTGGGCCGCTTTCCGCAGGCCGAATTGCAGCGGGCCTTCAGCGCCTTGCAGCGCGTGGGCATCGAGCGCTGCGCCTGGCAACGCGCGTCCACCCTGTCGGGCGGGCAGCAACAGCGGGCCGCCATTTCACGTGCGCTGGTGCAAGGCGCAGAAGTGGTGCTGGCCGATGAGCCGATCGCCTCGCTGGACCCGGAATCCTCACGCCGCGTGATGGGCCTGCTGGCTGAAGTGAACCGCGACTTGGGTGTGACCGTGCTGGTGTCGCTGCACCAGGTCGATTTCGCTTTCGCCTATTGCCCGCGCACCGTGGCGCTGCGCGCCGGTGAGGTGGTGTACGACGGCCCCACCGCCGCACTCACGCCGCAGCGCCTGCGCGACCTGTACGGCACGCAGCTGGATGAATTGCTGCCTGCACCGGGCGCCGCCGTGCCACTGCCAGACACCACCGACACGCTGCCCGGCTTCCACCTGAACCACCCCGGCTTGAAGGCCGCTTGAGGCCTCCCTCAACCGCGCTTGAACCCCGCCGGCCCTGACCGCCGGCCCTGACCGCCGGCCCATCCCGAATCACCTGCCTGCCAACCTGTCACGCAAGGACGACTTCACCATGCAACGACGTTCCACCCTGGCCCTGCTGGCCACCACCGCCGCCCTGTGGCTGAACATGACCTCGGTGCAGGCCCAGACGGCCGCTGCCCCGCGTGAGCTGAGCTTCGGCATCATCTCCACCGAATCGTCGAACAACCTGAAGAGCGCCTGGCAGCCCCTGCTGGACGACCTGCAGAAGAGCACCGGTCTGAAGGTCAATGCCTTCTTCGCACCTGACTACGCTGGCGTGATCGAAGCCATGCGTTTCAACAAGGTGCAAGTGGCGTACATGGGCAACAAGTCGGCCATGGAAGCCGTGGACCGCGCCAGCGCCGAGGTGTTCGCCAAGGTCACCCAGGCCGACGGCAACCAGGGCTACTTCAGCCTGATGATCGTCCACAAGGACAGCCCGCTGCGCACGCTGGACGACGTGATCAAGGCCCGCGCCAGCCTGAACCTGGGCTACGGTGATCCGAACTCCACCAGCGGCTCGCTGGTGCCGGGCTACTACGCCTTCGCGCAGAACAAGGTCGATCCGACCCGCGACTTCAAGCGCGTCGTGCGCGCCAACCACGAGACCAACATCCTGGCTGTGGCCAACAAGCAGGTGGACGTGGCCACGGTGGCCAGCGACGGCGTCGACCGCATGAAGATCAAGATGCCCGAGAAGGCGGCCGAGCTGCGTGAAGTGTGGCGCTCGCCCTTGATTTCGAGCGACCCCATCGTCTGGCGCAAGGACCTGGACGCTGACAGCAAGCGCCGCCTCGCCGAGTTCTTCATGAAGTACGGCCGCGACAGCCGCGAGATGGACATCCTCAAGACGTTGACCCTGGCCGGTTTCGTGAAGTCGGACAACCGCCAGCTCGTGCCGATCCGCCAGCTGGAACTGGCCCGCGAGCGCACCAAGGTCGATGCCGACACCGGCCTGGCCGCTGATGAAAAGGCGCGCAAGCTGCAAGACATCGACCGCCGCCTGGACGAGCTGGGCCGCCAGACCGCCAGCGCCCAATAAGCCTTTCGACGCCTTCGCCAGATGACTGTCACTTCGATGCACGCACCCACCAGCCCGATGTCTGCCGTGCCGCCGGCGCCCCGCGCGTCACTGGCCAGCCTGCTGGCCTGGGCCGTGGTGCTGGCGGTGCTGGCCGGCAGCTGGCGAGGCGCCGACATGCGGCCGCAAGACCTGTGGCGCGACAGCGCCAACATGGCCGAGTTCGCCCGCGGCTTTTTCCCGCCCGATTTCACCGACTGGCGCCAGTACCTCGAAGAGATGGTGGTGACGCTGCAGATCGCCCTGTGGGGCACGGCGCTGGCCATCGTGGGCTCGGTGCCGCTGTCGCTGCTGGCCGCAGGCAACATCACGCCGTGGTGGGTGCACCAGCCGGTGCGCCGCCTGCTTGATGCCTGCCGCTCGATCAACGAGATGGTGTTCGCTCTCATCTTCGTCGTGGCGGTGGGCTTGGGGCCGTTTGCCGGTGTGCTGGCGCTGTGGGTGCACACCACGGGCGTGCTGGCCAAGCTGTTTTCGGAGGCCGTGGAAGCCATCGACCCCCAGCCGGTGGAAGGCATCCGCGCCACCGGCGCCCACCCGCTGGCCGAAGTGCTCTACGGCGTCATTCCGCAGGTGCTGCCGCTGTGGATCTCCTACGCGTTGTACCGCTTCGAGTCGAACATCCGTTCGGCCTCGGTGGTGGGCATGGTGGGCGCGGGCGGCATCGGCATGGTGCTGTGGGAAGTGATCCGCGGCTTCCAGTACCCGCAGACCTGTGCGGTGCTGTTGATGTTGATCGTCACTGTCACGCTGATTGACGTGGTCTCTGCGCGGCTGCGCAAGGCCATGGTCTGAACCCGACCGGAGGAGACCTTCATGGACGACGTGATTGCCCGCATCGAACAACTGTTCGAGCTGCATGGCCAGAAGCATTACGACGGCGCCCGCCAGGAGCCCGTCACGGCCCTGGAGCACGCGCTGCAATGCGCCCAGCTGGCCGAATGGGCCGATGCGGAACCTACGCTGGTGGCTGCAGCCTTGCTGCACGACATCGGCCACTTTCTGGAGGCCGACGACCATGTGCCCGATGACATGGACGACGCCCACGAACTGCGCGCCTTGCCCTTCCTGATGCGGGCGTTCGGCCCCGCGGTGGCTGAGCCCGTGCGACTGCATGTGGAAGCCAAGCGTTATCTGGTGTCGGCCACGCCCGGGTATCTCGCCACGCTCAGCCCGGCCTCGGTGCATTCGCTGAGCCTGCAGGGCGGGCCGATGAGCCTGGCCGAGCGCGCGGTGTTTGATGCCATGCCGTTCTCGCGCCACGCGCTGGCGCTGCGCCGCTGGGACGACCTGGCCAAGGAAGCCGGCAAGCGCACTCCGCCGCTCGACTACTACCTGGCCATGCTGCAGCAACTGCGGCAAGAGGTGCATGCCGGCCCGCGCACCGACATTGGTGCCTTCAACTTCGGCTGAAGCTGCATCGGGCATGGCGGCAAAATGCCGCCATGAGCTCAGAGCCCGTTGACCCAGTCGCCGCCAACGCCACCGCACAGAACAGCCCGCCGCTGCTGCACCTCACCGGTGCCGGCGGCCCGTTGCCCAACGGCAGCACATTGCTGCCCTTGCAACTGGCGCTGCAGCCCGGACTGACGTGGATCACCGGGGGTGAAGGCCGGGGCAAATCGACGCTGCTGGCGCTGATGGCCGGCACCGCTCGGGTGAATGGGCCCGAGGTGGGACAGCTGGTCTGGCAAGTGGCGCGGCCTGCCTTCGGGCCGGCCACCACCACGAGCCTTGAAACGCCGACCGACCCGACCTTGGACGCGCTCGTGGCGGCCGATTGGATGGCCGAGCGCAGCCGGGCCTTCCCGGCCTGGCAGGCTGACACTGCGGCACAACTGGTGGAAGCGTTTGCGCTGGCCGAGCACCTGCACAAGCCGTTCTACATGCTGTCGGCAGGCAGCCGTCGCAAGATGGGCTTGGTGGTGTCTGCGGCCAGTGGTGCGCATGTGACGCTGCTCGACACACCCTTCGCCGCGCTGGACGGGCGCTCCAGCCGGGTGCTGTGTGAGCTGCTGGTGGCGGCTGCCAACACCCAGCGTGCCTGGGTGGTGGCCGACTACGTGGTGCCGGCCGCGCTGGCGCAGGTGGCGCTCAGCGCAGCGCTTGATCTGGGCGATTGAGACCCTTCAACCGCCAAGGCCTGGCAGCGCCTCAAGCCACTCGCCGCCCCCGGGCATACACCTCGCGCACCACCGGCAGCGTGCCTACCTGTCGCACCCGCAGCACATCCGCGCGCAGGCCCACGGCCAGCTCGCCGCGGTCATTCAGGCCGCTGGCCAGGGCAGGGCGGCGGCTCACCACCGCCACGGCCTCGGGCAGGCTGAAACCTGCATCGGCCTGCAGGCGCCACGCGGCCTGCAGCAGGCTGCTCGGCACATAGTCAGACGACAGCGCATCCAGCACGCCCTCGCGGGCCAGCTCGATCGCCGAGACATTGCCCGAGTGCGAACCGCCCCGCACCACGTTCGGCGCACCCGCCACGGTGCACAAACCCGCATCCTTGGCGCGGCGCGCGGCCGCCAGCGTGGTCGGAAACTCGCTCATGCCCGCACCCAGCGCCACCGCCTCGTCCACATGCGCCAGCGTGGTGTCGTCGTGAGTGGCCAGGGCCACGTTGTGCGTGCGGGCAAAGTCTGCGAACCAGGCCCGGTTGGGCTCGGCGTACAGGGCCTGGCGCTCAGGCGCGATGCGCACTTCCTCGTCGAACTTGGCGTCGCTCCAGCCCTTCTTGCCGGTGTAGTACACGCGGGCATGCTGGATGTCGCTCCACTGCCGCTGTCCCGGCGTGTGGTCCATCAATGAGATCAGCCGCAGGCGCCGGTGGTGGGCAAAGGGCTCGAACAGCTCGCGCGCATTGGGGGCAGGCAGTTCGCAGCGCACATGGATGTGGTGATCGGCACGCAGCACGCCGGCCGCATCCAGCTCATCCAGCAGGCTCAGCAGCAGGCTTTGATCGCGTGAGCGGAAACCTTCGCCGTAGGGGTCGCCCACGCCGATGGCGTCCAGCACGGTGGTGATGCCGGCCGCGGCAATTTCAGCGTCGTGCGCCTGCAGGGCGCCCTGCATCGGAAAGTTTACCTTCGGCCGCGGCGTGACGTGCCGCTCCAGGTTGTCGGTGTGCACTTCCACCAGGCCCGGCAGCAGCCAGTCGCCGTCGCAATCGATGGCGCCGGCCACGGTGGTGTCACCGCTGGCGATGTCGTCGATCACGCCGTTCTTCATGCGCAGATGACCGCGCAGCACGTCCTTGCCCAACACCAGTCGGGCATTCCTGAAAACCTGATCGGTGTGGCTCATGGGGTCAGTGTCTCTGGTTGGAGGGCGGCCTGCAGCGTAGCAGGCGCCGCGGTGCACTGCGAATCATGACCGATGGTGGGCATGGGAATGCAGCGGCTGGCCACCGCGTCACGCACTTCCTCATCATGGAAGATGCCGACGACCGCCGTACCCGCCGCCTTGGCTTCCTCGATCAACTCGATCACCACGCGGCGGTTGCGTGCGTCCAATGACGCGGTCGGCTCGTCCAGCAACAGCAGCCGGGCCGGCTGGATGAAGCCGCGGGCGATGTTCACCCGTTGCTGCTCACCGCCCGAGAACGTGGCGGGTGGCAACTCCCACAGGGCCGCGGGCAGGTTCAGGCGCGCGAACAGCACGGCGGCGCGGGCGCGGGCGGCTTGGGCAGCCTCGGCCCAGTCGGCGTCGCTGGCGGTGGCGCCCACGTCGCTCAGCCTGGGGTCGGCCTGCAGCAGGCGCTCGGCCACCACGTCAATCGCCGGCACCCGGGGCACGGCGCGCAGGAACTGGCTCACATAAGCCATGTCGCGGCGGCGCAGGCCCAGCACCTGGTGCGGCGTGGCCGTGGCCATGTCGAGGGTGCCGTCTGGTGTGTGCACCAGCATCCGTCCACCCCCCACGCCGTAGCTGCCGTACAGGCACTTCATCAGGGTGGATTTGCCCTGGCCGGACGCACCCACCAGGGCCACGCATTCGCCGGCATGCACCTGCAGCGAGACGCGCTGCAGCACCGGCAGCGTGCGGCCGTCGCGCAGGTGCAGGGTGAAGTGCTTGTGCACGTCCTGCACGTCCAGCACCAGTGCGGGATGGGCTTGGTTCGTCAAGTTCGTGGTCATGGTCATGGCGTCACCACCGAGGCGACCAGCAGTTGGGTGTAGGCGTGTTGCGGGTCGTCCAGCACCCGGTCGGTCAGGCCGTGCTCAACGATACGGCCGTGGCGCATCACCAGCGTGCGGTGGGCCAGCAGCCGCGCCACGCCCAGGTCGTGGGTGACGATCAGCACGCTCACATGCATGCGCGCCACCAGCAGGCGGATCAGGTCGAGCAACCTGGCCTGCACCGATACATCGAGGCCCGAGGTGGGCTCATCCATCAGCACCAGGCGGGGCCGGGTGACGAGGTTGCGGGCGATCTGCAGACGCTGCCGCATGCCGCCGGAAAATCCGCGTGGTGAATCGTCGATGCGGCCGGTGTCAAGCTCCACCCGCTGCATCCAGTCAAGCGCGTTCTGGCGCACGTCACCGTAGTGCCGCAGGCCCTGGCCCATCAGCCGCTCACCGATGTTGGCGCCGGCGCTCACGCCCATGCGCAGGCCGTCGGCGGCGTGCTGCTCGACGAAGCCCCATTCGGTGCGTGCCAGCACCCGGCGCTGGCGCTGGGGCATGTGGTGCACATCGAGCTGTTCGCCGTTGGCCGCGCGGTAGAGCACCTCGCCCTGCGTGGGTGTGATGCGGCCGGCCAGGCAGTTCAGCAAGGTACTCTTGCCCGAGCCCGATTCGCCCACGATGGCGACCACTTCACCGGGGTACAGGCGCAGCGCGGCGTCTTGCACCGCCCATTGATCCGGGCGGGCCTGGGCGAAGCGGTGCGAGAGCGCGTTCACCTCCAGCAGGGGCGTGAGGTGCGAGTGATCAAGCGGCATCAGAGGTCTCCTGCAGGGGCACGACAAAGCTGACGCCGTGGCGCTCAAAGCCCAGGTGCTCATAAAAGGCATGGGCGGCGGTGCGCCGCTGGTTGGACGACAGCGCCAGCTTGTAGCAACCGGCTGCGCTGGCCAGCGCCATGGCGTCGTCCATCAAGGCGCGGCCAACGCCGCTGCCCTGGGCGCTGGGGTGAACGGCCACGTCTTCCACCAGCGCGGCGGCTTGGCCGTTGTGGGCCAGCAGCGGCAGCACGAACAGCGTCAACGTGCCCAGGGCCTGCCCGTCGGCTTCTGCCACGCGCACGCGCACACCGGGCTGCTGCATCAGGCGCGTCCAGGCGGCGGCCACGGTACTGGGCTGGTTGAAGCCGGGGGTGTCGATGCCCGAGGTTTCGTACAGGGCAGTCAGCACGGGCAGGTCGGCAGCCACGGCGTCGCGGAAGGTCAGCACGGTGGTGGGAATGGCGGTGTCCGTCATGGCGCCGCCGTCAGGTTGGCCTGGGCTTGCTCACTGCACCAGTCGCTGTCCGAGCAGGCCCACAGCGTGCCGCCTTCGGCTGTCACCACCTCGTCGAGGAAGCTGGTGGTGCAGCCGCACAGCGCGCAGGCATGGCCGTGGTGGGTGATGCGGAAGGGGTGGTCGTCGAAATCCAGGCTCTGCACATCGGTGTAGGGCGGCACGGCATAGAGGCGCTTTTCGCGGCCGGCGCCGAACAGGTGCAGGGCGGGGGACTGGTGCAGCTTCGGGTTGTCGAACGCCGGGATGGGCGAGGGCGACATCACGTAGCGGCCGTTCACCCGCACCGGGTAGTCGTACGAGGTCTCCACCCGGCCCCAGTGCGCGATGTCCTCGTAGAGCTTCACGTTCATCAGGCCGTATTCCTCGGCGGCGTGCAGCGCGGTGGTTTCGGTGCGGCGCGGCTCCAGCTTGTAGAGCGGCTCGGGCTGCGGCACCTGGAACACCATCACCTGGCCCTCGGTCAGCGGCGCTTCCGGGATGCGGTGGCGCGTCTGGATCAAGGTGGCTGCGCGGGTGTGGGTGGTGGTGGCCACACCGGTGGTGCTGGCGAAGAATTGCCGGATGTTGACGGCGTTCGTGGTGTCGTCCGAGCCTTGGTCGATGACCTTGAGCACGTCGCTCGCACCGATCACCGCGGCCGTCACCTGGATGCCGCCCGTGCCCCAGCCGTAGGCCAGCGGCATCTCGCGCGAGCCGAAGGGCACCTGGTGGCCGGGCAGGGCCACGGCCTTGAGCAGCGAGCGCCGGATCATGCGCTTGGTGCGCTCATCGAGGTAAGCGAAGTTGTAGCCTTCGGCGGGCTGCTTCGCAGTGGCTTTATCGGTTGCAACGCTCATGGCTGGTCCTTCGTTGGCACTTGAGCTTGGGCTTGGGCCAGGGCTTGCGCATCGGCGCGCAGCTGCCGGATCATCTGCAGCTCGGATTCAAAGGTCACGTAGTGCGGCAGCTTCAGGTGCTGCACGAAGCCCGAGGCCTCGACGCTGTCGCCCTGCGGCAGCACGAACTCCTGGTCTTGCGTGGGTGAGCCGGCGCGTTCGTCGAACTCGTCGCAGCGCAGCACACGGTCCACCAGCGACATGGCCATGGCCTTGCGTTCACCGTGGCCGAAGACCAGGCCGTAGCCGCGGGTGAATTGCGGCGGCTGCGTGGCACTGCCCACGAACTGGTTGAGCATCTGGCATTCGGTCACCTCGATCTCGCCGATGTCGATCGGGAAGTCCAGCTCGTCAGGCACCACGCTGACCGTGGCGGCACCAAAGCGGATGTCGCCGGCGAACGGGTGCGAGTGCGCATAGCCGCGCTGGGTGGCGTAGCCCATGCCCAGCACCCAGCCTTCGTCGGCGCGGGCCAGCATCTGCAGGCGGCCGCTGCGGGGCAGCGGGTAGCGCGGCGGGTCACGGGTGATGTCCACCGGCACCGGGTCACCCGCCTGCGGCAGGGCGGGCTCGATCAACCCTTCAGCAGCCAGGCTGTGCAGCGCGTTGGGCACGGTGCCGTCGGCGGGCGTGTCGGGTTGGGTGAATGTTGCCGCCTTCGATGCCGTGGGCGCCTCACCGCGCAGCAGCGAAAAATCAAGCAGGCGCTGGGTGTAATCAGGCGTCGGGCCCAGCACCTGGCCGCCGGGCAAATCCTTGAAGATGGCCGAGACGCGACGCGCGGCGCGCAGCGTGTCGGTGTCCAGCGGTTCGCTGAAAGCCAGGCGCGGCAGCGTGGTGCGGTAGGCGCGCAGCAGGAAGGCGGCTTCGATGGGATCACCGAGGGCCTGCGTCACGGCCAGCGCGGCCAGCTCGGGGTCGAACAGGCTGGCCTCGGCCATCACGCGGCTCACCAGCAGGCTGAGCTGCGACTGCACCTGGGCTACCTGCAAGGCGGGCTGGTCCTCGGGCCCGCGGCGCTTCCGGGCCAGCAGCTGGCGCGAGGCTTCGATGGCGGCTTCGCCACCCTTGACGGCGATGTACATGGGCTCAGAACTCCAGGTCAAGCAGGGTGGAGCGGGGCAAGGCCGCCACGCGTTGGCCGCAGCACAGCAGCAGATCGACCCCTTGCGGGTACAGCGCCTGCTGTTGCTGGCGGGCGTGCCAGAAGGCCGGCGACAAGCCGCGCACGGCCAGGCCTTGCCGGCGCTGGATGCCCGGGCCGCTCAGGTGCAGCAAGGCAGCGTCTTCCAGGGCGTGGGTGCTGTCCATCGCCGCCACCTCGATCACCAGCGTGGCGCTGTCTTGCGGCGCTTCCTCGCTGCCGGCAGACAGGCTGGCCAGCAACTCAGGCGTGGCTTCTATGGCCCGCACGGCGCAAAACTGGGCCTGCCCCGCCAAGGCCAGGTGCGCGCCGGTGTGAAAGCGCAGCCAGCTGGCGGCGTCCGCACTGGCCAGCTCGCCCACCAGGTGCACACGGCATTCGGCGTCGAGCAGGGTCAGCAGCGCAGCGGCAGTCGCGGGCTGCCAGGGTTGGCTGTCTACGCGGCTGGTGGGTGCCTGCAGGCCCAGGTGGTCGGGCAAGGCCCACACCTTCCCGGGGCGCGAGGTGGCATCCAGCAGCGTGCGGAACACCTGTTGCGTGCCGTGCACCGGTTCGGCAAAGCCGGCGCCCAGGGTGGTGAGGGGAGAGGGGTGTTGCGGGCTCATGCGGCGGCCTCGGGCTGCAAGGTGAAGAACTGCACCCGGCTGCGGGCAGTGTCTTGTTGCTGGCGGGCGCGGCGGGCCGCGGTGGCATGTGCCAGTGGCGTGATGAGCTGGTCGTGCAGGCGCTGGTGCCATTCGGGCTGCTGCAGCAGCGCATCAGCCAGCGCCACGAGGCGGGCGCGGCCGGCATCGCGGCCCAGCACATAGCCCACGCCCACGCTCACCGTGCCGCTGCCACCGGTGTGGCGCAGCACGCAGCGGGTCATCGTGGCTTCGCCGAGGTTGAAGCGGTCACCCTGGTTGGCCATGCGCGCACGCACCATCACCAGGCCGGTTTCAGGGGCGCGCAGCGTGTCGACGGGCGTGCCTGTCATCAGCTTGTCGGCAAGGTCGGTCAAAGTGGCGGCTGGGGCATGGGCCAGCACGCTCAGCCAGTGCTGGCGGGCCCGCACGGCCGGGTCGACTGGCGGGCTGTCGGGCAGGCCGTCGAGGGGCGCAGTGGTGTTGTCGTTCATGGTGATGTCATCTAGACGACCTTAAGATGCGCCCAGTATCACGATGCACGGTGACAGTTTCTTGAATACGATGAATCCAATCACGGAAGACAGCGCGGCCCAGGCCCTGACTCAGGCGCCCGCCCCGCGGCGCTGGGAGGCGATTGCGAGCGAGCTGCGCAATGACATCGTCGAGGGCTTGCTGGCCCCGGGCGCGCGTCTGCCCAACGAGACTGAACTGGCCCAGCGCTTCGGCGTGCACCGCCACACCTTGCGCCAGGCCATGCAGAGCCTGGTGCGCGAAGGCTTCGTGCAGGTGCGCCACGGCAGCGGCACCTATGTGCGCGAGCTGGTGCTGGACTACGCCCTGCGCCGCCGCACGCGCCTGACCCAGAACCTGGCCGAGGCCGGCGAAAGCGCCAGCCGTGAACTGCTGGGCGCCGAAGAGGCATTGGCAGGTGAGTGGGCCGCGCCGCTGCGCGTGTCACCCCGCAGCCGCGTGCTGCTGCTGCGCACCCGGGCCCGTGTGCGTGGCCGTGTGGTGGGCGTCACGGAATCAGCGTTTCCGCTGCCGCGTTTTGCCGGCCTGGCCGAGGCCTTCGCGCAGCACGGCACGGTGACGGCCGCGCTCGCTGCGTTGGGTGTGCCTGACTACACCCGCGCCCGCAGCGTGATTGCCGCCCGCCTGCCCACCCAGGCCGAGGCCGATGCCCTGGCGCGCCCCTTGACCCAGCCGCTGCTGGTGGTCAACTACACCAACTGTGATTTGCAGGGCGTGCCGGTGCAGGCCGCCAGCACCCTGTTCGCCGCAGATGCCGTGCAACTCACCGTGGGCCCTGACGACTGGGACGCCGCTTGAGGAACTTTCGATGACCACATTGGCGAATGCCCGCTACGCGGTTTACTGGGCACCCGCACAAGACGATCCGCTGTGGCTGGCTGGCAGCCGTTGGCTGGGGCGCGACGCCGCCGTGGCAGGGATGGTGCGGAGCGCTGAAGAACAGCCCGCATCCCCAGCCGCTGGCCTGACCGCCTCTCCCGCGCTGTACGGCTTCCACGCCACCCTGAAGCCGCCGATGCGCCTGCGCCCGGGCTGCACCGAGGCGGCGCTGCTCGACAGCGTGGCCGCATTGGCCGCCGGCATCCCGGCCTTCGACCTGCCGCGCTTGGTGGTGGCTTGGCTGGGGGCTTGCCTGACCATCCGGCCGGAAGTGCCGATCCGCCACGCGCACCCGCTGTGGCGCCTGGCCGATGCCTGCGTGGCTGATCTGGACGACTGGCGTTTGCCGCCGTCGGATGACGAGATCGCCCGTCGCCTGCAGGCCGGCTTGACGGCCGAGCAGACTGACCTGCTGCGCCGCTGGGGCTATCCGCATGTGATGAGCCACTGGCGCTTCCACATGACCCTGAGTGACCCGATGCCCGCCCGCGACAGCGCACCGGCGCAGGCGCTGATGGCCACGGCGCGCACCACGTTCGATGCGCTGCTGGCCACGCCGCAGAGCGCCCGTGACATCTGTGTCTTCCGCCAGGACGACACCGGTGCGCCGTTCTGGCTGCTGCAACGCTTTCCTCTGTTGGGCACCGAGGTGCCGGCATGACGCCGCTCCATCCAGCGGTGCTGCCGGGCAATGAGCGGCTGGTGGTGGTCGTCGGCCCGTCAGGTGCCGGCAAAGATAGCCTGCTGCAAGCTTGGCTGGCGCACGTGCGGGCAGACACGCCCACCTTGCACGTCGCGCGCCGCAGCGTCACCCGGCCGGCAAGCACTGCCGCCGGAAGTGAGCCACACGAGCCCCTGAGCGAGGCCGCGTTCACGGCTGCCCTGCTGGCCGGTGACATGGCCGTGCATTGGCAGGCGCACGGCCTGCATTACGGTGTGCGCCGTGCGCAGTTTGAAGTGCTGAAGCAACCCGGGCAATGGCTGCTGCTGAATGGCTCCCGACAGGCCTTGCCCGCGCTGCGGCATGTGGCGCCCGACATGAAGGTGCTGGCCATCACGGCCTCACCCCATGTGCTGGCGGCACGCCTTGCGGGCCGGGGCCGTGAAGATGCGGCAGCGGTGGCCGCACGCCTGGCGCGCAGCCAGCTGCCCTGGCCCGATGGCATCCAGCCCGACCACACGGTGGTGAACGACGGCACGCTCAAAGGCGCGCTGGCGAGTGTGCTGGGCTGGTGGGCGCCGATGGTGGCGTCGAGCCAACGCCCGATTACCGTGCCCGGTTGAGGCTGGCCAGCAAGCCAGCCGGCCCCAGGTTCACGCGCTAGCGCGACAGGAAGGCGATGGCCTTGGGCAGGAAGTCCGCGTGGTGCTGGAAAACGCCGCCATGGCCGGCATCCGGATAGATGAGCAAGGTGCTGTTCGGCAGCCGGCGCGCCAGGTCGACCGAGTTCGACGTGGGCACCATCCGGTCGTCATCGCCATTGACGATCAGCACCGGCTGGGTGATGGTCGAGAGGTCAGCCGGCGCCTTGCGGCCCCATGCGTTGAGCGCCTGGAGTTGCGCCACATAGGCGGCCACGGCGATCTCCTGGTCGCGGTCTTGCGAGCGCTCCTTCAATCGCGCCAGGAATGCCTTGCCCGCCTCGATGCCGCGGGCGGTGCGGGTGAAGAACAGGTATTGCTTCGGGTCCTGGCCGGTGAGCAAACCCCGGAGCATGTCGTAGTTCGCCACGCCCGCCACGGTGCTGATGCCTTCGCCACCAGCGGGGCCGGTGCCGGCCAGGATCATCCGGCGCACCAGCTGCGGCCGCTTGAGCGCCACCTCCTGCGCAATCATGCCGCCCATCGAAAAGCCGAAGAGGTCGACCTGCCGGAAGCCCGTGGCATCGATGAAGAGGATGGCATCGTCAGCCATCTGCTCCATGGCATTGGCGGGGCTGCCGGTGGACGCGCCGACACCGCGGTTGTCGAAGACGATGACGTGTCGCGTGGCGGCGAGGCCGTCGACGACGCGAGGGTCCCAGTCGTCCAGCACGGCGGCCAGGTGGTTGAGAAGGATCACGGGCGTGCCGCCGTGGTGCCGGCCCAGTTCCCGGTACGCGAAGTTCACGCCCCCTGCGGCCAGGGTTTGTGTGGCTACGTTTGACCAGCGGCTTTGTGGTGTTTCAGAGGTTGCAGATGTCGCAGCCGCAGCGGCCACGGCAGGGGATTGCGCGGCAGCAACCCCCGAGGTCAAGGCCAGTGCCAGGGCGGCCAGCGCGAGAGGGTGTTTCATGCGTTGCTCTCGGGGTCGGGCTCACGCCTGCTGCGGCAGGTAGCTGGCGCGCGCTGCGCTCAGGCCGAGCTTGATCTGCTCGGTGAGTGCATCGGCCAGCACCTCGTCAAGGCCCGACTCCAGCCCGTCGAGCGCGCGCTCGACGATGGCTTCAGGGCTGGACTTGGGCACATCAAAGCCCCGCGTCAGGTCGGTGTCGACATACGCCATGTGCAGGCCCAGCACCTGTGTCTTCTGCGGCGCCAGTTCAGCGCGCAACGCATTGGTAAGCGACCAGGCGGCCGACTTGCTGGCCGAGTAGGCCGCCAGCTCGCCGCCATTGAGCCACGACGCCACCGACAGGACGTTCAGAAATGCGCCGCCGCCATGGCGCTGGAGGATGGGCGCAAAGGCCTGGCTGACCCGCAGCATGCCGAAGAAGTTGGTCTCGAAGATTCGACGCGCAACGGCTTCACCGTCGGCCGCGAGAAAGCCGCCGGGCTGGGCGATGCCGGCGTTGTTGATCACCAGGGTGACGTCTGATGCAAGCTCGGCGGCCGCGGCCACGTCTTCCGGCTTGTTGACGTCCAGCTTCAGGGCTTGAACGCCGGGCTGGGTGATGGTGGCGGGGTCGCGGGCGGCGGCGTAGACCTTGCGGGCGCCACGGGCCAGCAAGGCTTGCGTGAAGGCGAGCCCGATGCCACGGTTCGCGCCCGTGACCAGTACAACGGCATTGTCGATTTTCATGGTGTTCTCCAGAGGGTGTGAGGGGAAAGACGGGTTGATCACGGCGTCGGCAGCATCTGCACGACGACCTTGCCCTTGGCGCGGCCCTGGGCGAGGTAGTCCAGGGCTTCCTTGGCCTGCTCGAACGGAAATACCTGGTCGATGACGGGTCGGATGCGCTGCGTTTCCAGCAGCTGGCCGATCTGGGCCAGTTGATCGCCGTCGGCACGGGCAAACAGGAACGAGTAGTCGACGCTCCGCTGCTTCGCCTTGTGCTTGATGCTGCGGCTCATCAGCGCGAAGACGGCTTTCAGGATGACGTTGGCCCGGCGGGCCCGTGCGAAGGCCACGTCGAGCGGGCCGACCAGCGACACCAGCTTGCCCCTCGGCTTCAGGATGCCGATGGACTGCTCCAGCGTCTCGCCCCTGACGGTGCCCAGTGCCGCGTCATAGTCGCGCAGCACCGTCTCGAAGGCCTGCTGTCTGTAGTCGACCACCTCGTCTGCGCCCAGGCTGCGCACCAGCGCCACATTGCCGGTGCTGGTGGTCGTGCCCACCTTGGCGCCCAGCCACTTGGCCAGCTGTATGGCGAAGGTGCCAATGCCGCCGGAGCCTGCCGGAATGAAAACCTTCTGGCCGGCGCGCAGGCCGATGCGCTCGTTCAGCGCCTGCCAGGAGGTCAGCCCGACCATCGGGATGGAGGCGGCCTGAACGAAGTCGAGGTTGGCGGGTTTCAGCGCAGCAGCCTGCTCGGGCACGACGGCAAATTCGGCGAGTGATCCGGTGCCCAGATCGAAGATGTTCGCGAACACCGCATCGCCCGGCTTGAAGCGCGTCACCCGGTTGCCCACGGCCACCACGACGCCGGCCAGATCGCTGCCCAGCGTGGCCGGCAGCTGGAACTTCACGACGGCCTTGAAGAGCCCGGTCGGAATCATGTTGTCGATCGGATTCACGCTCGCGGCATGCACCTGGACCAGCAGCTCGTCCGGCTTCGGCGTCGGGCGTGGCAGGTCGGAGAAACCGATGTCGGGTGACTTTCCGTAGCGCTGGAAGGTGAGTGCTTTCATGGGGGCTCGCAGTCGGATCGATGGGGGGTGTCTCGATGACGAAGCACCCTCGAAGGCTTCAATGATGACGAACGTAATCTTAAATGTCAACACTTTGATGATGATCGTCATGAATGTATAGTCGGCACTTCTCAGACCCAAGATGCACATCAGACCGACATGAAAGTCACCAAGGCACAGGCAGAAGCCAACCGGACGCGCGTCGTCGAGACGGCGTCTCAGCTGTTTCGGGAACGTGGTTTCGACGGCGTCGGCGTGGCCGATCTGATGGCGGCCGCGGGCTTCACCCATGGCGGCTTCTACAAGCAGTTCGGCTCGAAGGCTGACCTGATGGCCGAGGCCGCAGCCTGTGGTCTCGGCCAGACCTTGTCACTGTCCGCAGGCATCGATGCCGCAACGTTCGTGCGTCACTACGTGTCGCGGGAACACCGGGACGGCCGCGCCACGGGCTGCACGATGGCTGCGCTGGGTGGTGACGCTGCGCGCCAGCCGGAGGCTGTTCGGGCCACGTTTGCCAATGGCATTGAAGGCCTGGTGGCTGCCCTGGGTCAGCAGGGCGAGGGCGCTGGTGCCATCAGCGCGGAGGCGAGGGCCGGCATCCTCGATGCGCTCGCGCATGCGGTCGGGGCGCTGGTGCTCTCACGAGCATGCCCCGACGATTCCCCGCTCGCCGATGAGATTCTGGCGGCCAGCCGGGAGGCGATCACACGGTCATTGCCGCCGAAGAAGGCGCGGACGGCCGCCACGCGTGGATGACGCGTGGCCGGTGGCGCCGGTCACATCAGCTCAGCTGACCTGACCGCCACCAGCACCACTTCGCCGCGCTCTTCGCGCGGGCGGTGACGCAACCACCAGACGCTGCCCTTCTTGATCGACCAGGGCGTCAGGGCGCTGGCGTCGTGGCTGTGCAGCCGCGCGCCGGTCATCAGGTAGGCGGCCGTCAGGCCCAGCGTCGGCTGGTGGCCCACGACCAGCACCGGTTCACGCGCATCGGGCCAGCGGGCGGCGGCCAGCAGGCCTTCCACGCTGCCGTCGGTGTCCAGGGCGGCCACGGTCTTGAAGCGGCGCTCCAGGGCCTGCGCCGTCTGCTGGCTGCGCAGGGCCGGGCTGACGAGGATGCGCGTGCTGGCCGGCATGAAGCGGTTCAGCCATTCGGCGACGCGCCGCGCCTGCCGCTCACCCTTGGGCGTGAGGCCGCGCGCGGGGTCGTCGATGCCTTCAGCCAGTTCCTCGGCTTCGGCATGGCGCCACAGGATCAGGTCCATGCTCAGTGGGCCCGCCCGCCGTATCGTTTCATCAGGGCCTGCTGCGCGCTCGGGCCGTCGGTGCCGATGCGCTCGTAGCGGCCGTCCGGCAGCTGGCGCCAGGCGTCGCGGCTGTCGTGCAGGTAGGGCACCAGGCATTCGTCGATCACGCGCTGGCGCAGGGCCGCGTCGCGCACCGGCCAGGCCAGCTCGATGCGGCGGAACATGTTGCGGCTCATCCAGTCGGCACTCGACAGGTACAGCGCTTCCTGCGTGTCGCGATCGCCCCAGCGGAAGTACAGCACGCGGGTGTGTTCCAGGAAGCGGCCGATCACCGAACGGACCTGGATGTTGTCGGTCACGCCGGGCACGCCCGGCGGCAGCATGCAGGCGCCGCGCACGATCAGGTCGATCTTGGCGCCCGCCTGGCCGGCATCCACCAGCGCCTGGATGAGTGCGGGGTCGGTCAGGGCGTTGAACTTGGCCACGATGCGGGCTGGCTTGCCGGCCTTGGCGGCCTGCATCACCTGGGCCACATGGGCCATCATCTTCGTGTGCAGCACGAAGGGGGCGGTCAGCAGGTGGCGCGGCGGTTGCACGCGGGTCAGGCCGGCGATCTGCTGGAACACGCCCTCGGCGTCCGAGGTGATGCCCGCATCGCAGGTCAGCGTGCCCACGTCGGTGTACAGGCGCGAGGTGCGCGGGTTGTAGTTGCCGGTTGAGAGGTGCAGGTAACGGCGCAGCGTCACGCTGCCACGCGCGCCCTTTTCACGGCGGGTCACCAGCAGCATCTTGGCGTGGGTCTTCAGGCCCACGATGCCGTAGACCACCTGCGCGCCCACGGCTTCCAGGCGCTCGGCCCAGTTGATGTTGGCTTCTTCGTCGAAGCGGGCCTTCAGCTCCACCACGGCGGTCACTTCCTTGCCGCGGCGGGCGGCTTCGATCAGCAGGTCCATCAGCACCGACTGCGCGCCGGTGCGGTAGATGGTCTGCCGGATGGCCAGCACGTCGGGGTCGTTCACCGCTTCGCGCAGGAAGGCGACGACGGCGTCGAAGCTCTCGAACGGATGGTGCAGCAGCACGTCGCGCTCGCGCACCACGTCAAAGATCGATTCGCCACGCGGCAGGCTGCTTTCAGGCCACTGCGGCTCGAAAGACGGGAAGCGCAGCAGGGTGCCGGGCAGGTCGTCGGCCTGGTCGATCAGCTGCGCCAGACGCACCAGATTCACCGGGCCGTCCACGCGGTACAGCGCGGCTTCGGGCAGCTTGAACTGCAGCAGCAGGAAGCGCCAGAGCTCTTCCGGGCAGGTATTCACCACCTCCAGGCGAATGGCCAGCCCGAAGTGGCGCTGGGTCAGGCCGCTGCGCAGGGCCTGGCGCAGGTTGGTGACGTCATCCTCGTCGAGGTCGATGTCCGAATCGCGGGTCACGCGGAACTGCGAGAACGCTTCCACGCTGCGGCCCGGGAAAAGGTCTTCCAGGTGCGCGCGGATCACGCTCGACAGCATCACGAAGCCTTGCTCACCCGGCGCGCACACGCTGGCCGGCAGGCGGATGACGCGCGGCAGCACACGCGGCACCTTGACGATGGCGATGGAGCTGTCGCGGCCGAAGGCGTCACGGCCACCGAGGCGGGCGATGAAGTTCAGTGACTTGTTCGCCACCTGTGGAAACGGGTGCGACGGGTCCAGCAGCACCGGCATCAGCAGCGGGCGCACCTGGCGGTCGAAGAACTGGGTCACCCAACGGCGCTGGGCGGCGTTGCGGTCGGCGTGGTTGATGATGCGCAGGCCGGCTTCTTCCAGCGCGGGCATGACCTTCTCGTTGAACAGCGCGTACTGCTCGTCGATCAGCGCGTGGGCACGGGCGCCCACGTCGCGCAGCTCATCACGGGTCTGTTCGTTGTCTTCGAGGCGGGCGGCTTCCAGTGCATCGGCGAAGCGCACCTCGAAGAACTCGTCGATGTTCGACGAGACGATGGTCACATAACGCAGCCGCTCCAGCAGGGGCACGTCCGCACGCATGGCCTGGGCCATCACGCGGCGGTTGAATTCGAGGATCGCCTGCTCTCGGCTGAGCAGGCTCAGCGGGGCAGCGCCCATGGTCTCTAGATCGGTCATCGGCATAGTTTATGAATCGCGTGTGACGCTTCTGTGACGCCGTTGCTGGGTTTGTGACAGTGCGATGGCAGTGTCTCGATTGTGCGCGGGCCGCCGCCATCGAACGTGGGAGGCGCCCCGCAGTTCATGCCGATTTGCGCGCGAACACGGCGACTTCCTCGCCGATGTCGACGCCAGCATCTTCCTGGCTGGCTTCGCTGTCCTGCCAATGCGGCACGCCCGTCCAGTCGAGGATTTCCAGGCGGCCGTCGGCGTGTTCCACCAAGGCGGTCAGGCTTTCGACCCAGTCGCCGTCATTGGCATACAAGATGCCGTCAATCTCGCGCAATTCGGCGTGGTGGATGTGGCCGCAGACGACGCCCTGCAGGCCGCGCCGACGCGCTTCGCGGGCCACGGCGGCTTCAAAGTCGCTCACATAGCTGACCGCGCGCTTGACCTTGAGCTTCAGGTACTTCGACAAGCTCCAGTACGGCAGGCCCAGCCGGCCGCGCAGCCGGTTCAGGTGCCGGTTCAGCTTCAAGGTGAATTCGTAGGCGTGGTCACCCAGGTGGGCCAGCCACTTGGCGCACTGGATGACGCCGTCAAACAGGTCGCCGTGGGTGATCCACAGCCGCCGGCCGTCCGCCGTGGTGTGGATCCACTCGGCCGCCACTTCCACGCCGCCGAAGTGATGGCCGATGTAGTGGCGTGCAAATTCGTCGTGGTTGCCCGGCACGAAGATCACGCGGCAACCCTTGCGCACCTTGCGCAGCAGCTTCTGCACGACGTCGTTGTGGGCCTGCGGCCAGTACCAGCTGCGCTTCAGCTGCCAGCCGTCGATGATGTCGCCGACCAGGTACAGCGTTTCGCATTCCGTGCGCCGCAGGAAGTCGAGCAGCGCTTCCGCCTGACAGCCGGGCGTGCCCAGGTGCAGGTCAGAGATCCAGATGGTCCGGAAGCGTTGCTTGGCAGCTTTGGGCTGGGGCGGCAGCGGGGCGGGCGTCATGGCAGGGTGCATGAGCCGCCATGCTGAACATGGCCAGTGACGCTGCCGTGACTTGGGCGTGTCTGCGGCGTGACGTGGCGTTCAAACGGCGGGGCGGGCGCTGGCCCGCTGCCATCTCAGGCCTTCTTCGGGGCCTTCTTGGCTGCAGCTTTGGGCGCCTTCGGGGCTTTTTCGGCCTTGACGGCCTTCACGGCCGACTTGCCCCCGTGCACCAGCTGCTCATGCAGGTCGATGAACTCCAGCGTGAGCTTGTGCTTCGGTTCCATGTGCACCATCGGCAGCGCCTTCTCGTGCGACTCGCGGATCTTCACGCTGGCGCCCAGGTAGGGCTGCAGCACCGGCAGGCCTTCGTCGATCAGCTCCTGCACCGTGCGCTGGGGCAGGTTGGCGCGCGGCTGGAACTGGTTCACCACGATGCCTTCGATGCGCAGCTCGGCGTTGTGGTCGGCGCGAATCTCTTCGACGCTTTCCATCAGCGCATACAGCGCGCGGCGCGAGAACTCGTCGCAGTCAAACGGAATCAGGCAACCGGTGGCGGCAATCAGCGCCGAGCGGGTGTAGAAATTCAGCGCCGGCGGCGTGTCGATCCAGATCTGGTCGTACTCGCCGTCCAGCTCGGCCAGCGCGTCGCGCAGCTTGAAGATCTTGTAGCGCGATTCGAGCTTCGCGTGCATGTCTTCCAGCGACGGGTCGGACGCCATCAGGTCGAGGTTCTCGAACGGCGTCTGAACGATGAATTCACTCGTGGCCGGTGAGCGCATGCTGAACTTCAGCTGCTGCTCGAAAAACGGCGCGGCGCCGGTTTCAACCTGCTCCACCGCAGCGCCCAGCAGGTATCGGCTGGCGTTGCCTTGCGGGTCCAGGTCGACCACGAGGGTGCGCAGGCCCTGGGCGGCGCTGATGGCCGCGAGGTTGCAGGTGATGGTCGATTTGCCGACCCCGCCCTTCTGATTGAAGACCACATGACGCATGACCATCCGCTCCACGAAGCTGGCTGTGAGGCGTCTATTGTGCACTGCAACAAATGAACAGGGCCGGCGAAGCGCCAGCCCTGATCAGTTTTGCGGTGGCACTGTGGCCGCCGCGCTTACTTTGCCCAGCCGTCTTTCAGGCCGGTGATGCGGTTGATCACCGGGCTGCCGGCCTGGTGGTCGAGGCGGTCGGTCACGAAGTAGCCATGGCGCTCGAACTGGAAGCGGGTATCGGCCGGCACGTTGGCCAGCGACGGCTCCAGGTAGCCGGTCTGCACCAGCTTGCTGGCGGGGTTCAGCACGGTCAGGAAGTCGCGGCCACCAGCGTCGGGCTGGGCTTCGGTGAACAGGCGGTCGAACAGGCGCAACTCGGCGGCCACGCCGTCGTGCACGCCCACCCAGGTGATCACGCCCTTGACCTTGATGCTGTCCGCGCCCGGCGTGCCGCTCTTGGTGTCGGGGATGACGGTGGCCGTCACGGCGGTGATCTGGCCGTCCGCGTCTTTCTCGCAGCCGGTGCACTCGATCACCACGCCGTACTTCAGGCGCACCTTGTTGCCCGGGAACAGGCGGAAGAAGCCCTTGGCCGGCACTTCGGCGAAGTCTTCGCGCTCGATCCACAGCTCCGGCCCGAGGCTGAAACTGCGCTGGCCCAGTTCAGGCAGATGCGGGTGAGCGGGTGCGCTGCAGGGCTCACGCACGTCGTCGCCACCAAACACCTCGGCCCAGTTGGTGAGCTTGAGCTTGACCGGGTTGATCACGGCCATCGCCCGGGCGACCTTCTCTTCGAGGTCACCGCGCAGGGCGATGTCGAGCACCGAGTAATCGAGCCAGATGTTGCTCTTGCTCGCGCCGGAATCATCAGCCACCTTGCGGATGGCCGCCGGCGTGTAGCCGCGGCGGCGCATGCCGGCCAGCGTGGGCATGCGGGGGTCGTCCCAGCCGCTGACGTGCTTTTCATCGACCAGTTGCTTGAGCTTGCGCTTGCTGGTGATGACGTAGCTCAGGTTCAGGCGGCCGAACTCGTACTGCTTGGGCAGCGGGTGCTGCAGCAGGCCGGCATCGGCGAGCTGATTCAGCAGCCAGTCGTAGAACGGGCGCTGGTCTTCAAATTCCAGCGTGCAGATCGAGTGGGTGATGCGCTCGAGCGCGTCCTCGATCGGGTGCGCGTAGGTGTACATCGGGTAGATGCACCAGGTGTCGCCCGTGTTGTGGTGGGTGGCGCGGCGGATGCGGTAGAGGGCCGGATCACGCAGGTTGATGTTCGGCGCGGCCATGTCGATCTTGGCGCGCAGCACCATCGCACCGTCGGGGTGCTGGCCGTCGCGCATCTCGCGGAAGCGCGCCAGGTTTTCAGCCGGCGTGCGGCTGCGGAACGGGCTGTTGGTGCCGGGCGTGGTGAAGTCGCCGCGGTTGGCGCGCATCTCGTCCGGCGTCTGCTCGTCGACGTAGGCCAGGCCGCGCTCGATCAGCGTCTCGGCGGCGCGGTACATGAAGTCGAAGTAGTTGCTGGCGTAGTACTTGTGGCTGGTGCCGAAGGCGTCCCAGTCCCAACCCAGCCAGCGCACCATCTCTTCGATGGCGTCCACGTACTCCTGCTCTTCCTTCTCCGGGTTGGTGTCGTCGAAGCGCAGGTGGCACACGCCGCCGTAATCGCGGGCCAGGCCAAAATTCAGGCAGATGCTCTTCGCATGGCCGACATGCAGGTAGCCGTTGGGCTCCGGCGGGAAGCGCAGGCGAATGCGGGCAGGGTCAGCAGCGCCGGCCTGGTGGTGTGCCGCGTCGCCCGGGGTGCCGCCGAAGGGGCGCTGGGCGTAGGTGCCGGCCTCCAGGTCACGCTCGATGATGCCGCGCAGGAAGTTGCTCGGCTTGACGGGTTCGGCAGCAGCGTTGCCAGCTTTGTTTTCGCTCATGGAAAGCGCAGATTCGCGTGTGAGGCGCCAGCGGCCTCAAGCCTGCCGGCACCGGGGGAAAACGGGGCCTGCGGCAGGGCGCAGCAGGCAATGGTTCATTGTAGCGACGAGGTGTGGCGGCTTGGTGCGCAGACGTGGCGCGAAGACGTGGTGCAGATGTGTTGATCGGGGCTGAGACAATCAAGCCCCGGCCGAGATGGCCGTCTGACCTTGATGAGTCTGCATGCCATGGCTGTTCTGACTGTTACCCCTCGCATCGCTGCCGTGCTGGCGCTGATGGGTGCGTTGGCGATGTCGACCGCGTCGGCCCAGTCCTGGGACCGGAACCTGTCGCCAGCCTACGCAGCCTGCACCACGAAGGCCAACTCGCAGTCAGCGGCCACGCTGGACTGCCTGGAGAAAGAGGGCCGTCGGCAGGACGTGCGCCTGAACGAGGCCTACAAGGCGCTCATGGCAGATCTCGACGCCGGGGGCAAGAAGGCGCTGCTCGAGGCGCAGCGTTCGTGGCTGAAATTCCGAGCCGACAACACTCGATACGTGAGCAGCACGATGTCCGGCAGCTTTGGCGCGAGCATGGCCAGCCAGACGTTTGTCACGATGACGGCTGATCGGGCGGCGGAGCTCGAGGAATTCGCGCGGCCCTGACGTCGCCAGGCCTGTCACCACTGCTTGCAATTCGCTCCCGACCCGGTCAACCACAGGGGTGGGCTGCCGCGTTGTGTGGGCACTGAAGACAGTTTCGAGGTGACTCCATGACCCGTCGTGCGCTTGCTCTTGCTGCATCCACCTTGTTGGCCGCTGTGCTGGCCGCCCCGGCCCACGCCGGCGGCGTGAGCTGGTCGGTCGGCATCAATGCCCCGATCGGTGGGGGCGCCCAGGTGGGCACTGTCATCTCGGGCGGTCGGGCGCCGATCTACACGCCAGCGCCGGTTTATGCACCGGCGCCGGTGTACCAGGCTTATCCGGCCCCTGTTTACGTGCCGGCGCCGGTGTATGCGCCGCGCCCGGTCTACCATGCCTCGCCAGTGGTTTATGTGCCGCCGCGGGTGATTTACCCGGCGCCGGTGGTGGTTCGCCCCTGGGGGCACCACCATCATCACCACCGCGGATACGACCGCGACGGCGACGGCTGGGCTGACCGCGGCTGGCGCCGCTGATCACATGCCCTTGAAGCGGGGCGCGTAAAGGCGACTGACGGCCAGCACTTCAGGCCGTTGCCGCAGGTGCAACTGCACCTTGCCCTGCTCGTCACGAACCGCGCGCTCGATCGCCCGGGCTTGCACGATGGTGCCGCGGTGCACCTGCCAGAACTGGTTGGCATCGAGCTGCGGCAGCAACTCGCGCAGTGAGGTGCGAATCAGGTGCTCTTGCGTGGCGGTGATCACCCGCACGTACTTGTCGGCGGCCTCCAGGAACACCACCTCCTCGACCGGCACCATGTGCACCACGTTGCCGCTGGTGCCGGCGCATTGAAGCAGCGTCAGGGGCGCTGCCCGGGCAGGGCTGAGCAACTCGCCGCTGCCAGCGCTGGCGGCCAGCAGCTGCCGCAATTGCGACAGCATGTCTTGCGCGGGCTCGGTGGTCTGCCCAGATGAGCCCGCCGCGCTGCGCAGCGTTGCCGCATCTGCCCCCGGCGCTTGCCGCGCACCCAGCAGGCCCTGCAGCCGCTTGCAGGTGGCCGCCAGGCGGGCAGGCTGCACGGGTTTGAGCAGGTAATCCACGGCACAGGATTCAAACGCCTGCAGCGCGTACTGGTCGTAGGCTGTCACGAACACGATGAGTGGCAGCGTGCGTCCCTCTGGCCAGTCTTCCACCACGGCCTGCGCGGCCTCCAGCCCGGTGCGGCCCGGCATGCGGATGTCGAGGAACAGCACGTCGGGCAAAGCGTCCAGGGCCATCTCCACCGCTTCGTCGCCGTCCTGGGCGTGGTGCCTCACCTGCAACTCCGGCCAGCAGCGCGCCAGTTCGGCCTTCAGTGCCTGCGCCAGCAGGTGTTCGTCTTCGGCGATCAGGGCGGTGGGCAGGGCAGTCATGCTGGATGGGGCGTCGAGTGATCGGGGACGGTTCAGTGCTGAGCAGCCGTCCGGGGCGGCAAGGTGACTTCGGCGATGGTGCCGCCGGCAGGCGCGGGGCCGATGTCCAGCTGCGCCGCCGGGCCGTACATCGTGGCCAGACGTTCACGCACCTGGGTCAGGCCGAAGCCCCCGGTGGTGCGGCTGGCGGCATCGGCATCAAAGCCCGCGCCGTTGTCAGCCACGCGCAATTTCAACTTGTTGCCGTCGAGCTCGGCGCTGATGTTCAGCTCGCCCACCCCGCGGCGGGTTTCCAGGCCGTGCTTGATGGCGTTTTCAACCAGCGGCTGCAGCAGCAGCGGCGGCACGGGCCAACTCGCCAGCTCATCAGGCAGGTTCAGGCTCACCTGAAGCCGATCACCCATGCGCACCTTCATCAGGGCGAGGTAATCCTGCAGTCGCTCGAACTCGGCAGACAAGGGGTGCCATTCGGCCCGGCTGGCGCGCAGGGTGGCGCGCAGGTAGTCGATCAGCCGGTCAAGCATGGCCTGCGCGCGTTCGGGGTCAACCCCGATCAGCGCGCGCAGGTTGGCCAGCGTGTTGAACAGCATGTGCGGTTCCAGCTGGCTTTCCAGCAGCTTCAACTGGGTTTGTGCGACCAGCCGCGCGGCCTGCTCGGCCTGCGCCTCGGCAGCAGCCAGGCGACTGCGGGTATAAAAAAACAGCGTGCCGCCCACGGCTGGCGCCATCGAGATGGCAAAGATCACCAGCCACGGCCCACCTTGCCGTTGCCAGGGCATGGGGCTGTTCACCCCCGTCAACCAGCCGGCCAGCAGCAGGCCCAGCAGGTACGCTGCCGTCACGCTCACCACCAGCACCGGCAGCATGAAGCCCCAGCCCGGCCAGCCTTGCTGCAGTTCAGGCCAGCGGCCCGGCCAACGCTGCATCAGCAGGTGCGCCACCCCGAAGCGGCCCACATGCACGAAGACATGGGTGAAGTTGCCGATCAGCAGCGAGTAAACCAGCGAGATCTGGAAGTTGTGGCCTGACAGCCAGAACATGCCGGCAATCACCAGGCACAGCACCTGGGTGCCCAGCAGCGACGCCACGAAGCGACGCGGCCGGACGGGCTGCGCGGTGGTCATGGCGTTGTTGCGTTTGGGGGTGTGGTGGGGGGTGTCTTGCACAGCGGTGTTCACGTCAGGCCCAGCAGATGGTGCCACAGCAGGTGGCCCAGAAAGCGGCCGGGCAGCAAGGTGAAGACCCCCGCCCCAACGCACGCCCCGAAGTACAGCTGCTGCATGGTTTTGCGATGCGCAGACACCCGTCCGTTGACGATGTGCCAGATGCCGCCGGCAATGCCCGCGAAGGTGAGCAGGCTCAGCAGGTGGATGGGCGTGTAGCCCCACACATTGGGCAGCCGGAAGTCACGGATGAACAGGCTGCTGGTGGCCGCACTGAACATCATGGTGAGCCACACATAACCTGCCGCGCGGTGCAGGCGTGAGCCCTTGCGGGCCCACAACGCCATTGGCCCCAGCAGCAGGCCGCCGGTGGCGAAGGTCAGGTGAATGATGATGGCCGGGGGCAGGGCGGCGAGAGAGGCGGCTTGCATGTCGGTGGCTCCGTTGAGTCAGTGCCGCCATGGTCGCCGCCGCGCCTCCAGCGGCCCAGTGGGTTGCGACGGCGTGCCCATGGGCAGCGCCAGCTGCAGCCAGCCGGCGCGAATCAACGACGCCGCTTGGTGGCGCTGCCGCCCAGAATGCTGCCCAGCACGCCGCGGATGATCTCCCGACCCACGGCGGTGCCCACGGTGCGTACCGCAGACTTGGCCATCATCTGGGCCAGGCCGTCGTGCTTGGCGCCGCGCGGGCCGGTGGTGCCGAACAGCAGGTCGTTCAAGCCGCCCATCAGGCCGCCGCCGGCTTCTTCTGCCGCGCCTTGTGCGGCGTCAGCGGCACCGCCTTGCGTGGCACGGGTGGCTTCGGCAGCCAGGCCGCCGGCAGCGTCGCCGCCCGTGGCTGCACGGCCCTTGAGCTTTTCATAGGCCGATTCACGGTCGACGGCCTTTTCGTACACGCCCGCCACCAGCGAGGTTTGTTGCAGCTGCTGGCGCTGGGCCGGGCTGATCGGCCCGATCTGGCTGCCCGGTGGCACCACGAACACGCGCTCGGTGATGCTGGGGCGGCCCTTTTCATCGAGAAAGCTGACCAGGGCCTCACCGACGCCGAGTTCGGTGATGGCGGTACCGATGTCCAGGCCCGGCTTGGCGCGCATGGTTTCAGCGGCCGACTTGACGGCTTTCTGGTCACGCGGGGTGAAGGCGCGCAGGGCATGCTGCACCCGGTTGCCCAGCTGGCCCAGCACGCTGTCGGGCACGTCCAGCGGGTTCTGGGTGACGAAATAGACGCCGACGCCCTTCGAGCGCACCAGGCGCACGACCAGCTCGATGCGCTCGACCAGCGCGGCGGGCGCGTCCTTGAACAGCAGGTGGGCCTCGTCGAAGAAGAACACCAGCTTCGGCTTTTCCAGGTCGCCCACCTCGGGCAGGGTCTCGAACAGCTCCGACAGCATCCACAGCAGGAAGGTGGCGTAGAGCCGCGGCGCGTTCATCAGCTTGTCGGCCGACAGCACGTTCACCACACCCTGGCCGTCGACGGTCTGCATGAAGTCGGCGATGTTCAGCATCGGCTCGCCGAAGAACTTGTCGCCGCCTTGCTCTTCAATCTGCAGCAGGCCACGCTGGATGGCGCCGACGCTGGCAGCGCCCACATTGCCGTATTCGGTGGTGAACTGGCTGGCGTTTTCGCCGACGAACTGCAGCATCGCGCGCAGATCTTTCAGGTCGAGCAGGGCCAGGCCGTTGTCGTCGGCCACCTTGAACACCAGGCTCAGCACGCCGGCCTGGGTTTCGTTCAGGGCCAGCATGCGGGCCAGCAGCAGCGGGCCCATGTCAGACACGGTGGCGCGCACCGGGTGGCCGGTTTCGCCGAAGACGTCCCACAAGGTGGCGGGGCAGGCGATGGCGGTGGGGGCTTCCAGGCCGCGCTCAGCCAGGATGCCGGCCAGCTTGGGGCTGATGCTGCCGGTCTGGGTGATGCCGGTCAGGTCGCCCTTGACGTCGGCCATGAACACCGGCACGCCGATCTTCGAAAAACTCTCGGCCAGGGTCTGCAGCGTGATGGTCTTGCCGGTGCCCGTGGCGCCGGTGATCAGGCCGTGGCGGTTGGCCAGTGCGGGCAGCAGGTGGCACTCGATGTCACCGTGCTTGGCGACCAGGATGGGCTCGGCCATGGAGAAAGATCCTTTCGAGGGTCACGGGGCAGACAGGGCGCCCCAAGTAAAATCAGAGTCTATCCAGAAATCGAACCCCCTCGGAGCGCGGCAAGGGCCGCACCGGGCACAGGAGAAAAAAGCCATGGCTGGTCATTCCAAATGGGCCAATATCCAACACCGCAAGGGCCGGCAAGACGAAAAGCGTGGCAAGGCCTGGACGCGGGTGATCCGCGAAATCATGGTGGCGGCCCGCCTGGGCGGTGGCGACACGGCCACCAACCCGCGTCTGCGCCTGGCTGTTGAAAAGGCCAAGGCGGTGAACCTGCCGGTGGATACCGTCAAGCGCAACATCGACAAGGCCACCGGCAACCTCGAAGGCGTGAACTACGAAGAGATCCGCTACGAGGGCTACGGCATCGGCGGCGCGGCCATCATCGTCGACTGCATGACCGACAACCGCGTGCGCACCGTGGCCGATGTGCGCCACGCCTTCAGCAAGTACGGCGGCAACCTGGGCACCGAAGGCTCGGTGGCTTTCCAGTTCAAGCATTGCGGCCAGCTGCTGTTCGCCCCGGGCACCTCGGAAGACAAGGTCATGGAAGTGGCGCTGGAAGCCGGCGCTGATGACGTGGTGACCGGCGAAGACGGCTCCATCGAGGTGCTGACGCCCGCCCCCGATTTCGAGGCCGTGAAGAACGCCCTGGAAGCCGCCGGCCTGAAGCCGGAAATGGCCGAAGTGACGATGCGCCCGGAAAACAGCATCGAGCTGGCGGGTGAAGACACCGTGCGCATGCAGAAATTGCTGGATGCGATCGAAGACCTGGACGACGTGCAAGACGTCTTCCACAACGCAGAGATGTCTGAATGAACGTACTTGTCATCGGCAATGGCGGCCGCGAACACGCCCTGGCCTGGAAACTGGCCGCCAGCGAGAAGGTGCAGCACGTTTACGTGGCGCCCGGCAATGGCGGCACGGCGCTGGACAAGCGCCTGACCAACCTGGCCATCACCGACCCGGCCGCACTGGCCGATTTCGCTGCGGCGAACAAGGTCGGCCTGACCGTGGTGGGCCCGGAGGCGCCGCTGTCGCAAGGCGTGGTCGACATCTTCCGTGCCCGCGGCCTGCGCATCTTCGGTCCTACCAAGGCAGCGGCCCAGCTGGAAAGCTCGAAGGCCTTCGCCAAGGACTTCATGCAGCGTCACAGCATCCCCACCGCGGCTTACGGCACGTTCACTGACCCGGTACAGGCCCATGCCTACATCGACAAGATCGGCGCGCCCATCGTCGTCAAGGCCGACGGCCTGGCGGCAGGCAAGGGCGTGGTCGTGGCCATGTCGCTGGAGGAAGCCCATGAAGCCGTGCGCTTCATGCTCGAGGACAACACGCTGGGCGTGGTTCACAACGCCGGCGGTGCCCGCGTCGTGATCGAGGAATTCCTGCAGGGCGAGGAAGCCAGCTTCATCGTGCTGTGCGACGGCAAGAACGTGCTGCCGCTGGCCACCAGCCAGGACCACAAGCGCATCGGCGACGGCGACACCGGCCCGAACACCGGCGGCATGGGCGCGTATTCGCCCGCACCGGTGGTCACGCCGAACGTGCATGCCAAGGCGATGCACGAGATCATCCTGCCGACCATCCAGGGCATGGCCAAGGACGGCATCCCGTTCACCGGCTTCCTGTATGCCGGCCTGATGATTTCGCCGGACGGCAACGTCAAGACGCTGGAGTTCAACACCCGCATGGGTGACCCGGAAACCCAGCCCATCATGATGCGGCTGAAGACCGATCTGGTGGATGTGCTGCTGCATGCCACCGACGGCACGCTTGACCAGGTCGAGCTGCAGTGGGACCGGCGCTTCGCACTCGGCGTGGTGATGGCTGCGGCCAACTACCCGGCCACGCCGCGCAAGGGCGACGCCATCAAGGGCCTGCCGGCGCAAGCTGCGGGCACCGAAGACAGCATGGTGTTCCACGCCGGCACGGTGCCGCTGAACGGCGAAACCGTGACCAGCGGCGGGCGCGTGTTGTGCGTGACCGCGTTGGGTGAATCGGCCAAGGCGGCGCAGCAACGCGCCTACGAGGTGCTGTCGCCCATCAACTTTGAAGGTGCGCAGTGGCGCACTGACATTGGCTACCGTGCCATCAAGCGCTGAGTGGTTGCCGGCCCGGCCGGTGAAGTTTCAGGGCAGCGGGCTGGCCCGGGCCGCCTTGCGGCTGGCCGGCTGGCGGGTGGTATTTGACGGCCTGCCTGCTCGCCAGGGCGTGCTGATCGTCTATCCGCACACCTCCAACTGGGATTTCCCGCTGGGCGTACTCACCAAGTGGACGCTCGGCATCCCGGTCTCGTTCTGGGGCAAGGACAGCCTGTTCAATGTGCCGGTCTTCGGCGCCTGGGTGCGCTGGCTGGGCGGCATTCCTGTGGATCGATTCAGCGCCCGTGGGGTGGTGGGCGACATGGCAGCGCGGTTTCGCGCAGCCCGTCAGGCCGATGAATTTTTGTGGCTAGCGCTGGCGCCGGAAGGCACGCGCAAGTACCAGGATCACTGGCGCAGCGGCTTTTATGCAATGACCGTGCAGGCCGAAGTGCCGCTGGGTCTGGTGGCGTTTGATTACGCCACCCGGGAAGTGCGCGTGAACAGCTTTCTGAAGCTCTCGGGCGATGTGGCGGCCGACATGGCCGTGATCGCCGGGCATTTCTCGCAGGTGCGCGGCTTGCGCCATGAACAGGCGGCACCGATCCGCATCCGACAAGGTTGACATGAGCATGGACACCCAGGCCCTGCGGGCCTATTTCCTCGACCTGCAGGCGCGCATCGTGGCGGCGGCGGAAGCGCTCGACGGCTCCACCTTCCTCACCGACGCCTGGCAGCGTGAGCCCGGCGGCCGGCTGGAGGGCGACGGCGTCACCCGCCTGATCGAGAACGGCCATTTCTTCGAGCGTGGCGGCTGCAACTTCAGCCATGTGAAGGGCAAGCAGTTGCCGCCGTCGGCCACCCAGCACCGGCCTGAGCTGGCAGGTGCCCCGTTCGAGGCCATGGGCGTGTCGCTGGTGTTCCACCCGCGCAACCCGCATGCGCCCACGGTGCACATGAACGTGCGCTGCTTTGCTGCACTGCCCGAGGGCCGCGAGCCCGTGGTGTGGTTCGGCGGCGGGATGGACCTGACGCCCTACTACGGCGAAGAGGCAGACGCTGCGCATTTCCACCGCAGTTGCCGCGACGCCCTGGCGCCGTTCGGCGACACCCTGTTCCCCCGCTTCAAGGCCTGGTGCGACGAGTACTTCTTCCTGAAGCATCGCAACGAGCCGCGCGGCATCGGCGGCATCTTCTTCGACGACTTCGCCGAGCTGGGATTCGAGCAGAGCTTCGCGATGACCCGGGCCGTGGGCGATGCCTTCATCGGAGCGTATTTCCCGATCGCCGAGCGCCGCCGCGACACGCCGTACACCGAGGCGCAGCGTGATTTCCAGGCTTACCGCCGCGGCCGTTACGTCGAATTCAACCTGGTGTTCGACCGCGGCACGTTGTTCGGTCTGCAATCGGGCGGCCGCACCGAGGCGATCCTGATGTCGATGCCGCCGGTGGTGAACTGGCGCTACAGCTGGCAGCCGGAACCCGGCACGCCCGAAGCGCGGCTCTACACCGACTTCCTGCGCCCGCGCGACTGGGCCGACTTCCCGGCCTGACGCCATGAGTACGCCGCCGCTCAGCCTCGGCTTGTTCGGTGGCAGCTTCAACCCGCCGCACCTGGCGCACCTCGCCTTGGCGCAGTTGGCTCGCGAACAGCTGCAACTGGACGAGCTGCGCTGGGTACCCGCTGGTGCGCCGTGGCAGAAGCCGGCTGGCGTGCTGGCAACGGCTGAAGACCGGCTGGCGATGGTGCGCCTGCTGGTGGGGCAAGAGCCCGGCATGACGGTGGATCAGCGCGAGTTGGATCGGCCCGGCCCCAGCTACACGATCGACACCGTGAGGGAGCTTCAGGCCGAGTTTCCGGGCCTCAAACCCTGGCTCATCATCGGGCAGGATCAGTACGCCCGACTCGACACTTGGCGGGATGCGGCACAATTGAGGGTTCTGGTGCGATTTGCCGTGGCTGCCCGCGACGGTGAAACACCCCGGCCCCCCGCCAGTTGGGCGGGCTTGTCGCATGACATGCAGGTGCTGCCTTTGCCGCGCATCGACCTGAGTGCCACCCGGATACGTGAGTGCGTCGCTGCTGGACAGCCTGTTTCCCCGCTGGTCGGTGATGCTGTGGCGCGCTATATTGAACAACACCGCCTATACCGGGTGCCCCCCGGACACTGAATGGACATCCGCAAACTCCAACGCACCATCGTCGATGGTCTCGAAGACGTCAAGGCCCAGGACATCGTGGTCTTCAACACCGAGCACCTGTCGCCGCTGTTCGAGCGCGTGATCATTGCGTCCGGCACCAGCAACCGCCAGACCAAGGCGCTTTCCTCCAGCGTTCGCGTGGCCGTCAAGGCTGCCGGCATGGAAGTGCTGCGCACCGAAGGCGAAGACAACGGTGAATGGATCATCGTGGACTGCGGTGCGGCGGTTTGCCACATCATGCAGCCCGCCATCCGCGACTACTACCGCCTGGAAGAAATCTGGGGCGGCAAGCCGGTCAAGATGAAGCTGGGCGAAGCCAAGACCAGCCTGGTCAAGGCTTCGGTGGAAGAAGACGAGGCACCGGCCAAGAAGTCGGCTGCCAAGGCCCCCGCAAAGACTGCTGCCAAGACCGCCGCCAAGAAGGCTGCCCCGCGCAAGACCGCCACCGCCTCGTCGGCTGCTGGCAAGGCTGCCCTGGGCGCTGCCGCCAAGCCGGCTCGCGCCGCCAAGGTGGCCGTGGAAGAAGCTGCACCCCGTGTGGCCGTGAAGAAGTCGTCGGCACCGCGCAAGGTGACGGTCGGCACGACCACCGCAGCCAAGGCTGCGGCCTCCAAGACGCCTGCCAAGAAGGCACCGGCGAAGAAGGCGGCCGTGAAGACCACGGCAGGCACCACCACCGCGGCCAAGAAGGCCCCGGCGAAGAAGGCTGCACCGATGAAGACCATCGTCGTGAAGCCCGTGACGAAGAAGTCGTCGGCAGCCAAGTCGCCGGCCCGCAAGTCGGCTCGCTGATCGAGCAAGCCCGCCTTCGGGCGGTGCCTGACGCCAGGGAGTTGCCGTGCGTTTGATGATTGCCGCCGTCGGGCAGCGCCAGCCTGCCTGGGCCGACGCTGCCTATGAGGACTTTGCCAAGCGCTTCCCGCCCGACATGCGGCTGGAGCTCAAGGCAGTCAAGGCCGAGCCGCGTGGCTCCAGGACAGCTGAGCAGCTGATGGCGGCCGAGGCGCAGCGCCTGGAGGCCGCCATTCCGAAGGGTGCGCGCCGGGTGCTGCTCGACGAGCGTGCCACCCGCATGACCACGGCCGATCTGGCCAAGCGCTTCGAGTTCTGGCTCAGTGATGGCCGCGACGTGGTCTTCTTCATTGGCGGCCCGGACGGCCTGGACCCGCAACTCAAGGCTACGGCCGACGAGAGCCTGCGGCTGTCTGACCTCACGCTGCCGCACGCCTTCGTGCGCGTGCTGCTGGCCGAAGCGCTGTACCGCGCCTGGTCGCTGCGCAACGGCCACCCTTATCACCGCGAGTGAACCCTGCGCATGGCCACCACTGCCCCGAAGCACGAGTTCGTCTACCTGGCCTCGCAGAGCCCGCGCCGCCGGCAATTGCTCGACCAGCTCGGCGTTCGCCATGAGCTGCTGCTGCCGGGCGAGGACGAAGACGCCGAAGCGCTTGAAACCACCCGGCCGGGCGAGCTGCCACTGGCCTATGTGGAGCGCGTCACCCTGAACAAGCTGGGCGCCGCGCGTGCCCGGCTGAAACAGCGTGGCCTGGCTCCGGCGCCGGTGCTGTGCTCGGACACCACCGTGGCCCTCGGGCGCCGCATACTGGGCAAGCCGGCCGATGCGGCTGAAGCCACGGCCACGCTGCGCGCCTTGTCAGGCTGCAGCCACCGCGTGATGACGGCGGTGGCCCTGTGGGACGGCCGGCGCAGCGCCGTGCTGGTGAGCGTGTCGCGGGTCACTTTCGCCGAACTGCCCGATGCATTGATCGCCGATTACGTGGCCAGCGGCCAGCCTTTTGGCAAGGCCGGCGCCTATGCCGTGCAGAGTGCGCTGGCGGGCTGGATACCGGCGATCGCCGGGAGTTACTCCGGTATCATGGGCTTGCCCCTTCACGAGACCCGGCAACTGCTGCAAGACGCCCGCGTACGCATCGAGATGCGCTGAGGGCGCCGAGCCTGAGCGGGGTCGACAACGACAATCGCCGCCGTTCATGCATGACATCCTGATCAACTGGGCTCCTCAGGAGACCCGCGTCGCCATCATCGAGAACGGCGCCGTCCAGGAGTTGCATCTTGAACGCACCCTGGAACGTGGCCTGGTCGGCAACGTCTACCTCGGCAAGGTCGCCCGTGTGCTGCCCGGCATGCAAAGCGCCTTCATCGACATCGGTCTGGAGCGTGCTGCCTTTCTGCATGTGGCCGACCTGCACACCAGCGGCTACAACGGCCGCAGCGACACCTCGCCGCCCACGCCCATCGAGAAGCAGGTGTTCGAGGGCCAGACCCTGCTCGTGCAGGTCATCAAAGATCCCATCGGCACCAAGGGTGCGCGCCTGTCGACTCAGGTGAGCATCGCCGGTCGCATGCTGGTGTTCCTGCCGCAGGACAACCACATCGGCATCTCGCAGAAGATCGGCTCGCCCGAAACCCGCGAGCAACTGCGGGCCCGCATGCAGGCCCTGGTGGGCAAGCCGGAAGAGGGTGGTGGCGGCGGGTTCATCCTGCGCACCAATGCCGAGGAAGCGTCTGACACCGAGCTGGGCGATGACATCGCCTACCTGCGCAAGGCCTGGGCACAGATCCGCCAGAACGCCAGCCAGCGGCCGGCCGGCAGCCTGCTGCACCAAGACCTGAGCCTGGCCCAGCGTGTGCTGCGCGACCTGGCGACCGAGCACACCCAGAGCATCCGCATCGATTCGAAGCTGCAGTTCGACCAGCTCAACGAGTTTGGCGCCGCCTACATGCCGGCCTCGCTCAGCAAGCTGGTGCACTACAGGGGCGAGCGGCCGATCTTCGACCTCTACGGCGTGGAGGAAGAGATTGCCCGGGCGCTGGCGCGGCGGGTGGAATTGAAGTCGGGTGGCTACCTGATCATTGACCAGACCGAGGCCCTGACCACGGTGGACGTGAACACCGGCGGCTATGTGGGTGCGCGCAATTTCGACGACACCATCTTCAAGACCAACCTGGAAGCGGCGCTGGCCATTGCCCGCCAGCTGCGCCTGCGCAACCTGGGCGGCATCATCATCGTCGACTTCATCGACATGGTGCGTGAAGACCACCAGCAGTCGGTGCTGAGCGAGTTCCGCAAGCAACTCGCCAAAGACCGCACCAAGACCACCGTGAGCGGCTTCACCCAGCTCGGCCTGGTGGAGATGACCCGCAAGCGCACCCGCGAAAGCCTGGCCCACATGCTGTGCCAGCCTTGCCCCACCTGCGAAGGCAAGGGGCAGGTGAAGACCGCGCGCAGCGTTTGCTACGACATCCTGCGCGAGATCCTGCGCGAGGCGCGGCAGTTCGATCCGAAGGAGTTCCGCGTGGTGGCCAGCCCCTCCGTCATCGAGATGCTGCTGGACGAAGAAAGCGCCCACCTGGCCGATCTGTCGGCCTTCATCGGCAAGCCGATCTCACTTTCGGCCGAGCCCACCATGAATCCCGAGCAACACGACATCGTGCTGCTCTGACGGGGTTGGCTGCTGGCTGAACGCTCAGGCCACCTCGTGGCCGGCCGCGGCTTGCCAGATGCGGTACCAGTCGTCGCCAGACAACTGCAGCTTCGTAGCAGCCATGGCCTCATCGGCGGAAGCCAGCCGGCTGGAGCCGATCACCGGGATCGGCCGGCTCGGGTGGCGCATCAGCCAGGCCAGTGCCAGCGTGGCGGTGTTCACGCCCAGCCGGGCACCGATCTCGCCCATCACCCAGCGCACGCGGTGGGCCTGCTCGGTATCAGCATTGAACAGACGGCCGCCCGCCAGCGGCGACCAGATCATCGGCCGCAGGCGCAACTGCTGGGCCTGATCCAGCGTGCCGTCGTCCAGCGCGGCCAGGTGCAGCGGTGAGCATTCGATCTGGTTCGTGGACAGCGGAATGCGGCTGTGCAGCAGCGCGAACTGGCTCGGGGTGAAGTTCGACACACCCACATGCCGCACCTTGCCGCTGGCCTGCAGGCGCTCGAATGTGCGGGCGAGCTCGTCCGCATCGAGCAGCAGGTCAGGGCGGTGGATCAGCAGCAGATCGAGGTGATCGGTGTGCAGCGCCTTCAGCGAGTTTTCCACCGAGGCGGTGACATGCGCCGCCGAGGTGTCGTAGCTCTTGAGGCTGTGGCCCGGGCGGTTGGGCGTCACCAGCTTGATGCCGCATTTGCTGATGAGCTGCATCTGCTGGCGCAGGCCGGGTTCGCGGGCCAGGGCCTCGCCGAACAGGGCTTCGACGGTGTAGCCGCCGTAGATGTCGGCATGGTCGAAGCTGGTCAGACCGCGCTCGATGTTGCCGTTGATCCAGCTCAGGCGTTCTTCAACGCTGAAGCCCCAGTCGCCCAGGCGCCAGGCGCCGGCCACCACCGGTGACAGAGTGAGCGGCGTGCCGGTGCCGGTGCCGGTGCCGGGCGCTGGGCTGGAAACGGAGTTTGTGTGGGGCATGGGTTTCAGTTCCGGAATTGCATCGCGTGCAGACGGGCGTACAGGCCGCCCGCTGCCAGCAGTTGGGTATGGCTGCCTTGCTCGACCACGCGGCCGGCGTCCATCACCACGATGCGGTCAGCCCGCTCGATGGTGGCCAGGCGGTGGGCAATGACCAGCGTGGTGCGGCCGGCCATCAGGCGGTCGAGGGCCTGCTGCACCAGGTGTTCGCTTTCGGCATCGAGCGCCGAGGTGGCTTCATCAAGAATCAGCAGGGCGGCGTTCTTGTAGAGCGCCCGTGCAATCGCCAGGCGCTGGCGCTGGCCGCCCGAGAGCTGGCTGCCGTTGTGGCCCACCGGGCTGTCCAGGCCTTGCGGCAGGCCCTGCACGAAGTCCCAGAGGTTGGCGCTGCGCAGGGCGGCTTCGATGCGCTGCGTGCGCTCCGGGCCGGGGCTGGTGTCGCCCAGCGCCACGTTGTTGCCGATGGTGTCGTTGAACAGCACCACGTCCTGGCTGACCAGCGCGAACTGGCGGCGCAGGGCGCCCACATCCCAGTCGCGCAGGGCCACGCCGTCGAGCGCCAGCTCGCCGCTGCTCGGCTCCACGAAGCGCGGCAGCAGGTGCACCAGGGTGGATTTGCCCGCGCCCGACGGGCCGACCAGCGCCACGGTTTCGCCCGCAGCCACGTCCAGGGTGACGCGGTCGATGGCAGGGGCCTGGTCGGCCCGGTACTGCACGCTCACGTCGCGCAGTTGCAGCCGGCCTTCAGCGCGGGCTGGGGCGTGGTTGCCGCCGGCTTCTGCCGGGGTGTCATCGATCAGGTCCATGCCGCGCTCCAGCGCCATCAGGCCGCGGGTGATGGGCGCCATCACGTCAGACAGGTGCTTGATCGGCGTGATCAGCATCAGCATGGCCGTGATGAACGAGACGAAGCTGCCGACCGTCTCGCCATTGCTCTGGGCCTGCCACAGGGCGACGACGATGACCATCGACATCGCACACGAGGCCAGGATCTGTGTCAGCGGCGTGATGCTGGCGCTGGCGGCCACCGACTTCAGCAGCAGGCGGCGCAAGGTCTGGCTGGTGGCCTCGAAGCGGCCCGCTTCAACCGGCGTGGCGCCGTGCATGCGCACGATGCGCCAGGCCAGCACGTTTTCTTCCACCACATAGGCCAGTTCGTCGGTGGCCGTCTGGCTGGCGGCGGTGAGCTTGCGCAGGCGCTTGCCCACGGTGCGCATCACCCAGCCCACGGCCGGCAGCAGCACCGACACCAGCAGCGTCAGCTGCCAGTTCAGCCACATCAGATAGCCGAACAGCCCCACCAGCGTCAGCGAATCCTTCACCAGCGTGTTCACGCCGGTCATCAACTGGTGCGAGCCGTTCTGCACCTCATACACCAGCGTGTTGGTCAGGCTGCTGGCGCTCTGGCGGGTGAACAGCTCGGGCGCGGCCTTCAGCAGGTGGTCGAACATGGCGGTGCGCAGCGACACCACGCCCTGGTTCGAGGCCCACGACAGCGCGTACTGGGCGATGAAGCTGGCGATGCCGCGCACGGCGAACAGGCCCACCACCGCGACTGGAATCAGCCACAGCGGGATCTTGCCGCCATGGAAGCCCTGGTCGATCAGCGGCCCCATCAGGTAGGCCGTCAGTGGTTCCGTGGCTGCGATGAAGATCGACGCGAATGCCGCCAGCCCCCAGGCACCACGGCTGGCCTTGAAATGAGGGGCGAGGCGCTTCAGGCGCTGGGACAGGGAAGAGGACATGAAGAAACCCGGGCTGCCGGACATCCGGCCCGGGCGCGATTATCGGTGTCTGAGACGCAGTGCACAGGCGTGTTGCCTACAATCACGGCTTGACCACACAACACTTTCTGCGCCTGCAGGGAACTCTGCATCCGCACATGACTCGATCATCCTCCATGTGGCAACGACGACATTGGCTGGCCGCTGCCGGCGGCCTCGCACTCACCCCCGCTCTGCCAGCCCTGGCGCAATTCAGGGTTGAGATCTCCGGCGTCGGCGCCACGCAGCTGCCGATCGCCTTGCTGCGCTTCCGCGATGAAGCGTCGGCGCCCCAGGCGATTTCCCCGGTGATCCGGGCCGACCTGGAGCGCAGCGGCCTGTTCCGCTTCGTCGACACCCCGCTGCAGATCGACGAAACCGGCCTGCCGATGTATGCCGACCTGCGCAGCCGCGGCGCCGATGCGCTGGTGGCCGGCTCTGCCACCAAGCTGGTCGATGGCCGGTTTGATGTGCGCTACAAGCTCTGGGACGTGGTGAAGGGTGCCGACCAGGGCGGTCAGAGCATGGCCGTGCCGCCGGCTGACCTGCGCCTGGCGGCCCACCGCATCGCTGATGCCCTGTATGAAAAGCTGACGGGTGAGAAGGGCGTGTTTGCCACGCGCATCGCCTACGTCACCAAAGGCGGTGGCCGATACACCCTGCGCATTGCCGACGCCGATGGCGAAGGCGGCCAAGTCGCCCTGACCAGCCCCGATCCCATCATCTCGCCCGCCTGGTCGCCTGATGGCAAAGAGCTGGCCTACGTGTCGTTCGAAACCCGCAAGGCCGTGGTCTGGGTGCAAGACACCTCCACTGGCGCACGCCGCCAGGTGGCGAACTACAAGGGCTCGAACTCGGCCCCGGCCTGGTCGCCGGATGGCCGCACGCTGGCCGTGACGCTGTCGATGGAAGGCGGCTCGCAACTCTTCCTGCTGAACCGCGATGGCAGCCAGCCGCGACGCTTCACCCAGAGCCAGGCCATCGACACGGAACCCGTGTTCAGCCCGGACGGCAAATTCGTGTACTTCGTGTCTGACCGTGGCGGCTCGCCGCAGATCTACAAGCAGGCCGTGGCCGGCGGTGGTGCCGAGCGCGTCACCTTCAACGGCAGCTACAACATCAGCCCGGCCATCAGCCCGGACGGCCGCACCCTGGCCTTCGTGCAGCGCCAGGGTGGCAGCACCTTCCGCGTGATGACGCTGGACCTGGCCAGTGGCAACAGCCAGGCCGTGAGCGACACCAGCGATGACGAAAGCCCGAGCTTTTCACCGAACGGCCGGTTCATCATCTACGCCACCCGTGCACAGGGCCGCGAAGTGCTGATGACCACCACGCTGGATGGCAAGGTCAAAACCCGCCTGCTGACCAGCGGGCAAGACATCCGTGAGCCGGTCTGGGGCCCCTTCGGGCGCTGATCAGCCGGTCACTCCATTTGATCCAATTCGATTCGCTTCGATTCAATTCTTTCCTCTCCAAAAGGGACTCCACCATGATCAAGACCTCCTCTTCCCGCCTGGGTTTGGCTTCCGCACTGCTGGTGGCCCTGCTGGCTGCCGGTTGCGCCTCCAGCGTCAAGCTGGACGGCCCGGCCCCGGTTGAAAACCGTGACGCCAACGCAGGCGCCAATGCCAACGCCGGTGCCAACGCAGCGGGCAATGCCCAGAGCAATGTGGCTACGGTTGATCTGGGCGCCAAGTCGGCGGCCAACGGCGGCGCTGACCGCATCGTCTACTTCGACTTCGACAGCTTCGTGGTGAAGGACGAGTACCGCGGCGTGGTGGAAACCAATGCCAAGCAACTCAATGCCAATCGCCAGAAGCGCGTGAGCGTGGAAGGCCACACCGACGACCGTGGTGGCCGCGAATACAACCTGGCCCTGGGCCAGAAGCGTGCCGAGGCGGTGCAGAAGTCGCTGACGTTGCTGGGCGTGCAAGCCTCGCAAGTGGAAGCCGTGAGCTTCGGCGAAGAGCGTCCGGCGGCCACCGGTGCCGACGAAGCCGCCTGGGCCAAGAACCGCCGTGCTGAACTGAAGGACCGTTGAGATCATGTCGGCACGCAGCCTGATGCGCCACGCCGCCCCGGCCTTGCTGGCTTTGGCGGCCCTGGTGGCCATGACCCCGGCGCGGGCCGGCTTGTTTGACGACGACGAGGCGCGCAAGGCCATCCTGGACTTGCGCACCCGCCTGACGCAGGGCGACGAGCAGCGCGTGGCCATGGCCGCGCAGCTCAAGCAGCTGACCGAGCAACTGCAGCAGTTGCAGCGCAGCCTGCTGGACCTGAACAACCAGCAGGAGCAGACCAAGGCCGAGGTGGCGCGCTTGCGTGGCCAGGACGAGCAGCTCGCCCGCGACGTGGCCGAGATGCAGCGCAAGCAGAAGGACATCGTGGTGGGCGTGGAAGACCGCATCCGCAAGCTGGAGCCCCAGCCGGTGTCACTCGATGGCCGTGACTTCACGGCAGATGCCGATGAGAAGCGCGCCTACGAAGACGCGATGGCCGGTCTGCGCAATGCCGATTTCGACAAGGCTGCGGCTGCCCTGCAGGCCTTCCTGAAGCGCTATCCGGCCAGCGGCTACGTAGATTCCGCGCGTTATTGGCTGGGCAACGCCCAGTATGGCCAGCGCAACTACAAGGACGCCATCGCCACTTTCCGCGGTTTTGTCTCGGCAGCGCCGGACCACCTGCGCGCGCCCGAAGCGCTGTTGGCCATGGCCAACAGCCAGGCTGAAACGAAAGACACCAAGACCGCTCGCCGCACGTTGGAAGAGCTGATCAAGCTCTATCCGAAGTCGGAGGCTGCGGCCGCCGGCCGTGAGCGCCTGCCGAGCCTGAAGTGAGCGTTAGCACCGTGGCGGGCTTGCCCGCTGTTGATGACCCCGATCTGGAGCGCCGCTTCGGCGGATTGCGCCGCCTCTACGGTGATGCCGGCTACACCCGGCTGCGCGCACTCCGGGTGGCGGTGGTGGGCTTGGGCGGCGTGGGCTCCTGGGCGGTGGAGGCCCTGGCCCGCAGTGGCGTGGCGCAGCTGGTGCTGATTGATCTGGACCAGGTGTCCGAGTCGAACATCAACCGGCAGATCCAGGCTGTGGGTCGCACCGTGGGCCAGAGCAAGGCCGACGCGCTGGTCGAGCGCATTGCTGACATTCACCCCGGCTGCGAATTGCTGGTGGTTGAAGACTTCGTCACGCCCGAGAACTGGCCAGCCCTGTTGCCGGCCGAGGTGGACGTGGTGCTGGACGCCTGCGACCAGGTGCGTGCCAAGGCGGCGCTGGCGGCGTGGTCGCGTGCGGCCAAGGTGCCGCTGGTGATGTGCGGCGCGGCCGGCGGCAAGCGCCAGGCGCAGGCGCTGGAAATCGACGACTTGTCAGCAGTGACGCATGACCCGCTGCTGGCGTCGCTGCGCAACCGGTTGCGCCGTGAGCATGGCGCCCCGCGCACCGGCCGCATCGGTGTGCGCTGCGTGTTCTCGCGCGAGGCCGTGGCGCAGCCCGAAGGTGCTTGTGATGTGGATGGCAGCCTGAACTGCCACGGTTATGGTTCCAGCGTGACGGTGACGGCCAGCTTCGGCATGGCCGCCGCAGGTGAAGTGATGGCGCTGGGCCTGGCCATCAAGGTTCCTGCAAAAGCTGAAATCTGAAGAAAACTTTGCGCGTTTCAGAATCTGTGTAATAATCATAGGCTCTGCCGCGAAGGGGTTGTTAGCTCAGTCGGTAGAGCAGCGGACTTTTAATCCGTAGGTCACTGGTTCGAATCCAGTACAACCCACCAAGCCTTCAGGCCTCAAAAACCTTCAGGCAAAACGCACAGCAGATGCGGGCTCTTAGCTCAGTTGGTAGAGCAGCGGACTCTTAATCCGTAGGTCGAGTGTTCGAGTCACTCAGGGCCCACCAAAATTGGAAAAGGACTTGTCGAAAGACAAGTCCTTTTTTCATTAGTCAGCCGCAACTGGCTGGCAAGAATTCCCCTCACGACTCAACTCCATCCCTTGCGTGCCGATAAACGCTTAACGGCGCCAACGTTCCCGGGCTGACCAGGCCGGCCACCAGTTGCCGATCAAAGGGATGGGTATGCGAGTTGCGATGGGAATTTCGGCGAGGCTGCTGTGCGTGGTGGCCGTTCTGGTGTCCGGCCTGCTGGCCGTTGGTGCGCTGGCATTTGTCAATCTGCAGGCGGTCTCGGAAAACGCTGACCTTGCCGAAAACCGGCGCGTGCCGCAACTCAATGACATCGCGCAGGTGGAGTTGAACATCACGCGGGTGTCATTGCAGTTGCGCCATGCCATCCTCGCTCGCACGCCCGAGGAGCGACGTCTGGCGCTGGGGGACATCGGTGCCAAGCGCGTCTTGATCGACAACGCCCTCAAGGATTACGCCGCTCGCCTGGACACCAAGGAAGGCCGTCAGCGCTTTGAGGCCTTGCCCGCGCTGGTCCGGAATTTCTGGGAGGCGGGTGAGGCCAATCTGGCGCTCATCCAGGCTGATCGCAAGGACGAGGCCTTTGCCTACTTGGTGGATAAAACCATTCCGGCTCGCAACAAGCTGCTGGTGGTGCTGGATGACACGGTGCGCTACCAGACGCGTGAGCTGTCCGGGGACATTGCACAGATCAACGACGCGGTTGGCACCACCTTGCGTGGGCTGGTGCTGGCATTTGCCGTGCTGAGTGCGGCGCTGGTGGCGTTTGCCTTGTGGTTGCGCGCCACCTTGAAGCTGCGCGTATCAGCGGCGCAAGGCGTGGCCGAGCGCGTGCGTGACGGTGACTTGAGCGGCGCAGTGAACGACGCCGCCCGCGATGAGTTGAGCCCCTTGCTCAGCGCGTTACGAGACATGCAGAACTCACTCACCGAGGTGGTGCAGAACGTGCGGCAAGGTGCTGAAAGTGTGTCCAGCGCGAGCGCGGAAATTGCGCAGGGCAATGCGGATTTGTCGTCGCGTACCGAGCAGCAGGCGAGCGCCTTGCAGCAAACGGCGGCCACCATGGCGCAGCTGGGCACCACGGTTCAGCACAACGCACAACACGCCTCCGAGGCGAACCGCCTGGCCGCAGAGGCCGCGAAGGTGGCTGCAGAAGGCGGCACCTTGATGAGCGAGGTGGTGTCCAACATGGGCGGTATTTCAGATGCTTCCCGCCGCATCGGCGACATCATCACCGTGATCGACGGCATTGCCTTCCAGACGAACATCCTGGCCTTGAATGCCGCCATCGAAGCAGCGCGAGCTGGCGAACACGGCCGTGGCTTTGCTGTCGTGGCCGGTGAGGTGCGTGGCCTGGCAGCACGCTCTGCTGCTGCGGCCCAGGAGATCAAGCACCTGGTTGCGACCAGCGTGGACCGGGTCGACCAGGGCTCGAACCTGGTGGCCAGAACGGGGCAGACCATGGAAGACATCGTCCGCTCGATCCAGCGGGTGACGGACATCATGGAAGAGATCAGCAGCGCCAGCCAGGAGCAAAGCCGCAGCGTGGTGGAGGTGGGGCGGGCCGTCGAGCAGATGGACCAATCCACGCAGGCCAATGCGGCACTCGTGGAGCAAGCCGCCGCGGCGGCCGAGAGCATGCGCAGCCAGGCCACCGGCCTGGTCGCTGCGGTGTCGGGTTTCAGGTTGCAGATGCACTGAGCGGACGCCTGCACCCGCGGAGCAAGCATTCCCCGCAGCATCCGATATAGAGACGTAGAGGATTCCTCACGTCCCAAGACAGGTCGTTTCCATGACCTGCCCACCTTCATTCAATGAAGCGCCATGACCTCATCGAACTCGCCTGCCCGAAAGCCTTCTGCCGCCAGTACGCCCTTGCTCTTGCGCCCGGGTGTGTACTTCTTCAGGAACCTGCGGTTTCCGGCCAAGGCGGCCGTCATCCTGACGTTCCTGGTGCTGCCGATGCTCCTGACGCTGGCCGTTCTTGTGGCAGACCGCCGTGCGGCCTGGCAAGCCACCGAGGCTGAGCGCACCGGTCTGGCCGCGATCCAGCTGGTGATACCGGCCACCGAGGCCACCCAACTGCTGCGGCGTGGCTTGATCGACCAGGCCAACGGCGTCGAGCGACCCGATCTGCCGGCCATCCGGGCAGCCTTCCAGCAGGCGTTGGACGCCTTGGACGCGGAAGGCAAGCCGAAGCTTGCCAGCCTGGGGGGCGCTGATGACCACTGGAAGGCGGTGGCGGAGGCGCGTCAGGCGACGGCGAACCAGGCCGCCGGCCTGAGTGCCGATGAAGTGCGCAAGCCCTTCGTGGCGCTGAGCCTGGCGCTCGGTGAGCTGACCCAGCATCTGGTCGATGAAAGCGGCCTGGCGCTCGATCCCGAAGGCGATACCTACTACCTGATGTTGGCCTCCACCGTGCACCTGCCCGACATGCTGGAGGGCATGGGTCTGACGCGGGGTGCCGTGGCCAGCTACATCAAGACGCCGCAGGCGCCGCAGCTGATGGTCGGGGCCACCCGCCTGGCGATCGACCGTGCCACCCTCGCGAAAGTGGAGGAAGACCTCCGGCACGCCATCAGCTTCAACCCCAGCCTGGAGCGGTTCAAGCTGGCGCAAGGCCTGACTGGCGCGCGCAACTACCTGAAGGCCGCAGAGGCGGTATTGAAAGATCCTGCGCCCGATGCAGCACTGTCAGCGTCGCTGGTCAAGGATGCGACCGTGGCCATCAAGGAGCTCGGCCAGACACAGCGTGCCATTGCCGCTGAGCTTGATACCTTGCTGAAGGCGCGTGCCGATCGGTTTGTGCAGCGCACCGTGATGGGGTTGAGCGTGGTGTTGGTGCTGCTGGCGGGTGGCCTCTATTTCTTCTACAGCTTCTTCCGCGTCATGCAGTCGGGCATGAAGACCATCGTGCGGCGCATGCATGCCATGGCCGCCGGTGACTTGACCGACACCTTGATCCCGAAGGGCAAGGACGAAACCGCCATCCTGATCGGTGCGCTGGCCAACATGCAGACTTCGCTGCGCTCGACCGTGCGTGAAGTGCGCGAGGCGTCGGAGTCGATCATCAACGCCGCGAACGAGGTGGCCACCGGCAGCATGGATCTGTCTCAGCGCACCGAGCAAGCGGCCGCCAACCTGGAAGAAACGGCGTCGGCGATGGAGCAGATCGGCACCACCGTGGCGAGCACCACCGACGGCGCTGCCAAGGCTGCGGGTGTGGCGACCGACAATGTGAATCTGGCGCGCCAGGGCGGGCAGGTGATCAGCCAGGTGGTCGGCACGATGTCGGAGATCCAGGAATCCAGCCGGCGCATCGGTGAAATCATCGGCGTGATCGACGGCATCGCGTTCCAGACCAACATCCTCGCCCTCAATGCGGCCGTCGAGGCGGCCCGGGCGGGTGAACAAGGGCGCGGCTTTGCCGTCGTGGCCAGCGAGGTGCGTTCACTGGCGCAGCGCAGCGCCGACGCCGCCCGCGAGATCAAGCAGCTGATCCTCAGCAGCGGTGAGCGCGTTGAGGTGGGCAACCGCATCGTCCATGAAGCCGGCACCACCATGAAGGCGATCGTCGACAGCACGGGCCACGTCGGTCAGCTGCTGCAAGCCATCGCCACGGGCGCGCATGAGCAATCGTCCGGCATCGCCCAGGTGGGCCTGGCCATCAATGAGCTGGACCAGATGACCCAGCAGAACGCGGCGCTGGTGGAGCAGACGGCGGCAGCGTCGTCAGCGATGCGCCAGCATGCACAGCAGCTCGCCAGTGCGGTCAACGCGTTCAAATTGCCGGCCTGAACCGGGCCCGTTGAGTCAGAAGAATTCGACGTTGGCGTTCGGGTTGTCAGCCGCGGGCGCGGCCTTTGGTGCGCTTACCGCCGGCGCGTTGGGTGCAGCTGGCTCAGCTGCTGCCTCGGCCAGCGTGCGTGGCGCGGTTTCGTAGGTCACCGCGTCCAGCTGGAAGCTGCCGAGCACGGTTTCCAGCTCCTTGCCCTGCTCGCCCAGATTGGCGGCAATGCGGGTCAGGTCACGCGCCATCACGGCGTTCATGGCTGACTGCTGATTCAGTTTCTGCATCGACGCGGTGACGCTGGCGATGCTGCCTGCATGCTCGCGCGTGTCGGCGGACAAGGTTTCGAAGGCTTGACCCACCTGTTGCACCGAGTTGAGGATCTGGCCCATCGTGAGGTCAGCTGACTTGACCAGCTTGGTGCCTTCGTCGATGGTGTTCATCGAGTTCTGGATCAGCGCGCGGATGTCTGACGCGCCGGCGGCTGCACGTTTGGCCAATGCCCGCACTTCGCTGGCCACCACCGAAAACCCGCGCCCGGCTTCGCCTGCACGGGCGGCCTCGACCGCGGCGTTCAAGGCCAGGATGTTGGTCTGAAAAGCGATGCCGTCGATCAGCGTGACGATCTCGGCGATCTTGCCCGAGTCGGCATGGATGGCCTGCATCTTGGTCATGACCTGGCTGAACAGCTCGGCACCGGCTTCCGCACGGCCGAGCGCTTCGTCCGAGACCTGCCGGGCCGCGGTGGCCGCGTCGGCGCTCTCCCCCACGATCATCGAGATCTGCTCCAGGCTCATCGCGCCCTCACGCAGTTCAGTCGCGGTGAGTTCGGCGCCGTCGCCCAGGGCGCGGCTGTTGTAGCTGATGTCACCGGAGGCATTGCGCACACCCTGCGAGGCCTGGGAGGCGGCCGTCACGGCCAGCGCCATGCGCTCCTGCACGCTTTTCAGCTTCTTGCCTAGCTCGGTTTCCGCGCGCACGGCGCCCAGGTTCAGCCGGATCTGCTCACCCCGGCCCATGGCCTTGACCAGGAAGTCGACGTCGCGCCGTTCGTCGTCGCGAAGTCGGGCCCGGGCCGTGGCCACCGACAGCCACAAGGCCTGCGCCAGCACGGCCAGGCTGGGCAGCCAGAGGGCCATCGCGGTCGGGTCACCGGGCAGCGCACCGGTCATCGTCAGCACCACGGGCGCGGCCGCCAGCCACACCCCGGCAGCCACTTGCAGGCCCATTTGCTGCAAGCTCGGCATGACGCTCAGCACGCCCATGGCCATCACCAGGTAGCCGGCTTGCCCGCTGCCCAGTATCAGCCAGCACGGCAGGGTACCTGCCAGCGCCAGCCCTACTGGCGCATCAGCCCCCTGACGAGGCCAGGTACGGCCACGCAGCCAGAACGCCAGCGGCGCGCAAGTGCCCACCAGCCAGCCCAATGAAGTGGCAGGTCCGCCCCATGCCGACCATAGCGATGCAGCGGCATGCAGCAGCATCAGCAGCGCCAGCGGCGAGCGGGGGACAGCAGCGATGGATTTGAGAAACATGGCGCGCGGGCCCGGCGATTTGTATTTCGGCAGGTTAGACGGGTGGTGGCCGCTCAAAGAGGCAATCAGGGCCGTGATAGCAGCGGTCCTCGATCGATCGATCTGTTTGTCCGGGTTTGCGGCGCGCGTGCTGCTGAATTCAGATGGAATTAAGGTGGGCTGAAGGTGTACGGGAAGGCAGGCGCGGAGACTTCCGGTTGTAGTTTCAATCTGACGTCCAGCGACGCCCATCCATGACACATGGCTCTCTGCTTCAGCCTTCGCCCGTCAAGGGCGCATCCCAGTTTCGTGGGCATGCCTTGCAAGTGCTGCGCCTCGCCACCGTGCCCTTCCATACCCAACTTGACGCCCATGCAGCCATGCGCCGCCTGCAGGAGCCTGATTGCAGCGCCGCTGATCTGAAGCTGGCACTGCTGTCCTTGCAGCGCCCTGTCCAGCTGATCGAGCAGGCGCTGGACGCCCACGGCTGTGATCTGTCGCAGGCCTTGGGGGTGCCCACCCAGCCCTGGAGCGACTGGCTGCGTGAAGACCTGCATCAGCTCGCGTCCGTGGAGGTGTCGCCTGTGCCTGAGCTGTCGATGCGGCCGGCGGGCCTGGCCACCGGCATGATCGACTGCCTGGGCTTGCAGTACGTGATGATGGGCTCGACGTTCGGTGCGACCTTCCTGGCCGATCAACTGGCGCGCAGCGGCGATGAGCGGGTGACAGCGTCGCGCTACTTCCAGCATGTGGGTTCGTTGCGCATCCACTTCCAGGGCTGGAGCCACACCTTGAACGGTCTGCTTTACAGCCAGCAAGAGCTGGACTGCATGGCCCAAGCCGCCTGCCGCGCCTTCTCGTTGTTCATCGACGCCTTGCCGGAGCGGCCATGATGACCCAGGGCGCGCGCGCGGCGGTGGTGCTGGGGGCTGATTCGGTGCTGGGCCAGACGGTGGTTCGCACCTTGATGGACGACGGCTTCCATGTGTATGCCACCGGCCATTCGCCGAATTACCTGGGCGTGCTGCGGCGCATGGGCGCCACGCCGGTGCAACTGGATCCGGCCTGCGACAGCGATGTGTTCGGGTTGTCGCGCCTGCTCGGCATGCTGCATCCGGCGGTCGAGGTGCTGGTGCATTGCGCGGCCGCCGATGTGGACATCCGCGCGGCCATCGACGTTCATCCGCATGAGCGCGGCTGCGTCGCCAGCCGCGGCGGCCTGGCCTGCGAGCGGCACTTTCTGGGCTTGACCCAACTGGTTCAGCTCTTGTTGCCGGCCATGCGTGCCCAGGGCCGAGGCCGCATCGTGCAGGTGAGTGGTGCGATGCGGGCCGGCACCACGCCGCAATCGGCCTGGGTTACGGCCAGCCAGAGCGCGCTGACGGTGTGGCTGGCCTGCCTGCGCATGGAGCTGCTGCCATTTGGCGTGCACGTGGTGCAGATTGGCATGCCGCCGCCCGGTCGATTCCCGTACCGCCGGGCCTTCGGCGAGAAACCCGGCATGGGGCTCGCCATGGTGGCTCAGCTGCTGCGCCAGGCGGTGCGCGCGCGCTCCCCGGCGGCCCACCTGACGCCGGGTTGGCAGCACCGGGCCGGCCAGCTCATCCAGCAAACCCTGGGGACGCGAGCTGCCTTGTGGTGTCGTGCCCGATGGCCGGTGAAACAGGCCGGGCGGGTCGACGCCGATGAGACGCGCCCGCAGCGCCAGCCGCTGCCCGACGAAGTGGATGTGCATGACCTATTCCATTGAGCGAGATGGGCCCGCCATCTGGCCCGGCCCGGCACTGCCGCCCATGCGCGTGCAACTGGAAGGTTTGACGGCCGCGGATGCCAGGACCTTCGGTACTTTTGTGCACCACCTGTTTGAAGACCACGGTGCCCGCTGGCAGTTGGTGGACAAGGGGCCGGTGGATGTCCGGGTGTCGCCGCCCATGGCTGCCAGGCAACGCTCCTGGTGGAGACAGCGCCAAGCCTTGCCGGTGGTGGTGCTCGACCCGGGCGAACTGGTGCCGACGGCGGGCGTGGTGGTGATGCTGCGGCCCCTGTCGTACGCCACCTTCAGGTTGGTGGCCGAGGTGATTCACCGCCACCAACAGCAGCGCCATGTGGCGGCCTTGGTGGCGGAAAGCCATCGCCGCTTTTCACTGGCGTCCTGGCCGCCGGACGACGCCCTTGCGCCCGGGCTGCCGATGCTGCGGGTCGTCAACATGCTCAGCGTGCGTCCGATGGGTGTGCGCAGCCTCGCTGCGGCCAGCGGCTTGCCCGTGGCCGATTGCCGGGCCTTGCTCAGCGAGCTGCTGTTGTCAGGCAGCGTGGTGGTCTCGCGCTGAGCCAGATCGGTTCGACACGAAATATTCGGCGGGGGCTTGCCAAAGCTGCTGAATCTGTCCTAGAATGCAAGGCTTGACGGGACGCGTGATTTGCAAATAACCACGCGGCTTTCAAAAAGAATTTGGTGATGTGCAGCAATGCACTCCCTTCCAAAAGAAGGGCTCTTAGCTCAGTTGGTAGAGCAGCGGACTCTTAATCCGTAGGTCGAGTGTTCGAGTCACTCAGGGCCCACCAAACATATCGTGTTGAAGATCAACGGCCTGACGGCAACGTCAGGCCGTTTTTCTTTGTCCGGCCCTTTTCTGCGTCCGCTTCTGCGTCGGCCGCTTCAGCGCCACAACACCTGCACCTCCAGCCACCGCCCTTCAGGCGCGGCCCGTGATCGGGGTGCGCCATCGAACCGACCCGACGAGGCGCGCAGGCTGGTGGCCTGCTTCCCGGTGTCCTTGCGTCTCTGTCGTCCAGGCGCGCGGTGCTGTTCGCCAGCGCACAGGCGCGCCGGGTTGAGCTGGGCCCTGGGGCCTCACTCTGCGCTGATGTTGCCCTTCTTCACCACGCTGGCCCAGGTCTGGCGCTGCTGGCTGAAAAAGCCGCTGAACTCCTGGGGCGTCATGGTGTAGACCTCGGCGCCTTGCGCCACCAGCCGTTCGCGCACCTCGGGCGAGCGGATGATGCGGGTCAGCTCGGCCGACAACTTCTGCAGCGCCGGAGCCGGAAAGTTGCGTGGCACCAGCAGGCCTTGCCAGGTGCCTGACTCGAATCCGGTCACGCCTTGCTCGGCGACGGTGGGCACCTGGGCCAGCAGCGGCACCCGGCTTGATTTGGACACGCCGATCACCTTTAGCTTGCCGCTCTGCACATGGGGCAGGGTGGCCAGCATGCCGTTCATCAAGACCTGCGTCTGGCCGGCGATGGTGTCCTGAATCGATTGCGAGCCGCCTTTGTACGGGATGTACTGCCAGCTGGCGCCGGTGGCCTGCTCGACGGCTGCGCCGGCCAGGTGCGGTGCACTGCCGATGGCGGTGACGGCGAAGTTCAGCGGCTCGCGCTGGGACAGTGCCACCAGCTCCTTGAGGTTGTTGGCCTTGACCGACGGGTGCACCACCAGCAGGTGCGGCGAGTAGGCCAGCATCGTCACGCCGCGCAGGTCTTTCGCGGGGTCAAACGGCAGGCGCTTGTAGACCGACGCAGAGATGGCCAGCGCCCCCACATCACACAGCAGCAGGGTATGGTCGTCGTTCGCCTTGGCCACCGCGTCTGCCCCGGTATTGCCATTGGCGCCGGGCTTGTTCTCGACGATGACGGTCTGGCCCAGCGCCTGCTGCAACGGCGTTGCCAAGGCGCGGGCGATGATGTCCGAGGAGCCACCCGGCGTGTAAGGCACGATGATGCGGATCGGCTTGGTGGGCCAGGCCGGGGCGGCCTGCTCCACGGCCAGGGCGTTGAGCGACAGGCCCGTGCCTGCCGTCAGGGCGGTGCAGGCGAGAAATCGGCGGCGTGTGGTGGTCATGCTGTCTCCTGTGTGTTGTGGTGTATCTGTCCGCGCTCAGCCTGTGCTCAGACCGGCCGTCCGCCGCGCTGCAGCAGCCAGGCTGGTGCGTCTTGCAGGCACACCGGCCGCAGGAAGCGCGACAGCGCGGCATCGCCCACCGAGGTGCTTTCCGGGCGGGTGCTGCTGGGCCACGGGCCGCCGTGTTGCTGGGCTGCCGTCACGGCCACGCCGGTGGGCACACCGGCGAACAGCACGCGGCCGGCGATGGCCATGGCGCCGCGCACCAGGGCGCGGTGGTCAGCGGTGTCGGTATGGGTGCCCCACAGCGTCACCGTGAGTGAGCCGCCCACGGCCTGCAGCACTTGCAGCGCTTCGCTCACATCGGCGGCGCGCACCACCAGGCTGCTCGGGCCGAACACTTCTTCGCGCAGGGCGGGCGTGGCCACGAAGGCCTGCGCGCTGGTTTGCGCCAGCACCGGGCGCGGTGGCTGGTCGGCAGCGGCGGGCTCGCTCAGCAAGAGCGTGGCGCCAGCTTCTGCCCAGTGGCCCACGCCGGCCTCAAACGCGCCGCGCATCGCGCGGGTGAGCATGGCGTGCGGCTGCTGGGTGGCCAGCGCCGTGCGCAACTGCTCGACAAAGCTGTCGTTGATCGCTCGGCCGCCGTCGCCATCGATCAGCACGATCACGCCCGGGTTGGTGCAGAACTGTCCGCAGCCCAGCGCGATGGAGCCGGCCAGCGTCGTGGCCAGGGCAGCGCCGTTGGCCGCCAATTCCGCCGGCGTGGCCACCACCGGGTTGACCGAGCCCAGTTCGCCGAAGAACGGAATCGGCCGGGGCCGCGCAGCCGCTTCAGCCGCCAGTGCCGCGCCGCCCTGGGTGGAGCCGGTGAAGGCACCTGCGGCGATGGCCGGATGGCGCACCAGGCGCACACCCACATCACGGCCGCCGCCTTGCACCATGCCGATCAACCCGGCGGGCAGGCCTTCGGCCTTCAGCACGCGTTGGCACAGCGCGAACACGGCCGCAGACAGCAGCAGGTGGCCGCTGTGCGCCTTGATCACCACGGGGCAACCGGCGGCCAGCGCCGAGGCGGTGTCGCCGCCCAGCACCGAGAACGCAAACGGGAAGTTGCTGGCGCTGAACATGGCCACCGGGCCCAGCGGCAGGCTCCAGCGCTGCATGGCCGGGTGCCCGGCGGGTGGCGGGCCGGCCACGGCGGGGTCGTCGACCCGAGCGAAGCTCTCACCGCGCTCGGCGATGTCGGCAAAGCGGCGCAGCTGAAAGGCCGTGCGGTCCAGCTCACCGTTCAGGCGGCCGGCACCCAGCGCCGTTTCCTGGTCGGCCAGCGGCACCAGCACCTCACGCTCGGCTTCCAGGCCGGCGGCCAGCGCGCGCAGCAGCTTGGCGCGGGTCTCGCCGGTGGTGGTTTGCCAGTCGGCAAAGGCGTGTGCGGCTGCACGGCAGTGGGCGTCGAGTGCTTCCGGGGTGGTGGCGTCGACGTGACCCAGCACGTCGCCGGTGCGTGCGTTGATGGCGTTCAGAACTTGTGTCATGGGATGGGGTGAGCTCGGTCTGTGAAGGCGGGGTTCAACGCACCAGGCAAGGGCGCTTGTTGTCGAACTGCCAGCCGGGAATCAGGAATTGCATGGCCATGGCGTCGTCGCGCGCGCCCAGGCCGTGCTGCAGGTACAGCTGGTGGGCCTTCTCCACCTCGACCATGTCGAGCTCGACGCCCAGGCCCGGCCGACTGGGCACGTGCACATGGCCGTCGATGATCTGCAGCGGATCCTTGGTCAGGCGCTGGCCGTCCTGCCAGATCCAGTGGGTGTCGATCGCCGTCACCTTGCCCGGCGCAGCCGCGCCGACATGGGTGAACATGCCCAGCGACACATCGAAGTGGTTGTTCGAATGCGAGCCCCAGGTCAGGCCCCAGTCGCGGCAGGTTTGCGCCACGCGCACGCTGCCGGCCATGGTCCAGAAGTGCGGATCTGCCAAGGGAATGTCGACGCTCTGCAGGCTGAGCGCATGCACGAACTGGCGCCAGTCGGTGGCGATCATGTTGGTGGCCGTGGGCAGGCCGGTGGCGCGCCGGAATTCGGCCATCACCTCGCGGCCGGAAAACCCGCCTTCGGCGCCGCACGGGTCTTCGGCATAAGCCACCACGCCGCGCATGCGCTGGCCCAGGCGGATGGCGTCTTTCAGCAGCCAGCCGCCGTTGGGGTCGAGCGTGACGCGGGCATCGGGGAAGCGCTCATGCAGGGCCACCACGGCGTCCACTTCGGCATCACCGGCCAGCACGCCGCCCTTGAGCTTGAAATCGTTGAAGCCGTAGCGGGCGCGGGCGGCTTCGGCCAGGCGCACCACGGCGTCGGGCGTCATCGCGGCTTCGTGGCGCAGCCGGCACCAGTCGTCAGCGTCGTCCGCTTCATCGGCGGGGCTGGCGTAGGGCAGGTCGGTCTTCGAGCGGTCGCCCACAAAAAACAGGTAGCCCAGCATCTCGACGCTGTCGCGCTGCCGGCCTTCGCCGAGCAGGTCGCACACCGGCAGGCCCAGGTGCTGGCCGAGCAGGTCGAGCATGGCCGATTCAATGGCGGCCACCGCATGGATGGTGATGCGCAAGTCGAACGTCTGCAGGCCCCGGCCGCCGCTGTCGCGGTCAGCGAAGGCCTTCTGCACGTTCTGCAATACGTTCAGGTGGTGGCCCACGTACTGGCCCACCACATGGGCGCTGGCGTCTTCCAGGGTCTGGCGGATCTTCTCGCCGCCGGGCACTTCGCCCACGCCGGTGCGGCCCGCGCTGTCGGTGAGGATCAGCAGGTTGCGGGTGAAAAACGGCGCGTGGGCGCCCGAGAGGTTCAGCAGCATGCCGTCGCGCCCGGCCACCGGGATGACGCGCAGGGCTGTGATGCGGGGGGTGTCGTGTACCATGGGTGCTGTCAGTCCGCGGTGATCTTGCGGGTCTCGATGAGTTGCTTCCAGCGGGCGTTTTCGCGCGCCTGGAAGGTGGTGAATTGTTCAGGCGTGTTGCCCACGATTTCCAGGCCCACCGCGGTGAACTGCTGGCGGACCTTGGCATCCGCCAGCGCGGCCGTCAGTGCTTCGCCCATGCGGCTGCGCACATCGGCCGGCAGGCCCTTGGGCGCCACGATGGCTTGCCAGGAATACACGTCCACGCCCTTCACGCCGGCCTCGGCCAGGGTGGGCACGGCGGGCAGCACGGCAGAGCGCTTGTCGCCGGTCACGGCCAGGGCCTTCAGCTTGCCCGCGTTGATGTGCTGCAGCACCGCATTCACGTTCTGGAACGAGGCTTCCACCTGGCCGCCCAGCAGATCGGAAATCGCCGGGGCGCCGCCCTTGTACGGAATGTGCAGCCCGCTGGTGGCGGTCTGCAGCCAGAACAACTCGATGGTGAGGTGGTCGGACGAGCCGTTGCCCGACGAGGCGAAGCTCATCTTGTCGGGCGTCGCTTTCATCTGCGCGATGACCTCGGCCACGCTCTTGAGCGGTGAGGTGGCGGGCACCACCAGCACGTTCGGCGCCTGCACCAGCACCGACATCAGATCGAAGTCTTTGCTGGCGTCGTAGGCCACGTTTTTGAGCAGATGCGGCGCCACCACCAGCGGCCCCAGCGACGTGACCATGAAGGTATGGCCATCGGCCGGTGAACGCTTGACCTGCGTCGCACCGATGGTGCCCGTGGCGCCGGCCTTGTTCTCGACGATGAAGGTCTGCCCCAGCCGCTCCTGCAGCTTGGTGGCCACGGTGCGCGCCACCGTGTCGGTGGAGCCCCCCGGCGGGAAGGGCACGACCAGGGTCACGGGTTTGGCGGGCCAGGCCTGGGCCGCGGCCACTGTGGCCAACAGGCTGAAACCGAGGGCTGCGAGCAAGCGCTTCATGGGGTTGTCTCCGTCTGGTTGTGAGTGCGATGCAGGCAGCGCTTATTGCGCGCCGAGCGGGGCCATCAAGGCACGCAACTCTTCCACCTCGGCGTGATGCAGATCGCTCAGCGGCGGGCGCACCGGGCCGGCCGAGTGACCCGCGATGGCGGCACCCGCCTTCACGATGGACACGGCATAACCTTCACCCTTGTTGCGCAGCGCGATGTAGGGCAGGAAGAAGTCGCGGATCAGGCGGTCGCAGGTGGCGGTGTCGCCAGCGGCATGGGCGTTGTAGAAGTCCATCGCGGTCTTCGGGATGAAGTTGAAGACGGCCGAGGAATACACCGGGCAGCCCATCGCCTTGTAGGCGCCGGCAAACAACTCGGCGGTCGGCAGGCCACCCAGGTAGGCGAAGCGTTCACCCAGCGTCTGGCGGATGGCGACGAACTTCTCGATGTCGCCGAAGCCGTCCTTGAAGCCGATCAGGTTGGGGCAGGTGTCGGCCAGCACTTGCAGGCTGGCGGGCGTGAGGCGGCAGGCGCCGCGGTTGTAGACCACCACACCGAACTTGACGCTGCGGCAGACGGCCTGCACGTGGGCGATCAGGCCTTCCTGGCTGGCTTCGGTCAGGTAGTGCGGCAGCAGCAGGATGCCCTGGGCGCCCAGGCGCTCGGCCTCTTGGGCGTATTGGATGGCCACGCGGGTGGCGCCACCGGCACCGGCCAGGATGGGCGTGCGGCCGCGGCAGGTGTCGAGCGCCACGCGGATCACGTCGCTGTACTCGCCCGGCTCCAGCGAGAAGAACTCACCCGTGCCGCCGGCGGCGAACAAGGCCGATGCGCCGTAGGGCTGCAGCCATTCCAGGCGCTCGGCGTAGCCCTTGGGCTCGAAGTTCAGCTGCGCGTCGAAGTCGGTCAGCGGGAACGACAGCAGACCGGATTCGAGGACTTGTTTGAGTTCTTGGGGCGACATGGCGATCTCCGTTAAGTGATACGTCATCGTACAACATACAACCAAGAGATCCTAATTACATTTCCTCAGGGTTTGCCTGAGGTTTCAGGCTTTCGGGTTCAGCCGCGTGCGTCGGTGGCCGGGGTGGCGCTGGCGGTGACCTGGCTGCGGCGACGGCGTTCGCGGCTGTTGCCCAGGTGGGTGCGCATGGCCGCGCGGGCAGCGTCGGGGTCACCGGCGGTGAGGGCGTCCAGGATGCTTTCGTGCTCGGCATTCACCCGGCGCAAAAACACCTGGCGCTGGGTGCGCGCTTCGTCAGATTCATCGTCCAGCCGGGCGCGCGGGATGAGTTGCTTGCCCAGCGCGTTCATGAACTGCACGTAGTGGTCGTTCTGCGTGGCGCGGGCAATCTCGAGGTGGAACTGGAAGTCGGCGGCCACGGCGTCTTCACCATGCTCGATCGCCTCGGCCAGCTGGTCCAGCGCCTGGCGCATCGCCAGCAATTGCGCTTCGGTGCGGCGTTGGGCGGCCAGCGCGGCGGCCTCGGTTTCCAGGCCGATGCGCAACTCCAGCACCGCGATCACCTCCTGCAGCGTGCCCATCTGCGCGGGGCGGATGCGAAAGCCGGGCTCCTCCGTGCGCTCGGCCACGAAGGTGCCCACACCGTGCCGGGTGCTCACCAGCCCGGCCGCCTGCAGGCGCGAGATGGCCTCGCGCACGACGGTGCGGCTGACCCCGTACTCGGCCATCACGGCCGCTTCGGTGGGCAGCTTTTCGCCCGGCGGAAGACGACCGTCCTGAATCCGAACTTCCAGGGCGGCCACCAATTCCTGCGCCAGGGTACGGGAACGGCGACGGGGCAGGGTGAGCTCGGACATGGGTGGGTGCGCAGGCGATGAAGGAAGGAGGTGGGGGCTATTGTCCGGGATCTGAAAGCGCTCTTGGCCACGCCGCGCCATTCACAGCGGCGTCAGCAGGCCCCCAGTGGCGAAGAAGCTGTCGAGGTTGTCCACCACCAGATCGGCCATGGCCTGCCGGGTCTCTTCGGTGGCGCTGGCCGCATGCGGCATCAACACGGTGTTGGGGGCGGTGCGCCAGGCCTCATTGATCGCCGGCTCCTGCTCGAACACGTCCAGCCCGGCACCGGCGATGCCGCCGCTGTGCAGCGCGGCCAGCAGCGAGGCTTCATCCACCACGCTGCCACGCGACACGTTCACCAGAAAGCCGCGCGTCCCCAGGGCGGCCAGCACGTCGGCGTTGATCAGGTGGCGCGTGGCCGGCCCACCCGCGGTGATGACCACGAGGAAATCGCTTTGCCTGGCGAGGTCGGTCAGCACCGGCACATGGGGCCAGCGGCAGCCCGCCACGGCGTTCCGGGTGTGGTACGCCACGTGCATGTCGAAGCCGTCCGCGCGGCGGGCGATCGCCTGGCCGATGTGCCCCATGCCCACCACGCCCAGCCGGGCGCCACTCACGCGCCGGCCCAGGGCAAAGCGGTTCAAGCCGTTCCGGGCCCACTCGCCGCTGCGCACGTACTGATCGGCTTGGGTGACGCGCCGGGCCGTGGCCAGCAGCAAGGCCCAGGCAGCATCCGCCACACATTGGTCCAGCACGCCGGAGGTGCTGGACACCGCCACCCCGCGGGCCTTGAGTTCGCCGACCGGCAGGCGGTCCAGCCCGACGCCGAAGTGGCTCACCACCTGCAGTGCGGGCAGGTGCGGCAGCAGGGCGGCCTCAAAGCCGATGGCGGCCGAACTGGCAATGGCGACAAAGCGCTGGCCCTCCCTGCGCAGGTAATCGATGGGGTCTCCCTGGGCCTTCAGATGCGTGACCTCGAACCGCTCCGCGAGACGGTCTTCGAGCGCGGGAATCAAGGGGCCGGTTTGCAGCAGGGCGGGGCGCATCGTGGGCGATCTGGGGTTTGGTGGGGCAGGGCGGCGGCTGGTTGATCAGCCTCCGGATGATGATGTCATCATACAACTCGACCTGTTTGGGGTGCCGATGTCTGTTTGCATGGGATTTACCCGAGTTAACAGCGCAGCGCAAACCGATAAAGTGCGCTCTGGTTGTCAGACAACCTATAACTCAGTCACTGGAGACCCCCATGCGCCGTCGTTCCGCCTTGATCTTCTCTGCCTCGCTGATGGGCCTGAGTGCCGCACCGGGTGTGGCGCTCGCCGACGAGGCCTGGCCCGCTGCCAAGCCCATCAAGCTGGTGGTGCCGTTCGCGGCCGGCGGCACCAGCGACATCCTCGGGCGCCTGCTGGCCGAGAAGCTGCAGGTGGCGCTCAAGCAGACGGTCATCGTTGAAAACCGGGCGGGCGCGGGTGGTGTGGTCGGGGCTGACGTGGTGGCCAAGTCGCCGGCCGATGGCTACACCTTGCTGCTGGGCACCGTGGCCAGCCACGCCATCAACCCGGCCATGCGGCCCAAGATGCCCTACGACGCCAGCAAGGATTTCGCCTTCGTGAACCTGCTCGGCAGCATCCCCAACGTGTTGCTGGTGGGCACCGATCAGCCCTACAAGTCAGTCAAGGACCTGATCGCGGCGGCCAAGGCCAAGCCCGACACCATCGCATTCGCCAGCGCCGGCCAGGGCAGCTCGCAGCACATGTCGGGTGAGATGTTCAAGCTGCTGGCCGGCGCTGACCTGGCGCATGTGCCCTACAAGGGCAGTGCGCCCGCCATCCAGGACGTGATCGGCAACCAGGTGCCGTCCAGCTTCGAAACCGTGACGGTGGCGCTGCCCCACATCCAGAGCGGCAAGCTGCGCGCGCTGGCCGTCACCACCACGCAGCGGGCGGCTGCTCTGCCGCAGGTGCCCACCATGCAGGAAGCCGGCGTGCCCGCGTTTGACGTGGCCAGCTGGCAGGCCATCTACGCGCCGGCCGCCACGCCGCCCGCAGTGGTGAACCGCCTGAACGCGGAGATCGAGAAGATCCTCGCCTCGGCCGATGTGAAGGCGCGCATGGACACCCTGGGCATGAGCCACCAGGTCAACACGCCCGCCCAGTTCCAGGAATTCAGCCGCATCGAGCTGCTCAAGTGGCAGCGCGTGGCCCGCGAAGGCAAGGTCACGCTGGATTGAGTGGCTGGCCCGCGTCTGTTGCCCGTCTCCCCTGATTGAAAGTTTTCCCGTGACTGCCCTTGCTCCCTCGCCGCTGACCATTGCCATGCACCCGGCCGACCACGTGGCCATCGTGGCCAACGACGGCGGCTTGCCGGCAGGCACCGTGTTGCCGGCCGGCATGCCGGGCGCCGGGCTGATCCTGCTCGACGCCGTGCCGCAAGGCCACAAGGTGGCGCTGTGTGATCTGCCTGCGGGCGCTGAAGTGCGGCGCTACAACGTGCCCATCGGCACTGCACGAACGGCCATCCAGGCGGGCCGCTGGGTGCATGAAAAGCTGCTGGACATGCCGGGCGCCCGTGCGCTGACCGGCCTGCCCATGGCCACCCAGCCCGCACCTGTGGCGGCGGCACTGACGGGCCGCACCTTCATGGGTTTTCGCAATGCCGATGGCTCGGTGGGCACGCGCAACCTGCTGGCCATCACCGCCACGGTGCAGTGCGTGGCGGGCGTGGTGGCGCAGGCGGTTCGGCGCATCGAGCGCGAGTTGCTGCCGCAGTTCCCGAACGTCGACGGCGTGGTGGGCCTGGAGCACAGCTATGGCTGCGGCGTGGCCATTGACGCACCGGACGCGATCATTCCGATCCGCACCCTGCGCCACATCAGTCTGAACCCCAACTTCGGCTGCGAGGTGCTGGTGGTCAGCCTGGGCTGCGAAAAGCTGCAGCCTTCGCGCCTGTTGCCGCCTGGCAGCTTTCCCATTCGTGATGGCCGCTCGGCCGAGGATGGGCCCGACACCGTGTGCCTGCAAGACGCGGCGCACATCGGCTTCATGTCGATGCTCGATGACATCGTCGAGCGGGCGCGGCCTGTGCTGGCCCGCCTGAACGCCCGCCGCCGTGAACCCGTGCCGGTGAGCGAGCTGGTGGTGGGTGTGCAGTGCGGTGGCTCGGATGCGTTTTCAGGCGTGACCGCCAACCCGGCCGTTGGCCATGCCGCCGACCTGCTGGTGCGTGCTGGCGCTACCGTGATGTTCAGCGAGAACACCGAGGTGCGCGACGCCGTTGAGCAGTTGACCAGCCGCGCGGCGAGCGTGGCCGTGGCCGAGGCCATCGTCCGCGAGCTGGGCTGGTACGACCGTTACCTGGAGCGCGGCCGGGTCGACAGGTCGGCCAACACCACGCCGGGCAACAAGGCGGGCGGCTTGTCGAACATCGTCGAGAAGGCCATGGGCTCGATCATCAAGAGCGGCAGCTCGGCGATCTCGCATGTGCTGGCACCCGGTGAAAAGCTGCGGCGTGATCAACGCGGCCTGGTGTTTGCCGCCACGCCCGCCAGCGACTTCATCTGCGGCACCTTGCAACTGGCCGCCGGCATGAACCTGCATGTGTTCACCACCGGTCGCGGCACGCCGTATGGCCTGGCGGAATGCCCGGTCATCAAGGTGGCGACGCGCTCAGAACTGGCTCGCCGCTGGCATGACCTGATGGACCTGAACGCCGGTCGCATCGCCGATGGCGAGCAGACCATCGAGCAGGCCGGCGAAGCCTTGTTCGAGCTGATGCTGGCCGTGGCCAGCGGTGAAAGAACCTGGGCTGAGCAGCACCAGCTGCACAACGCGCTGGTGCTGTTCAACCCGGCGCCGGTGACCTGAGGCCGCGGCGCAACCGCCCTCAATACGTCAGCTGCTGCTCCACATCACTCGCGCGGCGCCGGGCCAGCGCGAGGTTGGACTTGACGCGGTCGAGCACGTAGTAAATGAACACGCCGGGCTTGGACTTGACCAGCCGGATGATGTGGTACTGCTTGCCCAGGGTGATGAGCATGTCCTCGATGTCGTCGTTCAGCCCGAGCTGGCGCATCGTCTTGAGCTTGGCCCGGACGACCTCGGTGTTGCCGGCGGCGGCCATTTCAAGGTCGACGCCGGTGCCGGCTGAGCCGAGCATCATGCCGCTGTCGGAATCGACGATGGCAGCGCACAGCGCGCCATCGGCCAGCAGCAGGTCGGCGAGTCCAGTTTTGATGGAGAAGGTCATGTTGGCTTTCTTCAGGGTTGGGGAAAGGGTGAGCGGCGCCACGTCAGCGGGTGTCCAGCGCATTCAGTTGCACCCGGACCATGCCGAGCGTGGCGCGGGTGTCGCAGCACACCGCCACCAGCACGGGCTGTCCGTCCACGTGCGCCATGCGGGCCACCACGCGCCCGGCGTCGCCTTCAACCACCAGGCATTGCAGCGGGCCGGCGCCGGTGGCCAGCGCAGCGGCGCTGCCGAGCGCGCCCAGCGAGCTGACGATGGCGGCCAGGCGGTCGGTGTCCAGGTCGCTGCGCGCGGCGTGCGCCCATGCCAGGCCGTCCGCCGACGCCATCAGCACGCAGTGCGCGCCGTCGATGTCATTGAGCAGGAGGTGGGTCAGGCGATGAGCCTGCGGGTGTTCAGAGGCGGTCATCGGGGCGAAGTCTTGGCGAATGGGGCAGACGGGCCGGCACTGGTTTCGGCTTGGTCATGACTGTCGGTAACTGCCAGCGCTGACAGACCCGCCTGAGCCTCGGCGAGGTCGATCACGGCGCTCATCAGCGCCAGCACTTGCGGCCGCTCGCGGGTGTCTACCGCCATCACTGGCAGCGCCAGACCCGCGGCGGCCAGGGTGGCGGCTACCGCGTCACCCAACTTGTCGGCTTTGGCTTGGTGGCCGGTGCGACTCAAACCCACCACGCAGGCGGTGGTTTGCAGCTCATCCTGCAGGTGATGCAGTACCAGCCCCAGATCGGCCAGCGGATCGTCGCGCTCGCCATTCAGCAGCACGATGATGCCGGTGGCCCCACGCACCAGAACGGGCCAGAGGAAGCTGAAGCGGGCTTGCCCGGGCATGCCGAACAGGCGCACCCGGCCGTCGGTGCCCAGGGCCAGCTCGCCGTAGTCCAGGCCCACGGTGGTGGTGGACTTGCCTAGCCCCAGCTCGGTGCTGGTCACCTCGGTGGACAGGGCCGGCACCTCGCTCAATTGCCCGATGGCGGTGGTCTTGCCGGCACCCGGCGGGCCGGCGAAGACCAGTTTCAGATCGGTCTCGGCGGGTGGCTGACGACGCTCAGGGCTGGTCATGCACCAGCCCCAATTGTTGGCGCAGGCGTGCCAGCAGGCCGAGGCGCTCCGCCGGGATCCGTGTCCGAGACGTGGTGGTGCGGGTCTCCGGTGCGGCGTCTGCTGAAACGGTTCGGTTGACGGTGCCTGTGACAGGGTGGCTCACCTGGGCCGACAGCGTCGGCAGCTGGACAGACAGGGGCCAGCGTTCTGCATACAGGTCCACCCGCAGACATTGATGCGAAAGCATGTCGCGCAGAAAGGCCAAACAGTGTGATGGCGGCACGCCGCTGAGCGTGACGAGGTGTGGAAGCGATAGATGGGTATTGGCCAAAAACGGGGACAGTCTGTAAGCCCAGGTGTGGCGAGCCATGAGGCTGGCGCTGGGCCAGCGGCAAAGCTTGAAACGGTGCCAGACCAGATCGCGCATCGCCTCGGGTGGGAGGACAGTTACCGGCGAGCCTGGCGCGAACGGCCCTGTGGTGGCCGAGCGCAACGTTTGCAGGGTGTCAATGCACGCCAACGCCTGGGGCACGTTGCGGGGCAGCGCACGATCTGCCAGCTTGACCGTGCTCATGGCTGCACCTGCGTCAGGTGCAGGATCAAACAGCCAGACGCGGAACGGGATGGTGGCCGTGATGGGCAACAGGCTCGGCGCGATCGGGCCACCGACGATGCATGCATCAGCTGGCGGCGCCGACGCCAGGATCCAGCGTTGTCCCGTTGGGCTTTGGCGTGTACTCACCTGCCCAATCAGGTTTCGTTGTAGTTCGGCGGAGAGGCGTATGCCCCAAATGCGCAGTGGTGGCCACGCTGCCGCGTGGGTTGTTAACGTGGGGTCGGAATGGCAGGTCAACAGTGATTCCTTGACGTCAGGCGTCCGCCGCTGCGGTGTGAGCGTCAATGATCTGCGCGCACGGGCCATGCTGTCGAGCGAGGTCCTTAGGTCCCTGGATTCGGAAAAACTCGCGCCCCTGACCGTACGGGTGGCGTTGTCGCGTCCGGCATGGGCAAGGACGGTGCCCGGTGCAGGGCCTCAAGCAAACGGCGAGCGAGTTGATGCGTGTGCTCCGCGTGCGCCGACGCGCAGACGTAGAACATGGCGCTGGCCCAGCCGGTCGGAATGGCTTGTCTCAGCAGGCCTGCCGTGGAATGGCCAGCGAGGGCTGCCGTAGGCAGTACGCCAGCGCCGACCCCCTGGCGCACCATGTCGATCAGGCAGTCGTGACTGTCGACCTCAAGGCGCACGTCCAGTCGCTTCCCGATGCGAGCGGCTTCTTCATGCAGATGCCTGCGCAAGGCTGGCGCTGAGCGCAAGGTCACCAAAGGGGCCGCGAGGGCTGCTGGCCATTGCGGCGCCGCCATGCCGTCAGGAGTGTTGGCGCTGATCAGCAGGTACTGTGCTCGCCTGTACGGCAGGCAGAGCAGGTCGGGCAGCTCGGTGCGACAGGTTGTGATTCCGAGGTCTGCCTTGCCTTCGAGGACCGCCAACGGGATGTCCGCGTCAACTGCTTCCTGCACGCTCACCCGAGCACTTCGCTCGTCACCGAGAAAGGCGCCGATGTCGCGCGTCAGCGCTGGTCCAATAACCATTTCGCTGACGCTGAGCTGTATGTTCGACCGCAGACCGGCGCGATGTTCCGACAAGGCTGATCGCATCATCGACAGCACCTGGATGCAGCGGTTGGCGTGAGCCACCATCACGGTGCCCGCATCGGTAGGAAATACGCCTTGCGCAGTGCGATCAAATAGCCTCACCCCCAGCGCATCTTCGAGATTTCTCAGGCGCAGACTGGCCGAACTGGGCGCCAGACAACACGCGCTGGCTGCCTCGGTGATGCTGCCATTGCGGGCGATGGCCACCACCAGTTGCAAGTCAATGTCGTTGATTCTCATGCGTGATTCAGCGATGTCCTGGCCACATCTCGATGCCCGGTTCATGGCAGGGTGTGTCACCGCATTCTGCGTGGGCTGAGGTGGCATCCAGCGACCGAATGCCCTGCCAAGCGTGACACCCTGGCTGCAACTGCGTGAGCGATGTACACGGTTGTTTCACCAACCTGGGCGCTTGGTGGTTTGGCGGTCATGCAGCCAGCAGTTGCTGCACCGTTCCGGCATGGTCGGCACGCAGCTTGTCACCGACAAAGGTGGCAAACAGCGAGGCAGCCAGAGGGATAGGCCCGCCGCCCACGAAGACAGCATGCAGGCCGCCACCGTCGTGGTGCACGCCATGCAGCACGCGCTGCAATCGACCCGCGGCCAGGTCTGCACGAACGAGCGCCTCAGGCACCAGCGCGATGCCTAGCGCTCCGAGTGCGGCATTTCGCATGGCCTGCCGATTGTCTGCACCCACGCGCCCCTGCACCACCACCTCCTCAATGCCATATGCCGTGTGCAAGCGCCATAGATTCCTGCCATCGGCGGTCGGCGTGATGACGCAGGCATGGTCGGCCAATTGCTCGATAGCGGTTGGCCTGCCCCGGGTGCCCAGGTAGACGGGCGAGGCCACCAGCAGGTGATGGTTGGTGGCCAGTCGTTTGGCGACCAGGCCAGAACTGACCAAGTTCCCGCGGCGAAGCGCCACGTCAATCCGGTCACCAATCAGGTTGACGTTGCGATCGCTCAGCAACAGCTCCAGCCGCAAGTCTTGGTAATAGCCAAGGAACTCATCGAGCCAGGCTGCATTGAAGAAATCGAAGAAGTCGACGGGTGCGGCAATGCGCAAGGTGCCTGCCGCGCTTTGCGTCTTGGCGGCAAGCATACGGCTGGCACTCGCCATCTTGTCGGTGGCGTCCTTGCAGTGATCAAACAGTAACCGGCCAGCTGGCGTCATGGCCATCTGGCGGGTGGATCGATGAATGAGCCTGACACCCAAGGCTGATTCCAGGCTTTGCACTCGGCGACTCAGGGTGTTGGCGGGCACGCCCAGCGCACGCGAGGCCTCGGCATAGCTCCCCGACTCGATGACGCTGATGAAACTGGCCAGTTCGTTGTAATCGATGAGCCTGGTCATGGCCGCCCCGCACTGCGGCAGGCTGCTGGCAAGGTGCAGCGCAGACTGACAAGGTCGAACAGAGGTGGTGCTGCAGGTGGCAAGGCCGGGGGCGCGCGATGATCGGACCGCATCATGGTGCAAGGCTCGGAAGTGAGTGAATGCAGCGAGTCTGACCACCTCATGGCGCTAGAACTGACGCCTTTTGGCATTGATGAACACTTCTTGCCGGCGACTTGCAACGCGGTGTTGCGGGCGTTGCAACGCGCGCGCCTCGTCAAGCGCAGGGTTGAGCGTGCGCCATCAGTTGTTTCAGGTTCAGCAACTCGATCCTTCGGTAATGAACGCGCAGGGTGCCGTCCTTTTCCCAAAGCTTCAGTTGTCGGTTCACGCTTTGACGCGACACGCCCAGCGATGCCGCCAAGTCGTCTTGCGACATGTTGACGAAGTGCGACCGATATGGCTCATCCTGAGATCGATGGTCTATCGCCAGAAGTCGGGTTGCCAGCCGGACTGGCAGCGGGTGAAGGATGACATCGTCGATCCACGCCATCATGACCCGCAGCCGGTGGCTGAGCAGTTTGGTGAAGGCCATGTGGATGTCCGGCCTTCTCGCGATCAGTGCATGGAATTCCGACGCCGGAATCACGGCAATTTCGGCAGGACCGACCGCCTGCACGTGATTGAAGCGAGGCAGGGCGCTGAAGAGTGAAATGTCGCCGAACCAATGGCCCGGTTCCAGCACCGAGACCACCGCTTCCGCGCCATTCGGTGCCAAGACGCTGACCCTGAGGGTTCCACGGACGACACCGAACAGCGCCTCAGCAGGGTCGCCGCTCTGGCACACCCATTGGCGATCTTCCAGCAACTGTCGCTGCGCAAGAAGCAGCAACTCTTGTCGAACCTCGGGTGGCAACAACAGGTCTGCTGCCAGCAAGGGCCTGGTTGCGTTTCGAAGGCTGTCTGAGGGCATGTGGTGGCTCGCCGGTTGGTGTGCGATTGGCTACAAGCAGCGCGATGGACGGAGGAGTGAATTCCATCGATGGTTCTTTTATTTCGCGCCATCCCTCCCGAAAATTCTATTCCTTCCTGCCATCCGGGCTGCTCCGTGACCGGGCAGCCGTTCCCCAATTCGCCGCGTTCGCGTCTGCCGGGCCGGCGTTCATCGCATGAAGTACGACATCACCGATCTCAAACTGCTGCTGGCCGTGGCTGATTCTGGACACGTCATTGCGGGAGGCGCTGCGTGTTGCTTGACTGCTTCGGCAACCAGGCTTCGCTTGCAGCACCTGGAGGCTATGCTCGGCGCGACGCTGTTTGACCAGCACCCGCGCGGCGTGACGGCCACGGTGGCCGGTGTCGCCCTGATCGAGCATGCGCGGCGCTGCATGGCCGCCTTGAATGCCCTGCGCATCGACCTGGCTCGGCATGCCGATGGCGTCACTTCACGTCTGCGACTTGTGACCACGCCGTCCTGTGCAGGGGTAAACATGGTGGATGGCCTGCGCGCCGTCTTCGCCGATTGCGCCGGACTGACGGTGACCGTGGAAGAGCATCCGGCCAACCAAGTGGTGGCATTGGTGGCCAGTCACGGTGCGGATGTGGGTGTGCTCGACTTGGACCTGCACCACGACGACATGCTGGTCTGCGCCGACAGCCACGTCGAGCACGTTGCGCTCATCCCCAAGGCCTGGTATCCGGCCGTGAAGCTGCAGGTGGGCCTGGACGATTGCCGCTTGTGGCCGCATGTCGTGCTCAACCATCGTTCGGCAATTCAGCAATTTTTGGCGTGTGGGGCATCTCAGGACAACGGTATCCGGCATGCGCTGGACATTCGCGCCACCGTGCCTAGCCACGCCGCCATGATTGCGATGGCGGAGGCCCAAGTGGGGGTGGGTGTGCTGCCCCGTAGCGCGTTGCGCCATCACCAGTTCGAGCGCACCCGCATGGTGGCGTTGGATGCTTCTTGGGCCAGTTGGCCAATTCGCCTGTGTGTGCCTCGTCGTTCGGGCCACTCCGTTGCCGGGGGGCTTGCCTGCGCGTGAGAACAATATTTTATTTGAATAGGTTTCAAGTGTTTCTGCTTGCGCATGTTGGTGTGTTGATATTTCAAGCTGAATGCTTTTGACGTGTTTCCGTAAATATCGTTTCTGCGTGTTGGTGCAAATGATGTAGTGAGTTGAAATTCCCGGTCCTGCCGAGGGGTAGGTTTGTGGGCTTGATGTTTAGAATTAAATTCTGCTGAGCTTTATCGGCGGTTTCAACTATATTGGTAAAGGTAAAAAGTGAAATTGATTAAATCTTGGAGATATGTCGCATGCGTCGGCGCCTCTTTGGCTATATCTGGGTGTGGTGGCGGATCCTCGGGCCAAGTCGCACCTGCGACGCCAGATGTTCCGGCTTCAGCGCCTGCGCCTGATGCCGCCGCGACACCCGCCTCCGGTGCTGCCTCGGCGGTCGTTGCAGCCCCGCCCCCTGCCGCGTCCGCGCCGGAAACCCCCGCAGTCACTGCGGCGGTGGTTCATCAGGTCTTTGGTCAACTGCGCAACGAACTGCACGGCGAAGGCAAGTGTTTGACGCTGAACGACGACCGGAGGTCGGTCGTGTTCGCGGCGTGTGCTGGCGCCGAGGCGCAAATGTGGACCATTGGGCCTGCGGGGCAATACCAGAAGATCCGCTCCGCACTCAACAGCACCAAGGGCGAGGCCATCTGCCTCGGAACGCCTGCCAATGGCACTCAGCCTGGTGACGTCACCATGTTTCCTTGCAATGGTTCGGCCAGCTTTTCGTCACAAATCGGCTGGCCCACCATTACCACCGGTGCGAACGGCCGCCTCGCGTTTTCAAACTCTTATCGAGGGCAGGGGGGTGGTTTGCTCAGCGCCATGCCAGAAAGCGATCGGGTAGCGCTGGTGGCAAAGCCTTTGGAGGCGGAAAAATGGTGGCACTTTGAGGGCAGCATCGAATCGCGCAAGCGTCCTGTGGTCGGGGAAAAGACGGCATTGCTCGTCGTCGGCCATTTTGATGGGGATGCCGCACCAGCGCCGGAAAGGGTGCGCAAGGCCGTGCTGGGTGATGGTGCGGATTTCGCATCGCTGTCACATTTTCTGTCCTTGGCTTCACGTGGGAAATTGACGCTGAAGGGGACCATGCTGCCTGGTGTTTCGCTGGGGCCGAAACAAACGGACTGCGACCACAATGCGATGGTTGCGAGCGCAGCGAAGGCGGCGCGCGCCAACGGTATCAATCCCGAAGACTTTGATTACATCTTCGTTGAAACCTCACCATTGAATTGCGGCTGGGCAGGTATTGCGGCGGTACCTGGTCGCTTCGTGGTGTCTGCAGGCACTGGCTACAAACCATGGGTATGGACGCACGAATTTGGGCACAGTATGGGGTTCTCCCATCCAGTGTCGTTGCGGGACTGCCCGGCGGTTGATGGTGCGGTGAGTGTCGGTGATCGATGCACGGTGGGCAAAATAGACGACCCCACCGACACGGTGGGTGGCGGTGGGCTTCGGCTATTCCCGGTGGACTATCGCTTGTACGCCGGCTGGTTGACCGACCAGGAAGTTCCAGTGATCTACAAGCCAGGCGCGTACCGCTTGGGCGTGCTGGGCACCGAGGCGCCCATTCAGGGGTTTCGTATTCCTCGATCGGACGGCAGCTACCTGATCCTGGAATACCGTCAAGCGCAGGAGGGTTTCGAGAATTGGCCGGCCAATTCGGCGTTCACACGCGGCGTCATCGTGCGAAGCATGACCTACACCAGCAATGGCCTCATCAACGCCTTGGTGGATGCGACACCTGCCAGCGGCGGGGGGATGACCGACAGTGATGTCACGCTGTTGCCCGGTGCCTCGCTGAGGGATGAGCTGGCGGGGAAGCTGCTCATCGTCGATGCGGTTGATCCTGCGGGTGCCTCGATCCGGATCCTGGATATCCCGGCCCACTGAACCCCTCGGCAACAGGTCTGCATGGGCACGGTGACCGTCATCGGCAGCGGAAGCTGGCAGCCGATTCCACGTCACCGCTGCCCACGTAGCGGGCCACGGTGGGGTAAGCGCACAGCGGCCGCGTGCGGTTGGCGGGCCAGCTGGCCGGCACGTCGGCATTCACGCCGCCCGCATTGCCGGCGCCGCGTGCGCTGGCGGTGATGCGCTCAGGGGCCTGGCCAGCTTCCACCCAGGCGACGATGGCCGAGACCAGGTCGAACTGGTCGGTGGCTGGCCCGCCCGAGCAATGGCCCATGCCGGGCACCGGGAAGTAGCGCAGGAAGCTGCCGGCCTGGCCGCCATTGGCGGCAGCCACGGCATCGACCCAGCGGGCGGTGTCGTTGGCGGAAAAGATCGCGTCGCTCACGCCGTGGAACACCAGCACCTTGCCGCCTCTGGCCTTCAGGGTGCTGAGCTCGGTGGGCTTGGGAGGCGTCATGAAGCTCATCGCCGATTCGGTGTACGTGCTGTTGGTGGCGTTGATCTGCGCCACCAGTTCGTCGATGTTGGCCGCGAGCGAAAACGCCGGGCCATTGAAGCCCGCCACCGGCGCCGGTGGCACCTTGAAGATATGGCCGACCGAGCCGGAGTCGAGCGCCAGCGGCGCGGTGAACATCCAGAAGCCGATGCCGGCCGCACCATGGCCACCGTCAAACGGGAAGCTGCTGTAGACCGGCGCGCCCGTGCTGGTGAGAGTGCCGCTGAAGCGCGGGCCGATGGCCGCCTTCTGCGCGGTGGTGAGGCAGCTGCCGTCGCGCTCACCGGTGCAGGTGGGCACGTCGCGTTCGAAGCTGAAGCTGCGCTGGCAGGCGGCGGTGTCTTGAATCAGGCCGTCTGTGGCGCCATCGAGTGCATCGCATTTGGCCAGCACGGCGTTCGAGAGCGCCTGGCGCTCGGCCGGCGTGAAGGCGGTGTTCAGGTCATCGGCTTTGGTGGCCACGCGGGCCAGGCGCTGTGCGCTGGCGATGTTGGCCACCGCCGCCTTGGGCAGGTTGAAGCCGGGGGCGCCGGCCACGAAGCCGTCGTAGTCATCGGCATAACGCGACGCGGCCACCAACGCGTGGCGGCCACCGTTTGAGCAGCCACCGAAGTAGGAGCGATCAGGCAACTTGCCGTAGGCCTCCTCGATCACCGACTTGGCCATGGGCGTGAGCTTGCCCACCGCCTGGTAGCCGTAGTCCAGCCGCGCTTGGGGGTCGATGCCGAAGGCCGGGCCGGCGGCCGCGGTGTGGCCAGCGTCTGAGCTGAGCACCGCAAAGCCCTGCAGCAGCGCGTGGGTGGTGACGCCGCCACCAAAGCCGCCGGTGGCGGGCAGCACGCGGCCATCGATGCCGCCATTGCCCTGGTGGAAGAAGCGGCCGTTCCAGGCCAGCGGCAGTCGCATTTCAAAGCCGATGGCGTAGGGCTGGCCGTCGACCGGGCTGGTGCGCGGCAGCATCTGGCCGGTCACCAGGCAATGCGCGGGCACCTCATTGGCGCCTGCCTTCAGCGTGCCGGCGGCCAACGAGGTGCTGCCCGTGATGGTGGTGCCGGGCAGGGCCGCCAGCTTCAGAGTGAGTTCGGTGCAGGTGCCTTGCAACGTGGCCGGGCGCGCGGCACCCGTGGCCGCGCCAGCTGCGGAGGAGGCCATCGCCATTGCGGCGCATGCAGACACCGCCTGCGCGGCCAGCCAAGCCGCATCGGCGGCACGGCGGTTTTTCAACGGGGCGGTGTTGCGAAGCGAGCGGGCAGGGCGCATGGTTGTCTCCGGTGCTGGTGTGGTCACCAAATTCGAGTGGAGCGCCCAATTTACTTACTTGTTTGAACTAAATAGAGGAGGAAAACCCCATGTGCCGGCCATGAGGCACGGCATCCATCTGATTCAGAAGTAAAACAAAAAAGCCCTGCCTGGCCGGTGGGGCAAGGCAGGGCCAGGCAGCCCGATCAGGGGCTGCAGCAAGCATCAAGATCTCAGTAGCCTGCGGGATACACAGTCTGTGCGTTCACCTGGATGGGCGCCCCGATGCCGGCGCCGTACTGCTGCATGCTGGCCATCGGGAACATCAGCCGCTCAGCCGCCGGCAGCTTGTAGGCCACCACTTGGTCGATTGCCGCCTGGGTGTAGGTGATGCCCCACATGTCGAACACCGGGCGCATGTCGCGACCGATGATGCGTGACATGCCCACCAGCAGGAAGTCATTGCCGCCGATGTTGTCCGGGTAAGTGGCGTAAGTGCCAAAGCCGAGGCTGGCTGCGTTGTTGGCCCAGTTGCTCTTGGCCAGCACGAAGTTGCGATCAAGCAGGTACAGCAGCGTGTACAGCTCCCATCCGTCGCTGAAGACATCGCCGTGGTAGTGGCGGTTGAACTCCACCATCTGGCGATAGAACTCCAGGCGGGGCTCGCTGTTGGCCGCATAGCCGGTGTCGCCCCACAAGGCGGTCTTCATCGCGTTGACCGGGTCGTCGGTGGCCAAGGCGGCTTTCATCATGCCCAGCGCGGTGGGCAGGTGGCCCTTGTGAATGAGCGGCTTGGCCGGCGCTGCGTTCTTGTTGTAGCTCATCAACTTGTGCAGCGGGAAGATGTTGTTCGACACCTCCGTTGACTGGCCGCCGTAGATGTTCAAGTGTCCGCGTTGCAGGTTGTGGCCGATCTCGTGTGTTTCACCCCAGCCCAGCGGATCCAGCGACCCGCCCTTGTCGAACGGGTTGCCGGCGCAGGCGCCACCGCACAGCGAGTAGTTGTCAAAGATGGCGTGCTGCATCGATTCGCGGCGGTGCTGCGGCCCGGTGCAATCCCATCCCTGGGCCTTGCAGTAGGCGCTGACCGTCGGCGTCAGCTTGAAGGTCTCCGGGTTGGCGGCATTGAAGCCGGCCAGCTCGTAGGTGTCCTTGATCATGTATGTCCAGATGTCGGATGCCAGGTTGGGGAGACTGTCGCCATAGCTGGACAACGTCTTCTTGATGCTGGGGACCGTGGCGTGCACGGTCAGGAAGTCGGTGCTGATACCCACCCAGTTGGTCGGCGTGCTGGCCAGCTCGGCCTTGAACGTGGCCACTTGCGCCGCATCGTTCGGGTTGCGCAGCACCGGGTGCGTGATGACACCGTCCACCTGCACCGTGACGGCCGGTGCGCCACTGGCTGCGGCCACAAACAGGTACATCGGGCCGCCGAAGGGGCTGGTCAGTGTCACTGTCTTGCCTGGCAGCAGTGGCACACGCGGGCTGCCCAGCAGCGTCGGCCGGTCATAGGTCTGGTAGACGCGGGTAGAGTCACGCAGCATGTTCAGGCCCACCGTCACGCTTTGCGTGCCGGTGTCGGTGCGCTGCAGGGTCACGGTGCGGCCCGGCATCACATACAGCCCGGTCATGTGCTCGCGTGAGCCAGTCTCCTGCGACGTGGTGCTCACCAGGCGCGAGATGGTCGGCGTGCTGCTCGGGAACAGGGCCGAGAAGTTGCCCAGGTTGCGTGCGACCGCATTGGTCGGGCGATTGATGTAGGCGGTGAAGTCCGAGAAGTAGGCCTGGAAGAAAGCTTCGCGGTTGGCCAAGCGTGTCATCGGATAGCTGACCTGCTCACGGTACTTGTCGCCCAGTACCACCAAGCGCTTTTCCAGCCCATACCCTGGCTGCGAAAAGATGGCCACGCCCTTGGTGTCGAGCGCACGCAGCTGGTCGCGGAGTTTCTGGCCCGGGCCGGTGAATTCATTGATCAGCGCGGCATCTCCCGGTCGGTTGCCATAGCGCTCGCAGTACAGGCGGCTCACATCTTCAACGCAACCGCTCCAGTCTGTGGTCAAGCTGGAGGGCTTTTCGACCCGTTGCATCAGCTTCATCCAGTCAGAGAGATTGGCTGGCGCCACGGGTTGGCTGGCAGGTGCCAGATTCTTGAGACCATCGTAGGTCCAGTAATTGGTGGTCAGGTCCAGGCCGAAATAGTCCATCAGGCGGGCAGACAGTCCGTTGTTGATTTCGGTCTGGTGCAGATACATCACCGGTATGCCGCGTGCCTGCGCGGCCAGCACCGCGTTCATCACGGTGTCGGCGTTGTAGGCAGCCGGGAAGTTGTCGGGACCGCTGACATTCGGGCCCTGCTTGCGGCCAAGGATCAGCAGATCAGCGCTCTTCAGGCAGGCGTCGAGCTTGTCGCCGTCGCAGGTGTCGTCCTTGGTGTCCTTGCCCACCGTGGCGGCCGTGGTGGCCACCCCGTTGATCGTGACACCCTGAATGTGGTTGGCGAGCCAACTGCGGACGCGGGGCTCCTCATTGGCCCCGCCCGACTGGTCACCGGGCAGGTGGGCCGTCACGATCTTGAGTTTGTCGAGGTTGCCGCGGCCGGTCAGCCAGATGATGGTGTTGCGCATCACGCTGTCCATCGCTGCATTTCCGGGGCTTGAAAGCGGATTGGCGCCGATGGCCACATAACGTGCGCCTGTTTCGGGTGCCACGCCAGCCACCCCGAGGACCTTGCCCGCGCTGGGGGTGTTGTCGGCAAAGCTCCAGTTGCTGGTCAAGAAGGCATGGTTGCGGCTTTGGTCCAGAAAGTTGAAGACGGCCGAGAACCGGTATGGTTGCCACTCGATGGCGCCCACGCTGTTGGCATTGGCACTGCCGTCGGCATTCAGGCCGTAGATCGTCTGGCGCACGGCGGCATAAGCGGTCATCACCGACTGCAACTCGCTCAGCATGGCGGCCTGCGCGGTGGCCAGCGTCAGGTCCTTCGAGTTGCCGGTGCGCAGGGCAGCGGCCAGTGCGCCCACCTGCGGGTCAGCCGCCACCGGTGGCGTGACCGGGTCGGTGGTCACGGGGGTCGTGGTGACAGGGGCCGTGGTCACGGGCGGCACGGCCGGTGCCGGGGTGTTGTCGCTGCTGGCGCTGTCGCCACCGCCGCCACCGCAAGCGGCCAGCAGCAACAGCAGGCAGGTGGCTGTCAGGGCGGGCAGGCCGCGGGTTGAACGAACGGCGGGTTGGCCGTGAGATGGCGGTCGTTGTCGGTACATCGTGGTGGTCCTGGGTGGGTGAATCAAGGGCGTGGCACGTGGTCGGTGCCAGTTGCTTCAAGGCGAGGCTTCGGTCCGCACAGGTCCGGTGCATTTCTGTACACACCCTGCACCGCAATGTGTATACAAACTTGGCACGAGGGTTGCGTGGGACGTCTCATGAACGCCCCACGACCCCAACTTGCCAACGCCGTGGAAGTGATCGACTTGACCAAGCGTTATGCGCAGGGCAGGCCGGCTGTCGACGCGATCAATCTGCGTATCGCCAGTGCCAGTTATTGTTGTCTTCTGGGCCCTTCGGGCTGCGGCAAGAGCACCACGTTGCGCATGATTGCCGGCCACGAAAATGTGTCGTCCGGTGACATCCTTCTAGAGGGCAGAAACATCACTGATCTGCCCGCTGCCTTGCGCGGAACGGCGATGATGTTTCAGAGCTTTGCGCTGTTTCCGCACCTGAGCGCGCTCGACAACGTGGCCTTCAGCCTGACCATGAAAGGCGTGGGCAAGGCCGAGCGGAAAAAGCGTGCCGCCGAGCTGCTGGAGCGCGTCGCCATGGGCCACCTCGCTGAGCGCAAACCGGCCGAGTTGTCAGGTGGGCAGCAGCAGCGCGTGGCGCTGGCGCGCGCGCTCATCACCCAGCCACGTGTGTTGTTGCTCGATGAGCCATTGTCAGCACTCGACCCTTTCCTGCGCATCCAGATGCGCGCCGAGTTGCGGCGCTGGCAGAAAGAGTTGGGGCTGACCTTCATCCACGTCACCCACTCGCAGGAAGAGGCGATGGCGCTGGCTGACACGATGGTGGTGATGAACCACGGCGTGATCGAGCAGGTGGGCAGCCCGCACGAGGTTTACAACCGGCCCGCCAGCGAGTTCGTGGCGCGCTTCATGGGCGGCCACAACGTGATCGACACGCCGCACGGCCGGGTGGGTGTGCGCACCGACCAGATGCTGGTGCGGCCTGAAGCCGCCAGCCTGCCCGCCGGCCCCCACAACCTGCAGGCCGTGGTGACCGATGTGGAGTACCAGGGCACCTATGTGCTGCTGGGCCTGCAGAAACCCGGCGTGGTGATGAACGCCGCCACCACCGCCGAGCTGAGCGTGATGCTGCCCGAGGCCACCTTTGCGCGCCAACCGCACGCGGTGGGTGACGCGGTGCAACTGCACTGGCTGCCTGAATCGGCGCATGCGCTGGCGCGCTGAGTGCCCAGCCCTCGTCTGACGAACCTGTCTTTCAACCTTTCCCCAACCCCCTGCACAACCCCTCAGGAGTTTCCATGGCTGATGATTGCAACGACGTTTCCGGGCCAGCCGCGCCCTTGCAGCGCCGCACCCTGTTGAAGGGCACCGCCGGCATCCTGGCTTCGGGCATGTTCCCGGCCGTGCATGCGGCTGATCCGATCGTGCTGCGCTACCTGGGCACCGCGGTGAACCAGGACAAGGCCATCGGAGAGAAGTTCGAGAAGGACACCGGCATCAAGATCCAGTACGTCGCCGTCACCACCGACGACGTCACCAAGCGCGCCGTCACCGCCCCCAACAGCTTCGATCTGATCGACACCGAGTACTTCTCGCTGAAGAACATCGTGCCCACCGGCAACCTCAAGGGCATCGACACCAAGCGCATCAAGAACGCCGACAAGATCACGTCACTGTTCACCACCGGCATGGTGGCCGGCAAGGCGGTGGGTGACCAGGGCACGGCGCCCAAGAAGGTGATCTACCTGGAAGGCGAAAAGAGCAAGGTCTTCGCCAAGGCGCCGACCCAGTTCATGAGCCTGATCCCGACCGTCTACAACGCCGACACGCTGGGCATCCGCCCGGACCTGATCAAGCGCCCGATCAGCTCGTGGGCCGAGCTGCTGAACCCCGAGTTCAAGGGCAAGGCGGCCATTCTCAACATCCCGTCGATCGGCATCATGGACGCGGCGATGGTGGTGGAAGCCATGGGCCTGTACAAGTACCCCGACAAGGGCAACATGACCAAGAAGGAAATCGACCTCACCATCAAGGTGCTGATCGAAGCCAAGAAGGCCGGCCAGTTCCGCAGCCTCTGGAAAGACTTCAATGAGTCGGTGAACCTGATGGCCTCGGGCGAGGTCGTGATCCAGTCGATGTGGAGCCCCGCCGTGACGGCCGTGCGCACCAAGGGCATCGCCTGCAACTTCCAGCCGCTGAAAGAGGGCTATCGCGCCTGGGCCGCCGGTTTCGGCCTGCCGGCCACGCTCTCGGGCAAGAAGCTCGATGCCGCGTATGAGTTCATCAACTGGTTCCTCGACGGCTGGGCTGGCGCCTACCTGAACCGCCAGGGCTACTACAGCGCCGTGCTCGACACCGCCAAGGCCAAGATGGACACCTACGAGTGGGCCTACTGGATGGAGGGCAAGCCCGCCGCCCAGGACATCAAGAGCCCCAAGGGCGACGTGCTGGCCAAGAAGGGCGATGTGCGTGACGGCGGCAGCTACGAGGCCCGCATGGGCGGCATCGCCTGCTGGAACGCGGTGATGGACGAAAACGCCTACATGGTCAAGAAGTGGAACGAGTTCGTGGCGGCCTGACGGGCACCTGCCACCACCCCTGCCACCACAAACTTCGCTGGAAGTGATCACCTGAATGAGCGCAGCACCTACGTCTTCACGGCCTGCGGCCGGTGCGCCGGGTCGCCAATTGGCGGCCTGGTGGCAGGCCCTGCCGCTGGCGCTGGTGTTTGCGATCTTTTTCCTGGTGCCGCTGGGGCTGGTGCTGATGGTGAGTTTCTGGAACTACAACCAGTACGAACTGCTGCCCGGCTTCACGCTCGACAACTATCTGGCGGTGTTCGAGGGCTGCGCCTCGGGCGATGAGCTTTGCGTCACTTTCAAGACGTATCTGTCGACCTTCAAGTTCTGCCTGCTGGTGTGGCTGCTGACGCTCATCATCGGCTTCACGGTGTCGTACTTCCTGGCCTTCCATGTCACGTCGGCGTCGGTGCAGATGGTGCTGTTCGTGCTGTGCACCATTCCGTTCTGGACCTCCAACGTCATCCGCATGATTGCCTGGGTGCCGCTGCTGGGCCGCAACGGCTGGGTGAACGACATGCTGCTGGGGGCAGGGTTGGTGCAGCAGCCGGTGGAGTGGCTGCTGTTCAGTGATTTTTCGGTGGTGCTGGCATTCGTACACCTGTTCACCACCTTCATGATCGTGCCCATCTTCAACAGCATGATGCGCATTGATCGCAGCCTGATCGAGGCCGCCGCCGACAGCGGCGCCACCGCCTGGCAAACCCTCTGGCATGTCATCGTGCCGCTGTGCCGCACCGGCATCATCATCGGCTCGATCTTCGTCATCACCATCGTGATGGGCGACTTCGTCACCATCGGCGTGATGGGCGGGCAGCAGATCGCCTCGGTCGGCAAGATCATCCAGGTGCAAACCTCCTACCTGCAGTTCCCGCTGGCAGCGGCCAATGCGGTGGTGCTGCTGGCGCTGGTCTTGATGATCATCTGGGGCCTGACGCGCCTGGTTGATATTCGCAAGGAATTGTGACGTGAGCGCCACTTCAGGTTCCGCCAGCCCCGCCCAGCTCACGCCGCTGCCGCGCACCCAGCGCCCGATGGCGTTCTGGTTGCTGGCGCTGTTTTTCGCTGGCTACGTGCTGTTTCTTTATGGCCCGATGCTGGTCATCGTCGTGCTCAGCTTCCAGGGGCCGGAAGGCGGGCTGACGTTTCCGATGCGCGGCTGGTCCTTGCACTGGTTTCGTGAGTTGGCGCAGGGGCTGGGCGTGGTCGACATCGGTGCGGCGCTCTGGCGCTCGCTCGGCCTGGGCCTGGCGGTCATGGCCGTGACCATCGTGTTCTCGGTGCTGGCAGGGCTGGCGTTTCGCAAGCCGCTGCGCGGGGCCAATGCCTTGTTCTTCACCGTGGTGGGTAGCCTGATCATGCCGTCGATCATCGTGTCGCTGGGCATCGGGCTGGCGTTCCGGCTGCTCGACGGTGGCTTCAAGTACGTGCTGGACTGGCTGGGCTGGCAAGACGCACTGGAGGGCTACGGCACGGCGCTGGGCATCTACACCTCCGCGCTGGGCGCCCACCTGACCTGGACGCTGCCCTTCGGCCTGCTCATCATGTTTGCCATCTTCAACCGCTTCAATCCGGCCTATGAAGAGGCCGCGCGCGACCTGGGCGCCACGCCCTGGCAAACCTTCCGCCATGTGGTGCTGCCGCTGATCGCGCCCTCGGTGGTCGGCATCGGCATGTTCGGCTTCACGCTCAGCTGGGACGAGATCGCCCGCACCTCGCAAGCCATTGGCGACGTGAACACCTTGCCGCTGGAACTGCAGGGCCTGACCACCACCGTCACCACGCCTGCCATCTACGCGCTGGGCACGGTGACGATGGTGGTGTCGTTCGTGGTGATGGGCCTGGCCATCGGCCTGTTTGCGCTGCTGAAGCGCCGCCCGCACCGCGCCTGAGGCCCGCTCGCACCATGCGCCATCTGCTCATCCTCAACCCGAACACCACGGCGTCGGTCACGGCGCTGCTGCAGCAGCATGGGCAACGCGCGGCGGGCACTGATGTGCTGGTCAGCACCGCCACCGCGCGTTTTGGAGCGCCCTACATCGCCTGTGAAGCCAGCTACGCGGTGGCCGGCCATGCCGTGCTTGATGCCTGGGCCCATGCCTTGATGGCCACGCCGCGAAGTCTCCAATCCCGCCCCCGCCCAAGCGCCGTGCTGATTGGTTGTTTTGGTGACCCCGGCCTCTGGGCCCTGCGCGACAGCAGCGACGTGCCGGTGACGGGCCTGGCCGAAGCCGCCTTCACGGCGGCGGCGGCCCTGGGCCCGTTTGCCGTCGTGACCGGCGGCGCGCGCTGGCGCCCGATGCTGGAGCGGCTGGCCGGTGCGCTGGGTTTGAGTACTCAGCTGGCCGGCATCCACACCGTGGCGCCGAGTGGTGCGCAACTGGCGGCTGACCCGGACGCCGCCGTGGCCCTGCTGGCGGAGGCCTGCCGGGAAGCGGCAGCGCGATGGCCGGTGAAGAGCATCGTGCTGGGCGGTGCAGGCCTGGCCGGCATGGCCGCGCGGGTGCAGGCGCGTCTGCAGGCGGATGTGCAGGCGGATGTGGGCGTGCCCGTGATCGACAGCGTCGAAGCCGGTGTGCGTCATGCGCTCGCCCTGCCGGTCCAGTCGGACAAAGCCAGCGGCTTCGTCTGCGGCTGGCAAGGGGTGTCGGTCGACATGACCGCGATGGGGCCCACAGCGCCCGGCCGCCCGTGATTGGGCTGCCCCACCTACCCGGCGATCACGCAAAGGGCTAAGCTTCGGCGCCGCAGTCGTGTTGACTGCGGCAGTCAGCGAGATGCTCATGTTGTATTCCCGTTGGGAGGGCCGCTGCGGTGCCACACCGCCGAGCCTGCCCGCCTTCCACCGCCACAACCGGGCCCGCGTTTGAGCACGCCCATCAGCGCGCCCTCGGGCTCGTCCGGGGCCTCCACCCATGCCGATCAAGGCGGCACGGGTGTCTGGCGCTTTGGCGATTTCGAGTTGCACGTCGACGACCGGCGCCTGCTTCAGGCCGGGCAGCCGGTGCACCTGCAGGCGCGCGCGCTGGACTTGCTCGTGGCGCTGGTAGAGCGGCAGGGCCAACTGCTGCGTCGCAGCGACATCCTCGATACGGTCTGGGCCGGTCTGGTGGTTGAAGACAACAACATCAACGTCCAGGTGAATGCGCTGCGCAAGGTGCTGGGGCGCTCGGCCATCGTCACGGTGCCTGGCTACGGCTACCGCCTGGGCGCGGCATTGCTGCCGGTGGTCGTTGGCGCCGGTACTCCAATGGCTGCACCAACCCAACTTCCATCGCCATCGCTGGCGGTTCCCCAGGCCCTGGATGAAGCCGGCGCCAGCCCCGCGCCCGACGGCCCGAAGCAGCGCTTCATCAGCCGCCTCAGCCAATCCGCCGATCTGCTGTTTGGTGACTGGCCGCAGCCGGCCCCGCCCACCGAGTGAAGGCCGGGCAGCGCGCCCACACCTCACAACTCGTTGCAATGCCTAAGGTTTTCTGAAGCCGGGCTAAAGGATTTTTGCGGACGAACTTGCCACAGTGGTGGCAGGTTTGCAGCGCGCTTGGCGCCTGCAGCGCGCGGCCATGGCAGTGCGCGGCACGACGCGGTGCAGCCTGCCATCGAGACTGAATCAGCTCGATCGCCCTGTGCCACCTCACGCCTGTGCCTTGCCATGATGACGTTGTGCCTGTCTTGCCTTGCCGCCTTCGGTGTGCGGTTTCAGCCGTGAGCGGGCCGCCCACCTTGCCGCGTGCGGTGTTGACGCTCTCCGAGTTCAGCGTGGTCGGGCCGGCAGGCGTGCCGGTCGACCAGGTGTCAGCGGTGTTGCCGGCGTTTGGCCTCACGGTGTTGCTGGGGCCGGCGGGGGCGGGCAAGTCAGCGCTGCTGCGGGCCTTGTCAGGCCACCTCGGCGACGACGGCCTGTTGTGCAGCGGCCAGGCCACCTTCAACGGCCTGCCGCTTGGTGCGTCGAGCCGCCCGGTGCGGGTGTGCGCCACCGACGCGCCGGTGCGCCCCTCATTGCGAGCCTTTCTGATGGACGCACGACAGGTGCCCACGCCACATGCCGGCTTCCGGCAGGCGCCGTGGCTGGCCACCTGGCTGGCGCGTCTGGGCCAGCACCGCCTGGTGCCTGCGCTCGACGCGCCGGTGTGCAGCCTGGCCCCGGCGGATCAGCGCATGGTGATGCTGCTGCGTTGCCACTTGCTGGGCGTGCCGCTGTTGCTGGTCGATGACCTGATGACTGATTTGACCGAGGCTGAAGCCGCCCCGCTGCTGCGCTTGTTGCGCCAGCTGGCGCGGCGCATGGCGGTGCTGCTGGCCACCCGGCACCGGGGCCATGCGCTGGCATTGGCCAGCCATGTCTTGTGCCTGGAGCAGGGCCGCCTGGTGCAGGACATGCCCGCCACGCGCTTCTTCGCCCGTCATCGCCAGACACAGCGGCCACTGCGCGCGCTGGAGCCCATGGCGGCGCGCCCTGCATGGGGCCCTGAAGGCTTGAACTGGCAATGGCCGCAGCGGCTGGGCGCGCTGTGCCTGCCGCACCCTGTGCGGGGGCTGGCCTTCGCCGCGCTGCAGCGACAACTGGCGGAGCTGGGCGTGACGCGCCTGGTGCCGCTGTGGCCTGGGCCCGTGCCCCCGGCGTCACACGCCGTGGTGGTCAGCCCGCTCACCGCCCATGGCCTAGGCAGCGATACCTTGATCGGCGGGGCGGCCTTGCCCCCTGACGCCGAGCTGGCTTCAATCTTCACGCGGCTTGATCAGTGGCTGGTGGCTGGCGATTGTGTGGTGCTGGTGAGTGCCAGCGCCTTGCCGGGCCGGCGTGGTGAGCCCGTTCACTCCGGCCGTCTGCTGTCGGCCTACCAGCATTGGTGCCTGCGGCGGCAAGCGCAGCCGCTGGGGCTGGCCAGTTGATGGTGTCTTGCGAATCGATGCTGTTGTCTCAGGAAACCCAGGCCTCGAACGTGGCCAGCTCGGCGGATGCCTTCCACTTTGGCGGTTTCCAGTTGCAGCCCGACGAGCAGCGCCTGCTGCACCACGGCGAGCCCGTGACGCTGCAGACCCGCGCGCTGGATGTGCTGACGCTGCTTGTCAGCCAGCCGGGGCGGCTGATCACGCGGGCTGATCTGCTGCGGCGGGTGTGGCGCGGGCTGGTGGTTGAAGACAACAACCTGAACGTGCAGATCTCGGCCCTGCGCAAGGTGCTGGGCAAGAGCGCCATCGCCACCGTGCCGGGCAAGGGCTATCGCTTCAACTGGCCGATTCGCCGCGGGCCGTGGCTGCCGCGGGCAGACGCGGTGCCGCCGGCGTTTGTTCCGGCGCATTCACCCGCGCCCGCCACCGAGCCGGCGCAGCCAGTGGCTGCTGGTGCATCCACCACCCCTGCGCCCGTGCAAGGCCGGCCCGACGCCGGCCCCTGGCCCACGCTGCTGGGCCGCCAGCACGAGCTGACCCAGCTGTTGCGCAGTTTGCGACAGGCGCAGTGGGTAAGCCTGGCTGGCCCGCCCGGCGTGGGTAAAAGCCGGCTGGCCCAGGTGGCTGCCTGGCGCCATGCGGCCGCCACCGGTGTGCCCGCGGCCTGGGTCGACCTGGCGCCGGTGTGCGCGCTGCAGGATGTGGTGCTGGCCGTGGCCGCAGCCTTGAACCTGCCCCGGGGCCATGACCTGGATGACCCCTGGTGGACCTTGCGGCAGCAGCTGGGCGGTATGGCCGCCTTGCTGGTGCTGGACAACGCCGACCGCCTGCCGGCCGAGCTGGGCGCCGTGCTGGCCGGATGGCTGGCCGGTGCGCCCGGCTTGCGCGTGCTACTGACGCGGCAGCGGCCTTTCCACCAGCGCGGCGAGCTGGTGTGTCGCCTGGATGGCCTGGCTCTGCCGCCCGGTCGTTCGGCCGGCCTGTCGATAGGCGAACCAGAGGACACCGACCCACATGCCCTGGCTGCGGCCCTGGCCGTGCCCTCGGTGGCGCTGCTGGTGCAGCAGGTGAAGCTGGCCGATGCCCGCTTCGAGCCGCAGGCGGCGGACCTGCCCGCCCTGTGCGCCCTGGCCCATGCGCTGGACGGCTGGCCGCTGGCGCTGGAGCAGGCTGCAGCCCGTGTGCCAGCGCTGGGCCTGGCGGCCTTGCCGGCCTTGATGGGCGAGCGCCTGAATCTGCTCACCGCCACGCCACCCAGCCGCCTGCAGCACAGCCACCCGTATCAGCCCACTGCTGTGCGCAGTCTGCGGCGCGCCGTGGAGGCCAGCCACGCTCGCCTCACGCAGCGCCAGCAGCGGCTGTTTCGCCGCCTGGCCGTGTTTGAAGGCAGCGCCGATCTGGCCCTGATGCAGCAGGTGGTGAGCGACCCCCTGCCGGCGGTGGACGCATCCGGCGTGCCCGCCTGCCACGGTCTGTCTGTGGACCTGGTGCGGCGTGTGGCGATCGACGAGTTGCAGCTGGACGATGCCGCCGTGGCGCTGGAGCTGGCCGCCTTGGCCGATGCCTCGGTGCTGCAAACCCATCCGGCAGACGCGGACGGTGAGGCCCCGAGCCGCAGCGGCCTGTGGCGCAACATGCGCGCGCTGGCGCTGGAGCTGGCGGTGGCCAGCGGTGAGATGGCGGCGCTGCAGCACGCCCATGCCGCAGCCCTGGTGCGCCAGGCCAAGGGTTGGCTGGAAGCGCGGCACACCGGGCGCCTGCCGCACCAGGGCGTGGTGCAGCGCTGCCAGCAGGCGCAGGGCCACCTGCGCCAGGCCTGGGCCTGGGCCAACGGCCGCCATCACCCGGACGACATCCTCGCGCTGGTGCATGCCTTGTGGCTGGCCAGTGAAGGCCATGACGACACCTTGCAAACCACCTGCCTGCGTCTGCTGGAGCGGCGTGCGCCGTGCGCCGTCGGCCTGCGCCTGTGGGCTGATCTGTGCCTGCCGCCGGCAGGGGCGCCGGGGGCGGGCATGGGCGGCGCCACGACGAGCACGCTGCACAGCGCCACCCAGGCCTTCGTGGCGTTGTCCCGTGCACAGCTGCGGGCACTGCACGGGCCACACCCTCACCCCCACACCGCCCTGGACCTCAACTCCGAAATTTCCCCCCAGGCCAGCCGGCACCTGCACCACGCGCTGTGCGCCCGTGTCGTCGTGTTGTGCCGCAGCGGCGAGATCGAGCGCACCCGCCCACTCTGGTTTGAAGCCAACCGGCTGCGCAGTGCCGACTGGCCGGCGCTCGACCAGCTGGCCGGCGCCACCGCCGACATGGCCATGCAACAGGCGGTGTGCGCCCTTGAAACCGCCGAGCCCGATCAAACCCCTGACGCGCACGACGCCTCCGACGCCCTCGCCCAAGCCACCCAGCGCCTGCTGCTGCTTGCCCACCAGGCCGGCTGCCATTGGCTGGTGGGGGCGCTGCACTGGCTCGACAGCCTGGTGGCCACCCGCGCCTGGCCCCAGGCGGCCACCCTGGCGCACCGCGTGAGCCAGCAGGCCGCCGCGGTGCAGCCACCCGCCTGGGCCGGCCGCCTGCACCTGGCCTGTGCGGCGGCCTGGTTGGGTGCGGGCCGCAAAGGGGCCGCGCGCCAGGCCCTGCGACGCGCCTGGCAGGCCCACGAGCAAGCCGGCTTGACGGCCCATGGCCAGCCGGGTTGGTGGCTACACGCCTGGCTGGCGCTGCTGGACCAGCGCCTGGACGACGCGGCCCTCTGGCTGGGCCTGACGCCGCTGGATCCCTTGTCGCGCTGGCCCCATCCACCCCATTCACCGCAGTCATCGTTGCCGCCGCATGCGCACCACCCTGCCCAAGCGGCACTGGCCCAGGCCGCGCTCACCCCGGACGCGCTGGCGGCGGGGCGCCGCGCCGTTGGTGCGATGGACGACATCGAGCTGACGGCGCGGGCGCTCCAGGCCCTTGAGGACCAGTCATGAGCGCGGCGCATGTGGCCCTGGTGGTTGGGGCGGACGGCCCGGTGGGGCGCTGGGTGACGCAGTCGTTGTGCCACGAGGGCTGGCAGGTGTATGCCACCACCCAGCACGCTGACGACGTGCTGTTCCTGCGCGCTCTCGGGGCCACGGTGCTGAGCCTGGACCTGGCCTCGGCTGATTCGGTGCAGAAGCTCAGCCAGTTGCTGCTGGCCCTGCACGTACCGCTGGATGCCTTGGTGGTGTGCACCGAGCAATCGCTGTTTGGCGCCGTGGGGGACGTGGGCATGGACGACGTGCATGCGCACTGGCACCGGCTGTTCGCCGGCGCTGCCGATCTGGTGCAACGCCTGCTGCCGGCGCTGTGGGCGCGCGATGGCCGCATCGTGGTGCTGGGGGCGCCGGCCGGCACTGCGCGGCGGGCCTGCATGACCTGGCACCTGGCCGCACGGCATGCCCTGTCGAGCTGGCTCGCCGGCGTTGAACCCATGTTGCGCGACAGCGGCGTGGGGGTGGTGGAAGTGCACCCGCCGGTGTTCGTGGGCGATGAAGCGCTGCTGGGCCTGAATACGGCGCTGCAGCGCGCAGCCGGGGGGGATTTCCGCGATCTGCTGCAACGGCAATCCACCCGTTGGCTGGCGGGTGCGCGGCCCGGCCAACCCCGTGCCAGCCCTGCCGACGTGGCCGATGTGCTGGTGCAGGCGGCGATGGCGCGTTGGCCGCGCCGGCGCTATATGGTGCACGGCTACCCGCATGGCCTGGCGGCCAAGCTCTGGCAGGCGGCCCGCTGGGGGGCCCGCCGCCTGGGCTTGCGGCGCAAGCCACCGGCGCTGGCCGCGCCGGTGAGCACCCTGTTCACTGAAACCCTGCCCGACCCGTGAAACCACGGGCCCGAGCAGGGCGCTCAGCCTCAGAGCTGCGTCTTGAAGTAGCTGAACGTGCGCACGAAGGCGCCGCGCAGCCGCTCCATTTCGGCCAGCACCTGGTCCCAGCCTTCGTCGCCGGTGGCCCGCAACTCGCGGTATTTCTCGGCGGCCTCGCCGGACTGGCGTCGCAGCAGCACCAGTTCGCCCGCCAGGCACTCGCGGGTGTCGGCGCTCGCGGCCTTCAGCCGCAACTCCAGCACGTCGATCTGGCGGTTGAGTTCCGCCAGTTGGCGCGCCAGGGTGGCGGTGTAGTCCTCGCGCTCGACGCGAAAGCCGTGAACGGCACTCATGTGCTGGCCTTGTCGATGGACTGGCGCAGGCGCGTCGAGGCGGTGTTCATGCCGGCCTCGAACTCACGCCAGCGCGCCGAAGCTGCGGCCTTCATCTCGGTCAGCTTGGCCTCGGCGCCCTTCAGGTCGGTCTGCACCGTCATCATCTGCTGCTCCCACTTCGTCTTGGTCTCGCCGGTCAGGGTGCTGCCCTTTTTCTCCAGCGCGATGACGTCGTTGCGGGCGCGGGTCATGTCGGCTTCGGTGCGGGCCATGAAGGTGCTGCGCATCGCGCTGTCGTCGGTGTAGACGAAGCTGGGCAGCGCCTTCAGGCTTTCCTTCGTGGCGCCGGCCATCACCAACTTGCCGTTCTGGTTCTGGATCTGGCTCACCGGCACGGCCACGTCATGCCGGCCGATGCCGATGAAGCCCCCCGCGCCGACAATCACGTATGACACATTGCGGTCCGGCGAGATGATCAGGTCTTCGATCTTGCCGATCTTGGCTCCGCTGCTGCTGACGACCTGCTTGCCCATCAGCGTCTTTTTCACGCTCCAGCCCGACGCCGCCTGGGTGGATTCGGTGACGCTGACGCCGACCGTGGTGGTGGTGCCAGCCACTTGCGCGGCTGCCCAGGGTGACGCGAACAGCAAGCCAGCCAACAATCCAATGACCGGCACAAACAAAGCTTGTTTCATGGTGTCCTCCTAAGGTGAAGAAGCCCATGGTCGGGCCGCAAGGCGGCGGCCGTCTGTTCGTCAACGCACCTGTTGTGCCGGCAGCAGCACGCGGTGGTGCAGCGGCAGATCGGGCTGGTCCAGATTCAGCCATTGCCCGGGGGGCAGCTCGGCGCTGGCGGGGTCGTCGGCCCAGGCGGTGCCCGCGGGCTGGGCACCCGCTTCCAGGCTGAACCGCAGCAGCCGGCCACGGTGCCGCAGGGTCAGCGTCAGGCCCGGCCAGTCGGGCGGCAGGCAGGGCATGAAGCGCAGGCGGGCGTCAGGCCCCTCGCTGCCTTCCAGTTGCAGGCCGCACAAGGTGCCCACGGCGGCGCGGTACATCCCGGCGGCTGAGCCGGTGTACCAGCTCCAGCCGCCCTGGCCGGTGTAGGGGGGCTGGCTGTACACGTCGGCGGCCACGGCATAGGGCTCCAGCCCGTACACCGGCCCCTGCACCGGGTGATTGGCCCGGTGCGCCGGGCTGAGCCAGCGCCAGGTCTGCCAGGCCAGGTCCGCCCGGCCCAGTTGCGCCCAGGCCATCACGGCCCACACGCCGGCGTGGTTGTACTGGCCGCCGTTTTCACGCACACGGGGCGGGTAGGCCTGGATGTAGCCGGCGTCTGGATGGGCATGGGCCAGCGGCGGGGTCAAGAGCTTCAGCAGGCCGGCGTCGTTGTCGGCCAGCAGGGCCTGCGCCGACGCCATGGCTTGTTGCTGACGCTCTGGCGGGGCCGCGTGTGACAGCACCGCCCAGCACTGGGCGATCAGGTCGATGCGGCATTCGGCGTTGGCGCTGCTGCCCAGCGCCGAGCCGTCGTCGAAGAAGGCGCGCTTGAACCAGGCGCCGTCCCAGGCGCCGGTGGGCGCGTCGCTGGCCAATGCGGCGCGCCAGCCATCTGCGGCGCTCTGCCAGCGCTCGGCGCGTTCGTTGTCGCCCTGTTCCCGGGCCAGCGCGGTAAATGGCGGCACCAGGCTGCACAGGAACCAGGCCAGCCACACCGATTCGCCCCGGCCTTCGGGGCCGACGCGGTTCATGCCGTCGTTCCAGTCGCCGCCGCCCATCAGGGGCAGGCCGTGCGGGCCGATCTTGAGGCTGTGGTCCAGCGACCGGGCGCAATGCTCATACAGGCTGCCTTGCCGGTCTTCGGCGCGCTCCGGCTGGCCGGGCACGCTGTACAGGTCTTCGGCACCTTCGGGCACCGGGGGACCGTCAATGAATGGCACGCTGCAGTGCCAGATGGCGGTGTCGCCGGTGCCCTGCACGTAATGCCAGGCGGCATGCGGCAGCCACAGCAGGTCGTCGCTGAAGCGGGTGCGCACGCCTGCGCCGCTGTGCGGGTGCCACCAGTGCTGCACATCGCCCTCCACGAACTGCCGGGCGGCGGCGCGCAGCACTTGTTCGCGCAGCAGCGCAGGCGCGGTGATGACCAGCGCCATGGCGTCTTGCAGCTGGTCGCGAAACCCGTAGGCGCCGCCGGCCTGGTAGAAGCCGGCGCGGCCCCACAGGCGGCAGGCCGTGGCCTGGTAGAGCAGCCAGTGGTTCACCAGCGCATCAAACAGCGGGTCGGGGGTGGCCACCTGCACCGCGCCCAGCAGCTTGTCGAGCTGTGTGCAGGCCTGGTCGGCCGCCAGGTGGGGCGACACGTCACTGGCTTGGCGCGCCAGCGTGCGTGCTTCGGCCGCTGTGTGCCCATGGCCGAGCGTGAACACCAGCCCGGCCGCCGCACCCGGGGCCAGGCGCACCCGGACGCCCAGGGCCGCGCAGGGGTCAAGCCCATGGCCGCAGCGCTGGCCGAACTGCTCGGGCAGCACGGCGTGGCCACGGAAATCAAACAGCTCGCGGCGATCGCAGGTCCAGTCGGTCAGGTCGATGGCCAGTCCGTCGTCACGGCCCAGCGTCACAAAAGCCGTGTGGCCGCCAAACTGGTCGTGGTTGTCACACTGCGTGGCCAGCAGCATGCGCGCGGCGGCCGGCCGGGTGGCGTCGTTCGCGGCGGGGTCGGTGGGCACCACGGTGCGCAGGCCTGAAGGCAGGTTGGGTGCGCTCGGCCCGTGCGGCGTTGCGGCGGCTTCGGGCTCGGTGGCGTAGCCCACACTGGTGGTGACCGATTGCCGGTCGATGCGCACCGAGCCCATCAACAAGTCGATCAGGCCGACCACCCGCAGATGCCGGGCGTGGCTGCCGTGGTTGTGCAGCTGCACATGGATGCGCTTGACGGCGTGCACCGGATCAACGCTGAACGTGACATGCGTTGACAGCTGCTCTTGCCGATGCTGAAGGCTGCTCAGGCCCGGTTGGTGGCGCACGCGGTAAGGCACTGGTGCGCTGCCGGGGCCGGGGCCGAGGTTCCACACGTCCAGGGTGGCCAGGTCTTGCAGCCAGAAGTGCTCGCCGTCGAGATCACCCAGCCGGTCGTTGTTCCAGGGCGTGAGCTGGTGCAGGCGGCTGTTGCCGGCCCAGGTGCAGCTGGCGCCGGCTTCACTCACCAGCGTTCCCAGTGCCGGGTTGGCCAGCACATTCACCCACGGGCGGGGCGTGGGCCGGGTGGCACTGACGTGGCAGGTCCAGGCCCCGTCGTCAGCATCAAATTCACCCACCGGCGGCAGCGCCATTTCGGTGGCCGGGCGGGGGCTGAACAGGGCCACATGGGGGAGGGTGTCGCGGCGCTGGCGCGCCAGCTCATGCCACACCACCAGGTCGGCCATGTGCTGGGCCAGCGGCCGGCCATCGGCATGCAGGGCCACCCGTGCCAGGCCAGCCAGCGTGGCTTGCTCGTCGGCGCTCAGGTCGGTGGCCTGCAGCACGCTGAAACCACTGACCCGGTTCGGTGCCTCCGCACTGCTTTCCTGGGCATGGCGTTCACGCAGGGCCATCAGATCGCGCTTCAGCGGTTGCAGGTAAGAGCGCGGCTCACTGTTGATGACCACCAGATCCACCGCCACGCCGCCCCAGGCCCAGCGGTGCAGGCCCTGCACCAGCGTGCCCACCAGCCGCAGGCCGGGCACGGCTGACACGGTGATCACGATCAGCGGCCGGTCGCCCGACAAGCCGAAGCGCCACAGCAGCCGCCGGTCAGACACCGGAGTGATGGGCGCCGGGCGGGTGTGCAGCTGTACCAGCAGCGTGGTCAGCGTCTGCACGGCCACCAGGTCTTCGGCCGACAGGCGCATGTCGCGCAGCCGAAGCGTGGCCAAGGTGGCACTGAGCTGCGACGAGCGCTCCAGGCCCGTGGCCTGGCGGTAGCGGTCAACCAGGGCGTCGAGCGTGCCGCGGTCACGCGCGGCGGCCGTGGCCAGGGTGAACTGGGTGGTGCCGTGCGGCGGCAGGTTCACCCGCATGGCCAGCGCGGCCACCGGGTCCAGCCCGGTGGGGCAGTTGCCGGCGGGGGTGGGGCCGTCGTCGAACTCGGCCAGCACCTCCCAGGGGCGGTGCAGGCGGCCGGCCCAGCGGCTGCGGTCGGCGTTGGCGCGCACGTCGAGCAGGTTGCCATCGGCATGGGCCAGGAAGTGCACGGCGAACATCGGCGCTTCCTGCTCACGCCGGGCGCCTCGCGCAAAGTGCAGCGCCTGGTCATGCGGGTCCCAGTCGGCGCGGATGAACAGGTTGGCGAAGGCCGGGTGGGTCTCGTCGGCGCGGGCATCGCTCAAGGTGGCTTCGAAGGCCGACAGCAGCTCCAGCGACATCGGCTGCGACGAGGTGTTCCACAGCTCCACGCGGCGCAGCTCGACATCGTCTTCCGGGCTGACCCACACCGTGATGCGGCTGCGCAGGTGCGGCCAGGTGGCTTCCAGACAGATGCGGTCGGTGTGGAACTGGGCCGAGTAGCTGGCGGCCGGGTCGCCCGCCGGGTGACGGGTGAGCGAGATCGGCGTTTCGCCGGGGTGGCGACGCAGGTACAGGAAGCTGCCGCAGGCGTCTTGCAGCGCGTCGTCGCGCCAGCGGTGCAGGTCGATCATGCCGAGGCGGCTGAAGCCGGCGCCGTTCGGTCGCACGGTGACGCTGTAATGCCCGTTCGACAGCATCTGGGTACGTTGCAGCGCCTGGGCGCCGGGCACCACTTCGCGGCTGCTGCGCTGCACCTGCCGGGCCATGGCCAGGCGGGCCAGGCCGGCCACCGGGTCTTGCAGGCGGGCCACCTCGCGCGGCACGCGCTCTTGCAGCAGCGAAGCCACCGCAGCCAGCCGCGGGTCGGCCATCGCCCAGCGGCGCGGCTGCCCGTTCAGCAGCACGTTGGTGATGGCCACCAGCGTCATGCCCTGGTGGTGAGCCATCCAGGTGTTGACCAGCACCACGCGGGCGCTGCCGTCGCCGCTGTCGATCTGCCGGCTGGCGGTGTAGTCCATCGCTTCGATGAAGCCCCACGGCCCGCGGGCTTGCAGCCCTTGCAGCCGGCGCAGGTTGGCCACCGCCGCGTGGGGCGACAACATGGCCGCCAGCGCGCTGGCATAGGGCGCCACCACACGCTCATCGGGCGGGGTGCGGTGCAGGGCCAGGCGGGGCACGCCCTGGGGCGCGTACTGGTAGGCCAGGGTGCGGTCGGCCGCCGCGTAGGCGCATTCACTTACGCCCCAGGGCAGGCCGTGCAGGGCACCGAAGTCGCGCTGTTCCCGCACCGCCATGCGTGCGGCGCAATCCAGTGCCGTGCCTTGTGGCTCTTCCAGCACCAGGGTGGGCATCAGGTACTCGAACATCGAGCCCGACCATGAGCGCAGCCCGACGTCGTGCAACGTGGCCTGAAACGGCCGCCCGAGCGCCGACCAGTGCGTGGCCGGCACATCGCCCTTGGCAATGGCCCACAGGCTGGCCAGCCGGGCTTCCGAGGCCAGCAGGTCGTAGTGGCCGCTGTCGAGCTGTTGCTCGTCCACCCGCCAGCCGATGTGCAGCAGGCGGCGTCGGATGTCGTACAAGAAGCTGAAGTCGGCACCCTCGGCCCAGGCCCGGCAGCGCCTGGCCAGCTGGCGCAGCGTGGCCTCCAGGCCATCAGGGGCCGGGCTGGGCAGGTGGGTGGCGGTGTCGTCACAGGCCTGGGCCACGGCCAGCAGGTGGCCGCACAGGTTGCCGCTGTCCACGGTCGACACATAGGCCGGTGCCAGCGTGGCCAGGCTGCCGGTGTCGATCCAGTTCATCAGGTGGCCACGTTCGCGCGGCAGCTTGTCGAGCGTGTCGAGCGTGGCGCCCAGCCGGCTGGCGAGCTCTTCGGGCGTGATCCAGCCAAACGCCCGCGCGCAGCACATCGACAGCAGGTACAGCCCGATGTTGGTGGGCGAGGTGCGCTGCGCGATCATCGTGCGCGGCATGGTCTGCACGTTGTCTGGCGGCAGGTGGTGGCTGGCCTCACCCACATGCTGGGCGAACCAGGCCCAGGTGTTGTGGGCCACGGTTTGCAGCCAGGCGCGGTCGGCGTTGTTCAGGGGGCGCCGGGGCCGCACGGGCCGGCTGGCCCAGGCGATCCACAGCGGCGTGCCGATCCACGACAAGCCCAGTGCCAGCGCCAGCCCCGGGGCCGGGCCGGGGCTGCCGGCGCGTCGCGCCAGCAGCATGGCGGCGGTCACGGCCACCGCAGCGGCCACCACCCTGGCGTGGCGCTTCAGCAGTGGCAGCACGCCGCGGGCGGCCTGGGCTTCGGCCGTGGCGGCGGTGGTCCATTGCAGCAGGTGGCGGTGGCTGACGTGGGTGCGCCAGAGTGCCTTGCCCTGGGCGTCGAGCAGCAGGGCTGATTGGCGCCACCACAAGGCCACCTGCCAGGCGGTGGCCAGCAGGCTGCGGGCCAGCTCGGCGCCGGCTTCGCGCAGGAAGTGGACCAGCGCGAGGTCATCGCGGCTCGGGGCCAGGCCGGCCACGGCGCCCAGCACCGGGCCGAGGCCAAAGGCCGCCAGCATCAAGGCCAGCACGGCCCACGGCGACACCGGCCCGCCGGCCAGTGTAATCAGCATCAAGGCCAGCCCGCACGGCGGCACCAATGAGCGGCGCAGGTTGTCGAGCACCTTCCAGCGGTCGAGCGCGTGCAGCCCTTTGCCGGCCGGGCCGAACAGCAGCGGCAGCAGTTGCCAGTCGCCGCGTGTCCAGCGGTGGGTGCGTGAGGCGGCCACATCGGCATGGGTGGGCGCGGGCTCGATCAGGGCCACGTCGCTGACGCTGCCGCAGCGTGCCAGGCAGCCTTCCAGCAGGTCATGGCTGAGCACCTGGCCGTCCGGCATGCGCGCGGCCAGCACGGCGTGCACCGCGGCCACATGCATCAGGCCCTTGCCGGTGAAGCTGCCTTCGCCGAACAGGTCTTGGTAGACCTCGGAGGCGACGGCGTTGTAGGGGTCGCTGCCCACGGCGCCGGCAAACAGCCGGTGAAAGCCGGTGGCGGTGCTGTGGCCCTGGGCATCCACCGGCCAGGCCGTGACGATGCGCGGCTGCAGGATGCCGTGGCCGGCCACCACGCGCCGCTTCTGCAGATCGACGCGCGGCAGGTTCAAGGGGTGTGCCGCCAGGCCCACCAGCTCACGCAGTGCGCCAGGGGGCAGGTCGGTGTCGCTGTCGAGCGTGATGAGCCACGGCGTGTTGGCGGCGGGCTGTGAGGCCACGCCCAGATCCACGAACGGCGATGGCGCGGCGCTGCCCGCCAGCAGGGCCACGAGTTGTTCGAGCTTGCCGCGCTTGCGCTCCCAGCCCATCCAGCGGTGTTCGGTGGGGCACCAGGTGCGGGCGCGGTGCAGCAGCAGGAAGCGGCGCGGGCGCGCCTGGGCGGCTGTGGGCGCGGCATCGGGCTCCAGCCCGGAGCGCGTGTGGCCATGGTGGCGCGCCTCCAGCGTTTCCATGCAGGCCAGCGCCTGGGCCAGCAGGGCCGCATCGTTCGGGCTGTGCTCGGTGTCAGCGTCGGCAAAGTCGGTGAGCAGGGCGAACTGGGCATGCAGCTCGCGGTTGGCCAGGTGGTGGCGTTCCAGCCGCTCGACCAGCGTCTGCAGCATGCCGCCTTGGGTGAGCATCGCCGGAATCACCACCAGCACCCGCGACTCCGGCGGAATGCCCTGGGCCAGCGCCAGGCGCGGCAGGTGGGTGGGCGGCACCGACTCATGGATCATCCGGTAGAGCACGGCCATCACCACTTCGCTGGCCGGCAGCATGGCCAGCAGGCCGCACAGCGCGACCAGCGCGGCCCAAGCCCAGCCGTGGCCGAGGGGCGGGGGCGCACCCGGGTGCAGCAGCAGCCAGGCACTGAGGGCGGCGGTGCCCACAGCCAGCGTCAGCAGCAGGGTGGGCAGGATGCCGGTGCGGCGGCCATCGGGCCGGGCACTTCCCCAGGCCACACGCATGCCCAGCTGCCGCTGGAACGTGGCGCAACCGGCGCCGTGCAGCCAGTAGCCAAGCGCGTGGGAGGGGGGCGGGCTGCCGGTGCTGTCAGCGGGCAGGGGCGCGGCGGCCAGTGCCAGCAGGCTGACGGCCACCTCGCTTTCCGAGCGTTCACTGCGGCGCGCCAGACGCTCGATGGCGTGCAGGGTGCTGTCCTGGGTGTCGTCGCGCTCCATGGCGAACGGCGCCCATGCCAGCAGCACCTGCATCAGGGGGCTGGCCTGGGCGATCAGCCCGCGCCAGTCGGCGCTGCCCAGCAGCTGCAATGAGCGGATGGCATTGCCCACGCTCTGGTTGTGCGCGGCCTGTTCGGCTTGTTGCTGGGTTTGCGCCAGCGCGGGCTCGGGCAAGGCAGCGGCCAGTGCGCCACGCACGGCTTCGCGGCCCTGGCCGCCCTTGAAGGTGCCGGTGTCGGAGTCGGCATGCAGGCGCTGCATCACCTGCAGCGCAAACGGCCGCAGCACACCACGCGCGGCAACCCGCTGGAACAGCGCTTCGGCCAGGGGCTCGCCGTGAGCCAGCTGGTCGCACAGTTCGTGGGCGGCTTCGCGCGCGGCTTCTTCGGCGGCCACTTGTTCCGCCAGGCGGCGCAGGTTTTCCACCAGCACCACGCGCAGGGTGGTGGGCAGCGCCCACAGCTCGCCCTGGGTCAGCGGCCGCACGCTCTGGTAGGCCAGCAGAAACTCGACCAGCAAGGCGGGCTCGAAGGCGCTGTCGGCATGCGACACATAGGCCCAGGCGATGGCGTAGACGCGCGGCAGGCCGGCCAGCGGCCCTTCCTTGAGTACCGGCAGGCCGCGGAAATAGCGGCGCGGCAGGCCGTCATGCACCTCGCGTGTTTGCGCCACCACGAGGTGGATGTTGTCGAGCAGCCATTCACCGGCCGGGCTGACATGCCGGCCCAGGCTTTCCTGCCGGGCGATGTAGCGGTGCGCCGCATGCAGCACGCCGATGTTGTCGCGCAGCCTTGGAAAAAAAGGCCGAGCCCGGCCCGCCTTGCCGGGCGCACCATGGCTGAGGGCCAGCGCATGGCCTTCAGCGCAGAAGCCGGACGCCCCCAGCAGTTGTGCACGGATGGGGGGCTCCAGCAGCCCCCGCGCGGGTTCCAGCCAATGTGCTGCGGTGTCGGGGGCGGCTTGTTGCCAGGGCCAGTGCGACGGCCAGAGGCCGGCGCTCAAGCGGCCAGCCAGAGCAGGGCCGCCAGGGTGGCCGCGAGCGCCGCCAGCGTCGAGACGAAGCGGGGCGAGACAAAGGCGTCCAGTCCTTCGGCATAACCCCGCACGCCGTGCATCCGGCCACGTGCGCCGCGGCAGTGATCGATGTGCTGCGGCAGGCGGGTGGGGTCTGGCTGTGGTGGGCGGGGTGGGAGGCGGCTGCTGCTGCCCGGTGCTCGGGCCGGTGGGGCCGGATGCGGTGTCTGGTGAGGCCAGCCAGGATAGGGAAAGATCGAACGATTGGGCCACATGGCAAGCTCCTGGAAGTCAGGGCTTGAGCGTGGGCCCGGGGCCGGCAGATGTCTGTCCGCCACCGTACCCTGAGCGGCTCAGGGCGCTCAGCCACAACAGATTGAACAGGGGGCGTACGGCCGGTTGCAGTGCCGCCTGCCAGCCGGCGCCGGCGGCCCAGCGCAGGCCGCTGCGCAACCGTGGGCTGGCCAGGACGGCGCCGGCCAGCGCTGCCACTGACACCGCCGCGCAGGGGTGGGCCACCACGCGGTCGGCCAGGTTGCGCCGGGCCAACTCCAGGCCCCAGCGCGCCATCGCCGCCAAAGGGTGGCCGCTGGCGCCCAGTGTCAGGGTGTCGGTGGCGGCGTCGTCGCGGGCACGGGTTTCGTTGTCGTCGGGATGCGCGTTGGGCGCGAGCGCGTCCTCGGGCAAACCGCCCGCAGGGTGTCGCTGCGCCAGCCAGCGCGCCATCGACAGGCGGGAAGCGTTGAGCTCCCGGAGCGGGTCAGCGGCTGTCACGCAGCAGTGCCCAGTCGGCGGCAGCTTGTTGTTGCCACACGGCCCAATGGCGGCTCCACACGGCGTCGCGCTGGCCGCTGCGCCAGCTGGTGAACATCCACAGCGCCAGCAGCAGCGGCAGCGCGGGCACCGTAGCCATCAGCAGCCACTCCAGCAGGCTGGTGGGCGGGTGGCCCGCCACCCACCACAGCATCAGCCACACGCCTGCCAGCGTGCTCGCGACCACGGCCGCGGCCAGGCCCACGGCGAGCCTAAGCAACTGGCGCAGGGTGTGGCGCTGCGCTTGGGCAATGTCCTGCCGAAGCAGGCCACCCCAGGCGACCAGATGGTGGGGCAGGCCCGGCGGCGGGTTCAACAGCAGCCGGGCCAGCACCGCGCCTGTGGGTTCAGCGGGTGCGACCACGGCCCAGCCATTGGCTCAGCAGCATCACGGCGGCGCCAGTGGCCGCGGCCAGCATCACCGACTTCAGCGGTGCATGCCGGATGGCCGCCTGGGCCCCCTGGCGTGCCTGGTCTGCCTGATGGCGCCATTCGGTGGCTTGGGCGCGGATGGCGTTGCTGCCTGATTCAGCGATGCGGCTGGCGTCTGTGGCCAGGCCGTCCAGGGCGTTGCCGGCGCTGGCGCGGGCGGTGTCCAGACGCTGGGCCAGGTGGTCAAGGCTGCTGTTGGCCAGGTGACGGGTGCCGTCAATGGCGTGGTCGGCGCTGCGCACGGCGGCGTCGAGCATCTGGCTCGACTTGTCTGCAACGGTGGGTGAGGAAGAAGGATGGTTGGTCGACATGGTGGGGTTTCTTTCTGAAGGGTGGGTTGAGGGGAATCGGGAGGGGAATGAAGGGTTGGCTGTCGTGTTCAGCGTCGGCGGACCAGGCCCACCACCAGGCTGACCACGGCCAGCACGATGAAAGAACACGAACAACCACTGGGCGATGTTGGCGGCCGTGGCGGCCAGCCCGCCAAAGCCCAGCACGGCGGCGATGAGGGCGACTACCGCAAAGATCAGGGCGTAATGCAGCATGGGGATTCCTTCCGGTTGCAGGCACTGCAGGCTTGGCACGGGCGTGTCGGCGGTCGATGCCGGCATCACAGGTTGAGCCCACTGAGCAGCCAGCTTGGACCCTGCAGAACCGGGTGTCTGTGCGACAGCACACCGGCCGATGCTGTGTTGGTGCAGGTTGGCGCAGATCGATGTGCTGATGCCGCCGAGGCTTGTTCACCAGAGGGTGCGTTGGCGGACAGACACCCGGCCGGTGCCCGTGTCTGATCAGGTTCTCTTCAGAACCGCATCGTCAGGACCACCATGAACCGCACCCAGGGCCTTTTGCAAGCTCATGACGTGAGCCAGCCAGACGCTGGTGCACGGCCTGCTGCCTTCAGCGTCATAACACGCGCCACCTTGATCACCGCTGCGGCCGTTGCCTTGGCGGCGCTCGGCGGCTGCGCCAGCACCCCCACACCCTTGCCGGCGATGGCCGTCGCGCAGGCTGCGGTGAGCCGCGCCGACAGCCCGGGCACCAAGGCCGATGCCCCGGCGGCGCTGGCCGTGGCCACGGCCAAGCTGGAAGCGGCTCAGGTGGCGTTCAAGGGGGGCGATTCGAACCGCGCCCGCCAGCTGGCCGATGAAGCCGCGCTGGACGCTGAAGTAGCCGACATGCATGCGCAGGCCATGCGCTCACAACGCGCCGCCACCGACAGCCGGGCTGCCGCCAGCGTGCTGCAGCAGGAGCTGGCTCGCAAGTCGGGCATGCCGCCAGCGCAAGTGCCTGCGATGCCAATGCAGATGCCGATGCCCGTGCCTGCAGCGCGTTGAATGCCCACCCACCACAAGACCAGACCATCAGGAGCACACCCCATGATCAAGCAACTCCCGCCCCGCAGCACGCTGACCTGGGCCACGCTGGCCCTGCTGTCTGCCTGCAGCGCCACACCCGTCGTGCCTTCGTCACTCGTGCAGGCGCGCACCGCCATGGAAGAAGCCCAGGCGCAGCCTGAGGTGGTGCGCCTGGCCAGCGATGAACTGCAACGGGCGGGCGAGGCCTTGCGCCAGGCTGAGCAGGCGCAAACCCGCGACGCTGGCGCCGACACCGTCGGCCACCTCGCCTACCTGGCCCGTCAGCGCGTGACGCTGGCCGTGGATAGCGCCTCCAGCCGATCAGGCCAGGCGGCTGTGCGCAATGCTGCGGCTGAGCGTGACCGCGAACAACTCGGCCGTCGCACCGCCGAGGCCGATGCCGCCGGCGCGGCGCTGGGCCAGGCCCAGCAGAACCAGGCCACGCAGCAGGCGCGCATCAGCGAGATGGACAGCCAGCTGCGGGCGCTGAAGGCCCAACCGACCGACCGCGGCATGGTGGTGACGCTGGGCGACATGCGCTTCGCCACCAACCAGTCCACGCTGTCAGCTGATGGCGAGCACAGCCTGTCGCAGCTGGCCGATTTCATGAAGCGCTTTCCGCAGCGGCGGGTGCTGATCGAGGGCCATGCCGACAGCCAGGGTTCGTCTGAATCGAACCAGCGTTTGTCAGAGCGCCGCGCTCAAACCGTGAACAACGCTTTGCTGAGCCTGGGTGTGGCCGCTGACCGCCTGAGCGCCACGGCCGTCGGTGAAACCCACCCCGTGGCCACCAACGCCACCGCCGAAGGCCGGCGCATGAACCGCCGGGTGGAGGTGATCTTCGTGCCCGAAGACGTCACGACCAACCCGCCAGCGCCGCGCTCTTGAGCGTCTTGCCTGATCACTTCGCTTGATCGTCTGGTTTCCGCCTCGTTTTCCCGTTGATTCCCAACCCCAAGAAAGACACACCATGACCCAATCCCTGAACACCCGGAACACCCGCAGCCGCTTCCCCCGGGGCGCCACCTTGCTGCTCGGCAGCCTGGCCTTGACGCTGCTCGGCGCCTGCGCCGCCACCCGAACGTCGGAGGGCACCGGCGAGTACCTCGACGACACGATGATCACCACCAAGGTCAAGGCCGCGGTGTTGAACGAGCCGACGCTGAAGTCGGCCGAAATCAATGTCGAAACCTTCAAGGGCCGCGTGCAGCTCAGTGGCTTCGTCAACTCCCGCGCCGACATGGACAAGGCCACGGCCCTGGCCCGTGACGTCAAGGGCGTGACGACGGTGGCCAATGACATGAAGCTGAAGTGAGGTGAACTGAGCTGAACTGGGCTTCAGCGGCCGGTGGCGCTGGGCGGGCTGAACCGGGCCCGCCACGCTTCTTCTGGCTGCGTCAGTGGCTCTGTTGGGTGTTCTGTTTGCATGAGAATGCACACATGACCCCAACCCCCTTGAACCCTTGGTTGCGCCGGGCCGGCCTGTTGCTGGCCTCGCTGTTGGTGACTGCGCTGGTGATGCTGGCCGCTTCTGCAGGCGCTGGCGCTTACATGCGCTGGGCCGGTGCGCTGTCACCCAGCCAGGAGGCGCTGTTGCGCGGTGCCTTGCTGGTGACACCGGGCCTGGCCGTGCTGGCTGGGGTGTGGATGCGCCGACGTGCTGCCGCCGCAGCCGCAGCCGCAACGGACTCTGCCACCACCACCGCGACACCTGCCGCACGCCGCGGCTGATGCTCCCGGCGCGCAGCGCCGCAAAGTCACGCGCCCAGTTGCCCCGGCGTCAGCCCCGTCCAGCGCTTGAATGAGCGCCTGAAGTTGGCCGCGTCGTGGAAGCCCAGGGCGTGTGCCACACGCTCGTGGCCGTGGCCTTCCTCACGCAGCAGGTAGCACGCGAGGTGGCTGCGCAGGGTGTCGAACTCGCCCTGGAAGCTGCTGCCGTGATGGGCCAGATGGCGCTTCAGCGTGGCCGGGCTCACGCCGAAATGCCGCGCGGCGCCGTCGAGGCTGGGCTGGCCGGCGGCCTGTGGCAGCAGGTGGTCGTACAGGGCCGTCAGCAGGCCGCGGCGCGGTGCGTCGGGGTCAGCGGCCAGCACACGTTCTGAGGGCAAGGCCGCTGCGCCGCGCCAGGGCTGCAGGGCGCGTGCCAGTGGCAGGCGCATGGCGTCGACCTGGCAGTCAAACCGCAGGTCGGTGCCCAGGAAGCTGGCGTGACGGGCCAGATCACGCGGCACGGTGCGGTTGAAGCTGCAGCGCCACGGCAGGCGCGCTTCGCCTTGCAGCCAGGCCGCCATGCCCACCACCGCGCTCATGTGCAGGTCCACCAGAAAGGGCCGCAGCGGTGCCGGTGCGCCGCAGGCGTCGGTCCAGTACAGGAACAGCTCATCGCCTTGCACCAGCAGCCGCGGGGTGAGCAGCGGCGTCAGCCGGCCGGCGAAGCGGCAGAGGGTTTGCAGTGCGCCCAGCAGGTGTGGCGCCTGCTGCAGCGCCTGGCTGGCCAGGCCAAAGTGGCCGGGCAGCGCCAGACGGCCGAGCACGAAGGCGGCGTCGGGCGCGCTGCAGCGGGCTTGCTCCAGCAGGGCCAGCAACTGCCGCGGGCTGAGCAGCAGCCCCAGGCCAGAACCTTCTGCCACGCCGGCCCGGCGCCGCCACTCGGCCAGATCCATCTCCCGGCTGTGGGCGTATTCCGCCACCAAGGCGCCCTGGTAGGCCCAGGGGATCAGCGGCGTGTCCAGCGCATAGGCCGTGGCCCCGTCGGGCGTGGCGGGGGCCAACCCCTGCGGAATCAGGGCCTGCAGGCGGGCGGCCAGATTCACTTGCGGGCCTCGTTGTCTTCCAGCGTCTGCAGCAGGCTCAGCATCAGCGCATCGGGTAACAAGGGCGACAGCACCTCGGCGGACACGCCCTGGGGCGGCGGTGCTTTGGGTGCCCGGGCCTGCGCAAACAACTGCAGCGCCTGCAGCAGCAGGGCACTGCGCTCACGCGCGGCGGGGCCTGAGCGTTCAGGCAGCAGCACCAGCCAATGTTGGGCGGCATAGCGGCACAGCAACTCATCGGGCTGCAGGTAGAGCAGCAGCATCTGCGCGGCTTCCTGCAACAGTTTTTCCGCGGCCACCAGACCGTGCTCACGCTGCACGGCTTCCAGGCCGGGCCAGGCCAGCATCAGCAACTGGCCGGGGTGGCCGGCGGCGCGCTCACGCAGCAGCTGGGCCTGCATGTAGCTGGCATCACCCAGCTGCGTCAGCGCGTCGACGCTGCGGTGTTCGCGGAACAGCCGCTCGCGGCGTTGCTGTTGCTGGTTCAGGGCCAGCTGCTCACCGCGCCATTGCTGCAGGCCCCAGGTGAGCAGGCCCATGCCCAGCAGGTTCAAGCTTGATTCCAGCCCCCACAACCACACCACCTGGTGCGGCACCTTCCAGAACTCGTCCATCAGGTCGGCCCAGCTGCCGGCCAGCAGGCTGGCCAGGCCCAGGCACAGCAGGGTGGTGACGTGGCCTTCGGGGCGGCTGGCGCGCAGCTGCACCAGCCACACGCCGAGCATCACCACGGCCAGGCCTTCGCTGAGCAGATCGATCAAATGCCAGGCGGCCACGGGCTTGGCCACGGCGTGTTCGGCGTAGAGCAGGGTGATGCCGGCCAGGCCCAGCGCCAGCAGATGGCCGAAGTGGCGCAGTCCGCCCACATTGACCTGGGGCCAGGGTCGCCAGTTCGGCATGACAATCTTCATGGGCGCGATGCTAGGTGGGCTGTGTGACAGTTCGTCATACAAGGCGGCCAGCGGGTGGGCAGGGGGTTCCAAAAGCTCAGCCGGGCCGGGGGTGTGCGCCGGCCGGTACTGCGGCGCGGTGGTGTCACGGAAGTGCCATGAGCGCTTTCTAAGGTGCCCATCCACCGCACCACAGCGCGCCGCATCCGGCCCCACACCCATGACCACCAAAGCTTTCCCCCATCACTTGAACGTCATCTGCCTGGCCCTGCTGGCCGCCAGTGCCGCCCAGGCGCAAACCGCGCCGGTTGCTGTTCCGGCTGCTGTTCCGGCTGAAGCCGACAAGGCCGCCGTCGAGAAGGTCAACATCGTTGGCCAGGCGGCCAGCCTGCGCAGTGCGCTCGACAAGCAGCAGGCCGCGCAAGGCGTCATCAACGTGGTGCACGCCGACGCCATCGGCCAGCTGCCCGACAACAACGCCGCCGAAGCACTGGCCCGCCTGCCGGGCGTGTCGGTGGAGCGTGACCAGGGCGAAGGCCGCTTCGTGCGGGTGCGGGGCCTGGGCGCCGACTACAACGCGGTCAACATCAATGGCGCCCTCACGCCGGCGTCTGAAGCCGGCCGCCGCGCGCCGGGCCTGGACCTGGTGCCGGCTGGCCTGATCCGCTCGCTGGAAGTCGACAAGACCCCGCTGCCCGAGCACGACGCCAACTCGCTCGGCGGCACGGTCACGGTGCGCACGCTCAGCGCGTTCGACCAGCCCGGCCGACTGCTGACGCTGGACCTGGGCCTGAACCACGACACCAATGCCGGCCGCACCCGCCCGCGTGGCTCGGTGGCGTTTGCTGATCGCTTCCTGGACGGCACGCTGGGCGTGGCCCTGGCCTTGTCGGCCGACCAGCGCCGCTTCGCCAGTGACAACGTCGAGACCGGTGGCGGCTGGGATGGTGAGCAACTCGCCAGCTATGAGCTGCGTCGCTACGAGATCACCCGTGAGCGCGTTGGCGGTGCCCTGAACATCGATTTCAAGCCAGCCGATGGCCGTCACTTCTACCTGCGCAGCTTCAGCAGCCGGCTCACCGATGACGAAGAGCGCCAGTCGGCCAAGGTGTCGTTTGCCGCGCCGCAGGCGGATGGCGCCACGGGCAGCGGCAGCGTGACGCGCTCGCTCAAGGCCCGTCAGGAGATCAACCGCTCCAGCGCCCTGGTGCTGGGCACGGTGCTGCGTGAAGGCGACTGGAAGGGCGAGCTGGAAGGCGGCCTCTCACGGGCCAGTGAAGACAAGCCGAACGTGATTTCTTCCAGTGGCTTCAAGGCCTCGTTCACCGGCCTGGGTTTCACCGACAGCCAGCGGCCACAACTGGTGGCCCCTGACAGCGTGTTCAACGGCAGCCTCTATGCCTTTGACAAGGCCAAGCTGCAGCAGAGCGCCGCCACCGACCGCGTGCGCCATGTGCGCATGGACCTGCAGCGCAGCCTGGAAGCCGCGGGTTGGGACGTGGACCTGAAGGCTGGCCTGAAGGCCACCCGCCGCGACAAGGACAACGACGAAGAGACCTTTGCCATCAGCGCCAAGCAGCTCACGGCCACTGGCGGGGGCTTCACCAAGACCCAGCTGAACATGGGCAACTTCCTGACGGCGGATGAGCCAGCGTATGCCTGGGGTCGCTTCGGGCCGGGCCTGGACCAGGCCGCGCTGCGCAAGCTCTACAGCGGCCTGACGCTGGCCAACTTCCGCGATGCCGTTGATTCACAGACCAACGATTTCCGCCTCAAAGAAGACGTGGATGCGGGCTACCTGCAGGCCCGCCTGGAGCAGGGCGGCACCCAGCTGGTGACCGGTGTGCGGCTGGAGCGCAGCCGCTTCGTGGCCGATGGTTTTGCCTCGACCGACGACACGCTGGCCGATGTGCACAGCGAAAGCACCCGCCACCACTGGCTGCCCGGCGTGCTGCTGCGCCAGGATCTGGGCAACCAGACCCAGCTGCGCGCCGCACTGACGAACTCGGTGGTGCGCCCCGGGTTTGACCAGCTCAGCCCGGGCAAGGTCATCGATGGTGACGAGGCCACGGTGGGCAACCCGGCGCTCAAGCCGCTGCGCTCCCGCAATCTGGATCTGGGCATCGAGCACCGCCTCGCCCGTGATGCGTCGGTGTCGGCCTACGTGTTCCACAAGCGCATCCGCGACTTTGCCTTCCAGACGGATCTGGCCGGCACGCCGGGCTGGGAAGCCTTCAGCCATGTGAGCAGCTTTGCCAACGGTGATGCCGCCAAGCTCACCGGCCTGGAAGTGGCCTACAGCCAGGCCCTGCGCATGCTGCCGGCCCCGTTCAATGGCTTGATCGTTGGTGCCAATGCCAGCTTCGTGCACTCACGCGCCACGGTGGGCGGCTACAGCGGCGGTACCTGGACGGGCCGCAGCATCAGCCTGCCCAGCCAGTCTGACCGCAGCATCAACCTCAGCGTGGGTTGGGAAGGCCAGGGCCTGAGCACCCGCCTGGCGCTGAACCACAAGTCGCCCTACCTGCTGGAAGTGGGCGACGTGCTGGACGCCGCGCAAGACCGCTATGTGGATACGCAGAACCAGCTCGATTTTTCGATGAGCCTGCAGCTGGACAAGCGCTGGACCCTGAGCTTGGAAGCGCTGAACCTGAGCAACGAGCGCTACTACGTCTACCAGGGCAGCAAGGCGCGCAACGCGCAGTACGAACAGTACGGCCGCAGCATCAAGGTCGGCGTGAAGCTGGCGCTGTGAGGTGGGTTGAGGTGAGCATGACGATGTCAATCAAGAAGATCGCGGCGCTGGCCCTGGCCACCGTGCTGGCCAGCCCGGCCCTGGCCGATTCATTGAGCCTGGGCAAACAGGGCCTGCGCTTGCTGGGTGAGCAGGGCCAGGTGCTGGACGAGGTACAGCTGCGCGCCAAGCGCTGGGACCAGCGTCTGCTGGCCGATGGAGCGCCACTGGCCTTGCTGCATGACGCCGACAGCGGTGAGCTGCTGCTGTTGCAGGCTGCGGCCGGCCGCCTGAGAACCGTGGCCCGCTGGCCGGGCCCCGAGTTCAACCTCGAAGCACTGTGCCTGTACCGTGACCCGCAGCAACTTCTGCAGGTGTTCCTGCTGGGCGACGAGGGCTTGGGCGAGCAATGGCTGCTGGCGGAAACCGCACCTCAGCTGAAGCCCTTGAAGCAGGCTCGTGCGATGCGCCAGCTGGCCGCCGCGCCCGGCGTGAAGGCCTGCGCGGTGCGCGATGAATCGGCGGAGCTGCTGTATGTGGAGCCGGGCGTGGGCCTGTGGGCCGGCGCCACCAACCCCGAGCGGGCGGGGCGCCACCTGCTGGCCCCGGCGCCCATCACGCTGGAGGCGGGGTTGGCGGCCCACCCTGCAGTGGCCGCACCGGCCCTGCCGCGCGCCGTGTTGCCCGTGGTGCAGACCGAGCCCGTGCGCGGGCAGGGCGATGCGGCCGACGACCCCGCCATCTGGGTGCACCCCACCCAGCCGGCGCGCAGCCTGGTGCTGGGCACCGACAAGAAGCGCGGCCTGGTGGTGTATGACCTGCAAGGGCACGAGCGCCAGTTCCTGCCCGTGGGCCGGGTGAACAACGTGGACCTGCGTCAGGGCCTGCGCTGGGTCGACTGGCGCGGTGACCTGGCCGTGGCCACCCACCGCGACGAGAACAGCGTGGTGCTGTTCGAGGTGCAGCGCAGCGGCCGCGTGCAGGTGCTGGCCCACCTGCCGACCACGCTGACCGACATCTACGGCCTGTGCAGCGGCCGCAACCCGCAGGGCGGGCTGGACATCTTCGTCAACGACAAGGACGGCCACTTCCAGCAGCTGCGCTTGCAGCGGCCAGCCGGCCAGTGGCGCTCCGAAACGGTGGCGGCCGTGAAGCTGGAAAGCCAGCCAGAAGGCTGCGTGGCCGACGAGCGCGGCCGGCAGGTGTTCATCGGTGAGGAAAAGCGCGGCATCTGGCGCCTGGGCACCGACGAACAGGGCCGCATGAGCGCGCCGCAGATGGTGCTGCCGGTGGGCGGTTTGCTCACGGCTGATGTGGAAGGTATGGCCATCCACAACGGGCCGCAGGGGCGCCGGCTGGTGGTGTCGTCACAAGGCAGCGACAGCTATGTGGTGCTGAATGCCGACGCGCCGCACGCGGTGATCGGCGATTTCCGAATCGGGGTGAATGCGGCAGCGGGCATTGATGCCGTGTCGGAAACCGATGGTCTGGACGTGGTGTCGGCCAACCTGGGCGGCGCCTTCAGCGAAGGCCTGCTGGTGGTTCAGGACGGCCACAAGCGCTGGCCCACCACGCGGCAGAACTTCAAGCTCGTGCCCTGGAAAGCCGTGCGCGAGGCGCTGGGCCAGCCCCGTGTGGCCGGCGCGAAGTAAAGTGCAGGGCCGCCACGGCATGCCGGCCTGAATGGCTGGGTATGCGGTGGTGCCTTCACTCCGCTTCAAAGCCCCGCCGTGCCACCTTCAGACCTGCCGTTCTACCTTCAACCCCAGTGGTTCTTGCCGGGCCTGGTGCTGCTCTGGCTGGTCACCTCCGTGGTCATCGCCTGGCTGGCCGGCTGGCGCGCGCTGGCAGCCTTGTATCCGGCGCTTGCTGATGGCGCCGGCCCGTGGCTGCGGTTCGTCACTGGCACGCTGGGCTCACCGCACTGGCCCATGCGCTACAAGCGCTGTCTGCGGCTGCGGGTAGACGAAGCCGGCCTCACGGTGGGTGTGATGATCCCCTTCAGCTTTGGCAGCCGGCCCTTCCGCGTGGCGTGGACGGAGGTGGCGGCCGTGGCAGAAAGCCAGAGCATCAAGAACCGCATGGTGAGCTTGCAGTTCAAGGGCGCGAGCCCGGTGCTGACGCTCGGTGATGACATCGGCCAGCATGTGCTGGCGGCCTGGCGCGCGGCGGTGCCGGCTGGTGATGCAGCACAGCCCTTTGACTGAGCCTTGAGGTGCCCCGATGAAAGTGCAGACCCTTGAGCAGCTGCGCGGCCTGTACCCGCCGGCGTCCGAGCGCTCGCTGCGCAAGCAGCTGAGCGCGCTGGAGCCGCACAGCCGGCAGTTCATCGCGCTCTCGCCGTTTCTGGTGGTGTCCAGCGCTGGCGCCGATGGCAGGCAGGATGCCTCGCCGCGCGGCGGTGCGCCCGGTTTCGTGCAGGTGCAGGGTGACCACACGGTGCTCATCCCTGATGCGCCGGGCAACAACCGCCTCGACACGCTGGAGAACATCGTGGCCACCGGCCGCGTAGGCCTGCTGTTCATGGTGCCGGGGGTGGATGAAACCCTGCGCATCAACGGTCTGGCCAGCCTGAGCATCGATCCGGCCCATCTGGCCTTGTTTGCAGACGAGCCGCGCCCGCCGCGCGTGGTGATCGAGGTGCAGGTGCAGGAGCTCTACCTGCACTGCGCCAAGGCCCTGATGCGCTCGAAGCTGTGGCAACCCGGCGCGCAGGTGCCGCGTGAGGCGCTGCCCAGCATGGGCGAGATGATCCGCAGCCAGACAGGGCAGACTGCCCCTGCTGAAACCCAGGCAGAGATGCTGCGGCGCTATCAGTCGGATATCGGGCCGGCTTGAGCGGCATGGCCGAGTTGCCGTGTCACCCGGAGCCAGGCTGCAGCCGCTCAGGCGAGTAGATCAGCGTCACACTGGCCCGCTGGCCGGTAGCAGCAACACAGAACAGTGCTCACGACAGCCCGCGGGCCTTGTCAAAGCGGGGCTGCCCGAGCGAGGAGGCAGGGTGCGTTTACTGGTGGGTGGCCGACAGTGTTTGTAGACGTGCTCTTGCGGCCCCCTGGAATACACAAGAAAGCGTTCGAGGAATCCATTGGTCCTGCTGATGTAGGCTTCCCTGGGCTCCCCGACCGAAGGCACCCTGTTCTCATCGTGCGCAAGCGTGATGCCCTTGCGCAGGTCAGCCACCGCTTCCGCGAATGCCTTGCAGGGCGATGAGAATCGACGCAGGTTCTGAACTCGCTTGTCGAAACTAGGCAGGACCGAGGCCTTGCATTCGTCTTCGGCTTTCTGTGCGTTTGCAATCATCGCCTCGTCGACGTAGCCCATCAACTGCCCGTCGATCGTCTGACCCATGTCGCGAAAGATCGTGAAGATTTGCATCGAACGCTCCCTCCCCAGGTGAACACAAAGCTCGAGGTCGACTCGAGTGTCGCGGGTCAGCTCGATGACTGCCGCCAGAGGCGCAGGGATGGCCTTGACGTCTCGCGCGAGTGAGCTCGGCGGGCAGACGAAGGCGAAGAGGGCAACGGTGATCGTGGTAAACAGCTTGTTCATGCGCCATGACAGTCGAGGGGAGGCGAGGCCTTCAGCGAGCGGACTCGCCCGCCGCAGGGATGATACGCACGGCCCTGGAGCGGCTGCTCCCGTCTTCACCGCGCAGGCGGCAGGCCCCCACCCGCCCGATCACGAGCCGGCGCGCAGCTCCCTCACGCCGCGGCCCAGCTTGCGGCGCAGCAAGGTGCGCAGGGTGACCCCGTCGGAGTAGCCGATCTGTGCCGCGATCTGGTCCACGCTGTCGGTGCTGGTGCGCAGCAGATGCACGGCCCGCTCGACGCGCAGATCCTGGAAATACGACAGCGGTGACTTGCCAAGCACCACCTGCAGACGCCGCGCCAAGGTGCGTTCGCTGGCGCCCGTGGCGGCCGCTGCCTCGGCCAGCGAAAACCCGTTCGCGAGCTGCTGTCGAGCCCAGTCCTCGAAGCGCTCGACCACCGGGTCGGCGTGCGCGAGGTGGTCGGGGATCACGAATTCGGCTTGCGAGCCGCGCGCCTCGACCAGCAGGTAGCGGGCTGCCAGCGCTGCCAGCGTAGGGCTGCAACTGCGCACCGTGCCCAGGGCCAGATCGAGGTGGGCCAGCGCGGCGCCGGCCGTGGTGAAACCGGCCGAGTTCACGAGCATGCGGGATTCATTGAGCAGCACGTCCGGATAGCGCTGCCGAAACATCGGGGCCAGCCACCATGAGGTCGTGGCGCGTTGGCCATCCAGCAGCGCGCTTTCCGCCAGCACGAAGGTGCCGGTACACGCCGCGCCGACCACCGCCCCGGCGGCAGACCATTGCTGCAACGCGCCGGCTGCATCGGCCACGTCTGCAAGCGCCAGCCGCGCAGCCAATGTGTCGGGCATGTTGGCGCCCAGCGCGGGCACGAGCACCACGTCGGGATTGCGCACGCTGCGCACCGGCACCACGGGCACCGTCAGGCCCTGGGCCGTTCGCACCCGACGCCGTACGCCGACCACCGTCACGTCGATGGGGGCCGGTGCCTGCGCCAGCGTGCCTGCCAGTTGCCTGGCTGTGCTCAGCGTGTCAGTGAGGGCTGCCAGGCCGAGGTCAAAGACGCCGTCGAGGGCAAGGATGTGGATCTGCATGGCGGAAATGATATCAATATTGTCTTTCTTGCCACTCGTGGTCCTGGGTTTCGCGGCTTAGACTGCGACGCGGCGCCGAGGCTCATCCGGTCTACCGGAGCCTGGCGAACAACTCTCTCATCACCCTTGGAGCATTCATGAAACTGATGGACTACGGACTCGAGCCGATCGACTTCAACGACCCCGCCCCGACGGTCGACAAGGCCGACGCCGGCCTGTCACGGCGCGGCTTCGTGATGACGTCGCTGGCCTCCGGCTTTGCCGTTGCATCCAACCCTGTGCTGGCCCAGGCCATCACGACCGACAGCAAGGGCCTGGTGGCCGGCGAGGTCAGCATCCCGGTCGCCGACGGCAAGATTCCGGCCTACCGGGCCATGCCCGCCGGCCCCGGCAAGTTCCCGGTGATGCTGGTGGTGCAGGAAATTTTCGGCGTGCATGAGCACATCAAGGACATGTGCCGCCGCTACGCCAAGATGGGCTACTACGCCATCGCGCCGGAAATGTTCGCTCGCCAGGGCGATGTGGCGAAGATGACCGACATCCCGGCCATCCTGTCGCAGGTGGTGTCCAAGGTGCCCGACGCGCAGGTGTGCGCCGACCTCGACGCCACGCTGGCCTTCGCCCGCGCCAGCGGCCACGCCGATGCCAAGCGCACCGGCCTGGTCGGCTATTGCTGGGGTGGCCGCACGGCCTGGGTCTATGCGCGTCACAACGGCAACCTGAACGCCGCCGTGGCGTATTACGGGCTGCTCGAAGGCCTGAAGACGCCCGAGCTGCGCCCGCAGGATCCGATCGATTTCGCCGACTCGATCAAGGTGCCGGTGCTGGGGCTTTATTCCGGCATCGATGCCTTCGTCAAGCAAGAGACCATCGCCAAGATGCGCGGCCTCATCAACAAGGGCGGCAGTGGCTCGGAGATCGTGGTGTTTCCGGACGTTGACCACGGCTTCAATGCCGACTACCGGCCGAGCTACGACAAGGCCGCTGCCACCTATGCGCAGAAGCTGGCCAGCGACTGGTTCAAGAAGCACCGCGTCTGATACCCGGGCCCCCGGGCCCCCCGAGTGGCAGCGCCGCACGGAGGGCCCGCGGCCGGTGTGCCAGCAGCATGGCCACCAGCACCGCGCTGCCAGCCAGCAGCATCAGCCAGACGAGCACAGCCATGGAGGGCCGGTCTGCCCGCAGGCAGGCCAGCAGCGCTAATGGGAGGGCGATGGCGCCGAACATGCGCAGCGCTTGCCGGATGCGAATGGCCGCCTCAGCCGGGCGCTGCATCACCTGGCTCCAGTGCCCCTCCATCGCCAGCGCCAGCCAGGCCATGCCAGCCAGGCTGAGGGCGCCGGCGGTGATCAGCCAGAGTGCTTCAGCCATGGGCCACCTCGGCCAGTGGCGTTGGATGGGCGTTGGTGGTCGGCGCGGTGGCCGGGCGTTCTCGCCGCGCCAGGTGCCGCGCCGCCCATACGGCGACGCCTGCGGTGACCAGCAGGCTCAGATCAACACCAGCCACCGGCCAGTAAGGTTCGGTGATGATGGTCTTGAGCAGGTGGTCGCCCGTGGTGAGGGCATTGAGCACCACGGCCACCACGGCCAGCGCGGCCACTGCCCAGCTTTGCTCGCGCCAGGCCGGATTGATGCGCGCCCGGGCCACCGGGCCGCTGCGCGCCAGGGCGTGCAACAGGGCCAGCAGCCACACGCCCCAGAAGCTCCATTTCTCCCACTCGCCCTTGTTGGCCAGCTCGGCGGGCAGCAAGCGGTTGGCCACCAGCATGCCCACGGCGGCCAGCACCATGCCGGTGACGGTGGTCACCGCCAGTGCGTCGACCAGGCGGCTGCCCAGGACGTCAGTCTTGGCGTGCTGCTGCTTGCGCTTTTCCACGAAGAAGACAAAGCCGGTGGCGATGCACACGCAGCCCAGCAGCCCGCCCAGCACATACAGCCAACGCAGCAGCCAGTGCTTGAAGTGCTGCAGGTGCAGACCGGTGAGGAACTCGGTCACCTGGCCGACGGCGCTGGGCGGCGGGTCTTCGCGCAGCACCTCACCGGTGCTGGCCTTGAAGTGGATGCCCTCACCCACCAGGGCCACGCGGTCACTACCCGCGCGGTAGACGCTGACATAGCCGTTGGCGTCACCCATGTGATGCAGCTGCAAAAAGCCGACCTGGCCGGCCGCATCACGTGCCGCCCAGCGGCGCTGGGCCTCGGCCACCATGGCATCGACCGAGGCCAGCGGTGCCGCGACGCCCGAGCGTGCGTGCGGCAGGCCGGTGTCGCGGGCTTCAACAACCTCATGCCGGTCATGCAGGGCCTTGAGCTGGAACTGCGACACCGGGAACCAGTAGTAGCCGGCGAAGATCAGCAGCCCGGTGAAGGCAAAGAAGAAGTGGAAAGGCAGGGCCACCACGCCGGTGAGGTTGTGCAGGTCCAGGGTGGCGCGCTGGGTGTGTTTTTTCGGCCGGAAAGTGAAGAACTCCTTGAAGACCTTGCGGTGCATGACCACGCCGCTGACCAAGGCGGCCAGCATGCCCAGCGCAGCCAGGCCGACGATGTAGATGCCCAGGTTGTTCCACTGCCAGTTCAGGCCGTAATGCATGGGATAGAACCACTGGCTGCCGATCTTCAGCTGGTCTGCGCGGACCAGGGCGCCTGTACGTGGGTCGAGCGTGGCGTCCCCGTGGATGTGGTTTTCCGCGGTCGGGTCTTTGGCCAGCGGCACCCTAAAGCCGGCACCGATGGCCAGCACCGGGTCGCGGTGCGTGGTGTAGGCCCAGTATTCGTCGGGCGGCAATTGCAGGCGCGGCGTGGGTGCGCCGAGCGCCGGGTCGTGCAGCACCGGCATCTGGAGGTCGTATTCAACCGGGCTGGGTTGCAGCTGCGCGAAGGCCGGCTGGAGCACCTTGTCGAAGGACGGCATGGGCTGCGGCTCGAAGCGCGTTTCCGGCAGCGCCCATCGGTCGAACTCGCGGTCGAACACCGACAGCGTGCCAAAGAAAAAGCACGCCATCAGCACATAACCGAGCACCAGGCCGAACCAGGTGTGCAGCCAGGCCATGGAGAGATGGAAGCGGGTGAACATGGAGCGAATCCTTCAGGCCAGCAGGGCGCGCTGCAGCAGCCAGGCGCCAAGGTTGAGCAGCGTGGCACCAATGGCCAGTCCGCCGACGATGCGCAAGACACTGGCGCCGGCGATTGACCAGAGCAGGACGCCCAGCAGGCTCAGCAGACCCAGCATCTGCATGACGGCCTCGGCGTCGTGGAACGACAGGCCGAGGCCAGCCAGGGCGGCGGTGCCGCAGGCCACCAGGCCCCAGGAAAAGGCCCAGCCGCCCAGGGTGGCGCAGACGATGCGCAGGCCGATGTCCAGCTGGGGGAAGGGTGTGGCGATGCGCGCGTTGCGGGTCATGGCTGGGCGGCTTGCTGGCGCGTGATCAGAGCTTGTGCTCCAGCGAGATCGACGCCGTGCGCGGTGCGCCGTAGATCGCGCCGTATTGCACCGTGCGCAGGTACTTCTGGTCGAACAGGTTGTTGACGTTGACGCGGAGGGTGGCGGCTTCGTTCAGCGCATAGGCCGCATAGGCGTCGGCCACGGCATAGGCACCTTGGCTGGCGCCTGCGTTCTTCGAGATGCCGGACTGCCAGCGCACGCCACCGCCCACACGCAGCTGCGGCAGCATGGCCACGCGCGTGTCGGCGCGCAGCTTCAGCGTGCGGCGCGGCACCCATTCATAAATGTCGTTGCCGTCCGGGCCGGTCAGCTGGAGCGAGGTGAAGCCAGCGGTGAGCCGGGTGTCTGCGCTGAGCCGGCCGGTGGCCTCGATCTCGAAGCCGCGTGACTTCACGTCCTTGGGTGCGTAGTAGGTGTCTTGTGCCACTGGATCAAATCCGTCGATGGTGGCCAACCCTTTCTGCGTGCCGGTGAACACGGCCAGGCTGGTCAACAACTGGCCGCCCAGCCAGTCGGTCTTGACGCCGGCTTCGGCATTCAAGCCCTTCATGGGCGCCAGGAAGGCGCCGTTCACATCGCGCTGGTCCTGGGCCTGGAAGATGTCGGAGTACGAGGCGTAGACCAGCGTAGCGGGCGTCAGCTCGTAGGTCAGGCCCGCATAGGGGCTGACCTTCTCCGTCGTCTCGTTGTCGAGATTGACGCCGCCGCCGTAGATCGAGGTGCCATCGCGTTTCAGGCTGATGGCATTGAGGCCGGCGATGGCCTTGAGCCGGTCGGTCAGCGACAGGCGGGTGGCTGCATAGAAGCGCGTCAGGCGCTGGTTGCCGTCGGACGCCACCGACTTGTCACCCCAGACCGGCTCGGCGTAGACATCGCCGGCATAGGGAAAGGCCGGCAGAACCGCGGACGGGGCACTGGTGACGGCATAGGTGTCGGTGACGCTGGTCTGCCGGGACTGGGTGAGCCCGATCACGGCGTCATGCTGGCGGCCAAAGGCCTTGAAACGACCACTGAGGTTGAGATTGAGGACGTTGCTGCGGGTCTCGCCCTCGCTGCGGTAGGGCCAGGCTGACAAACCGGTGTTGTCGGCGTTCAGGTGGCCGGTCAGGCTGTAGGCGTAGAACAGCTTGGTGGCCGTGGTGCCCTGGTTGTGGCTGTAGGTCAGCTTGGCTTCCCAGTCGGGCGACAGGCTGTGGGTGTATTCGGCAAACAGATTGGTGGAGCGCACGTTCCAGTACGTCCAGTCCTGCGAGGTCGACGCCGACACATCGAACTCCGCCAGCGTGCCGTCGGCATAAGGCAGTGTCAGAGAGCCCCACATCGGCGACTTCTGGCGGCCGTCCTGGTGGCTGAAGCCGAGCGTCAAGGTGCCGTTGTCGCCGATCTGGCCCTCGACGACGCCATACAGCGTGCCGCGCCGGTCGTGCAGCGCGCGCAGGTACGAGTCCTTGTCCTCGAAGGCGGCCACCAGCCGGCCGGCCCAGGCGCCGTCGGTCGTCAGCACCTTGTTGTAGTCGATGGCCAGGCGACCCAGGCCGTTGGAGCCAGCGGTGGCGATCAGCTCACCACCGTCCTTGTTGGTCGGGCGCTTGCGGATGTAGTTGATCGTGCCCGAGGCATTGCCGACGCCGGTCAGCAGCCCGTTGGCGCCTCGCACCAGCTCGATGCTCTCGAACAGATAGGTGTCCTGCTGGCCCTCCACCAGGCCCCATTCATTGGTCATGCCCAGGCCATCGACCTGGGTCAGCATCACGTCAAACCCGCGCGCGCTGTAGTTGGTGCGGTTGGTTTCCCATTCGTCGACCGTCAGGCCTGTGCCCAGGCGCAAGGCATCGTTGCTGCCGCTCGCGCCGAAATCACGCAGGGTCTGCTGGTCGATGGTGCTGATCGATTGAGGCGTCTCCTTGATCGTCAGCGCGAGGTTGGTCGCGCCTTTGGATACCCGGCGTTCGCGCTTGGCGGTGATCTCGACCTTCTCCGGCGACACCTCGGCTTGTTGTGCAGCCAACGTGGGCTCGGGCTGGGCCACCGCCTGCGCATGGGCGGTGCCCAAGGCCGTCAAGGCGGCCAGCGCGACGGCGTTGCGAGTGTGTGCGTAGATGCTGGGCGAGTAGGTCATGGTGTTGTCTGTGGCGGGTGCAGGGCGGTGCCCGTGGGCAAGCCAGCAGTCTACGTTAATCTTAATGAGATTGATTCGTATTTGTATGTAAATGGTGTTTTTGCCGTGTGTCCGTTTGAACGCGGCGCCTCGACAAGCGGCATCAGATGGTCAATCCAGACCTTTTTCCGCCGAATGCCGGGGCGGCTTGTCGGGAAAACTGGATTCGCGCAGTCATGTCGACTGCCAGCTTCAGCTCACCCGGCCACGGCGCCGGCCAGCCATGGACCTGATCGCACGATTTTTTCTGCTCGACGAGGTACCAGAGACCCTGCTGCTGCCGGGCTCGCACGACCCGCTGCTGGTGGGCTTGTCGGTGCTGGTGGCGTTTCTCACCTCCTTCATGGCCTTGTCGCTGGTGGACAAGGCGCGCGCCACGCGCAACCGCAAGCTGCGGGCCGGGGCGCTGGCCGCTGGCGCCATCAGCCTGGGCGGTGGCGTGTGGACCATGCACTTCATCGGCATGCTGGCTTTCCAGTTCTGCGTGAAGGCGGACTACGACCCGCTCTGGACGATGTTGTCCATCGTGCCGTCGCTGGGTGCCGCCTGGGTGGCATTGCGCACGCTCATTCGCCCGACCCTGTCGCCACTGCAGTTGCTGGTGGCCGGCGTGATGATGGGCAGTGGCATCGGCCTGATGCATTACGGCGGCATGGGCGCGCTGCGCTCGTCGGCGCAGGTGCGCTATGACCCGACCTGGTTCGGCTTGTCGATCGTCGTGGCAGTGGCCCTGTCGGTCGCCGCTCTGTGGATGCACCACGGCCTGCGCCGCTCGCCGCTGGCCAGCTGGCGCCTGCGCACGGTGGTGGCGGGTGCGGTGCTGGGCGGGGCCATCAGCGGCATGCACTACACGGCGATGGGCGCCACGCGCTTCATCGGCGTGGCGGAGATCGAGGGCGTCACCCAACTGATGCATGTGGAACTGGCCATGGCGATTGCCCTGGCCGCGCTGACCATGGGCGCACTGGCCGTGGGCTTGTATGCCCTGGTCGCGCAGCGGCAGCTCTTCCGGGACAAGGTGACCAGCGAAGCGCGGTTGCAGGCGCTGGTCGACACCGCGGTGGACGGCGTCATTCGCATGGATGGCGCCGGTGTCATCGTGGCCGCCAATCGCGCGGCCGAGCTGATCTTCGGCCTGCCCGAAGCTCGCCTGATCGGCCAGGCCCTGACCACACTCATTCCCGATCTGCCCCATGACTACGCCGCGCAACTCGACGGCGTGATCGAGACCAGCGCCCGGCGCGCGGATGGCAGCGTGGTGCTGCTGCGCCTGGCCATCGGCCACAGTGATCACGATGGCGACCGCCTGGGCGTGGCCTTTGTCACCGACATCACCGAGGCCCAGCGCCGGCAGGCCGAGCTGGAAGGTGTGCAGGCTGCCATCCGGCGCGCGCTGGTGGTGGTGGAGTTCGACATGGCCGGCTGCGTGCTCAGTGCCAATGAGGCGTTCCTGAGCCTGACCGGCCACACGACACACACCTTGTACGGCCAGCACCACAGTGCCTTGTGCCTGCCCGAGGAAGTGCAGAGCGAGGCCTACCGGGAGCATTGGGCGGCCCTGCGTCGCGGCGAGTTCCGCACCGGTGACTTCGAGCGCGTGGGCGCCGACGGCCGACACATCTGGATCCAGGCCACCTACAACCCCATCCTTGATGCCAACGGCCGGCCGCTGCGCATTATCAAGTTCGTCAATGACCTGACCGAGCGCCATGCGATGGAGCTGGACCTGCGCCAGGCCAAGAGTCGCGCCGAGCAGGCCGCCGCCGCCAAGAGCACCTTCCTGGCCAACATGAGCCACGAAATCCGCACCCCGATGAACGCCATCATCGGCTTCAGCGAAGTGGCGCTGGACGGTGACCTGGGGCCTGATGCCCGCCAGCATCTGCAGGTGATCCACCGGTCTGCCCGGGCCTTGCTCGATCTGCTCAACGGCATCCTCGACACCGCCAAGCTCGACCACGGCGCGATGCAGCTGGAGCAGCAGGATTTCTCCCTGCGCCAGTTGTGCGCCGACGTGATCGACACGCTGCAGATCACGGCGGATCGCAAGGGCCTGGCGCTGGTGCTGGATGTGGCCGACACGGTGCCCGCACACCACCGGGGAGATCCGATGCGGCTGCGCCAGGTGCTGATCAACCTGGTGGGCAATGCGGTGAAGTTCACCGAGCAGGGCTCCGTCACGCTGTCGGCGCAGCTGGTGGCAGGCGGTGCCCTGGAGATGGAGGTGCGAGACACCGGCATCGGCATTCCGGCGGACCGGCTCGAGGCGATCTTCGATCCGTTTTCGCAGGCGGATGCCAGCACCACCCGGCGTTTTGGCGGCACCGGCCTCGGCACCACGATTGCGCGCCAGCTGGTGCAGCTGATGCAAGGCGAAATCGGGGTACAGAGCACGGTGGGGCAGGGCAGCCGCTTCTGGATTCGTGTGCCTCTGCCGGCCGGCCAGGCCCCGGCGCCAGCCGCACGTGGCAGTCATGCCGTGGCACTGCCGCCGCTGAACCTGCTGGCCGCCGACGACGTCCCTGAAAACCTCCGCCTGCTGGAGCTGCGCCTGAGCGCGATGGGCCACCGACTGACGCTGGTACAGGACGGTCAGGAAGCACTCGACCTGCTGTGCACAGGCACGTTCGACATGGCCCTGCTGGACGTGCAGATGCCGCGGCTGGACGGGCTGCAGGCTTGCGCGGGCCTGCGCGCCTTCGAGCTTGCGCACGGCCGGCCCCGGCTGCCGGTGATCGCCCTCACCGCCAGCGCCAGTGAGGACGACCGTGCAGACACCATCGCGGCCGGCATGGACGGCTTCGTGGCCAAGCCCATCGACTGGCAGAAGCTGCTGGTTGAAATGGCGCGTGTGCTGGGTGTGGCTGCCGGGCCTGTGGGCGCAACGACCACGGTGAGCGCGCCCTCGCCCGATGCTGGCATGCCCGGCTTGCCGGATGCCGTGGATTGGCCCGAAGCCCTGGCGCGCTGGGGTGACCTGGGAACCTGGCGCAGCCAACTCGGCCGCTTCCTGCGGGACAGCCTGAAACACTGGACACCGCCTGCGCCTGAGACGGCCTCAGCGGCGGCCCACAAGCTGCGCGGGGCCTGCGCCAACTTCGGCTTGACCAGCCTGGCCTCGACCTGCGAGCAACTGGAGCGCAGTGCTTATGGTGAGCAAGTGACGGCCGAGTGGGACGCGCTGCATGCGCGCTTGCTGGCCATGAACGGTGCGCTGGCCTTGGCGGCCGCTGCCGCTGGGTCGCCAGCTGCGGCGGCCCCGGCCATGCTGACGGCCTGGCCGCAAGCCGCGGCCGACAGTCTGGCCGCCGGCCTGGCCCGTGGCGAGCTGCCAGACACCGCCTACCAGGCCGTGCTGGCGGCACTGCCTGAGCCTGAACGCCAGCAGCTGATCGACAGGGTGGATAGCTTCGAGTTTGACGAGGCCCGTGCCTGGCTGGCACGCCGCCTGGAGGAGATGGCATGACGACCGACCAAACGACGGGCACCACGACCGACACAACGACCGACACAACGACGAACACCACGGCAGCAAGCGCCACGCTGCCCGATAAGCGTCCGCGGGTGCTGGTGGTGGACGACGAGCCTGCCAACCTGCAGGTGCTGCGCCTGATCCTGCAGAAGGACTACCGCCTGGCCTTCGCGCGCGACGGCGCCAAGGCGCTGGAGCTGGTGGAGCAATCGCCACCCGACCTCATCCTGCTCGACGTGATGATGCCCGGCATGAGTGGGCTGGAGGTGTGTGCCGCGCTGAAAGCGTCAACTGCCACCCGCGGTGTGCCGGTGATCTTCGTCACTGCGCTGTCTGACCCGCAACATGAGGCCGACGGCTTTGCGGCGGGCGCGGTGGACTACATCACCAAGCCGGTGAGCGGACCCATCGTGCTGGCCCGTGTGAAAACCCACCTGTCGCTGGTGGCGGCCGACGAGCTGCGCGCCAGCCGCCTGGCCATCGTGCAATGCCTTGGCCGCGCCGGTGAATACCGCGACAACGAAACCGGCCTCCACGTGATGCGCATGAGCCACTTCTCGCAGGTGGTGGGCCGCTCGATGGGCATGACGGAGGCGGAAGCCGATGACTTGCTGAATGCCGCCGCCATGCACGACGTGGGCAAGATCGGCATTTCAGATGCCATCCTGCTCAAGCCCGGGCCGCTGGACGGGCCGGAGTGGGAGCGCATGCGCCAGCACCCTTTGATCGGCGCCGAGATCATCGGCCAGCACAGCGCGCGGGTGCTGCAGATGGCGCGTCGCGTGGCCCTGTGCCACCACGAGAAGTGGAATGGCTCGGGCTATCCGCAGGGCCTGGCCGGTACCGACATTCCGCTGGAAGCGCGCATCGTGGCGCTGGCCGACGTATTTGACGCGCTGACCAGCGTGCGGCCCTACAAGGCGACCTGGGAGATTGACCGTGCCGTGCAGTTGCTGCACGACGAATCCGGCAAACACTTCGACCCCGAGGTGGTGACGCATTTCGTGCGCCACCTGCCCGAGATCCTCGACATCCGCGCGCGCTGGGCCGACCACTGACATTTGCCCGTGATCGGCACCACGCTTGCCGTGCCGATCAGGAGTCGCTGTCGCCCGCTTCCGTCAGGCCGTACCAATGGTGGATGCCCTGGGACCAGGTGCTGTCGGCCATGTCGGGCCAGTTGTCCTTGGCGAAGCCGGGGGCCTCGCTCAGGCGTTCCTTGGGCACCTTGAGCATGAAGCGCTTGTTCACGGTGTCCAACGTCAGCGCGGCCCACGGCACGGCGAAGAGCTTGTCGCCCAGGCCGAAGAAGCCGCCGAACGACAGCACGGCGTAGCCCACGCGGCCGCTGTGCACGTGCAGCATGATTTCCTTGATGTCGCCGAGCTTCTCGTGGTCATCGTTGAACACGTCATTGCCGATCAGCGTGTTGGCACCCATCAGCGATGGGCCCGGGCCTTTGTGCGGTGTTGAATCGCTGTCCAGGTTGAGGCGGCGGTACATGCCGTAGGGGTCGCGGTCTTCGTAGTTCATGGGGTGTCCGATCAGGGCTGTGGGTCAGGGCTTCACGATGGGGCCTGGCACGCGGCGGGTCTGTGCGTCAGCGCGCACCGGCCGGCAGCAGGTGGCCATCGACCACCTCGATGGTGTGGTCGCAGCGCGCCGCCAGTTCGGGGTTGTGGGTCACGAAGAGCACGCTGGTGCCCTGGGTCTTGTTCACATGGCGCAGCAGGGCGAACACGGCGTCGGCACTCACGGTATCGAGGTTGCCGGTGGGCTCGTCGGCCAGCAGCAGGGCCGGCGACATGGCCAGCGCGCGAGCCAGCGCCACGCGTTGTTGCTGGCCACCGCTGAGCTGGTCGGCCAGCTGGTCGCGCCAGGGCGTCAGCCCGACACTGTCCAGCAACTCGGCGGCGTGTTCGGTCATCGCGCGGGTGGCGAAACCGGCGTCGCCGAGCAGCGGCATCAGCACGTTTTCAAGTGCGGTGAACGCACCCAGCAGGTGGTGGTACTGGAACACGAAGCCGATGCGCTGGCCGCGCAGCCGGGTCAGGCCGGCGTCGTCCAGCGTGGTGGTTTCCTGGCCCATCAAGGCCAGGCTGCCGTGGGTGGGTCGGTCCAGCAGGCCGACGATGTTGAGCAGCGTGCTCTTGCCCGAGCCCGAAGGCCCGACCACCGCGCAGAAGGCGCCGCGTTCCAGCGTCAAATCGATGCCGTGCAGCACCTCGCACTCATTGCGCTGACCGAGGTTGTACGACTTGCGCACACCGCGCAGCACCAGCAGGGGCGCTGTGGTTGCAGTGGCCGGTGCGGTGGCTGGCGCAGTCACGGGCGCAGTGACGGGCGCTTTGTCGACCGCTTTGACAACTTCACCCACCAATCGCCTCCACCGGGTCAAGCCTTGCTGCCCGCAAGGCAGGCGCAAACGCAGCTGCCAACCCGGTGAGCGTGGCCAGGGCCAGCGTCACCACAAACAGCATCGGCGACAGGTTGATCGGGAAAAGCGCCGTGCCGTCGGCATTGCGCACCAGCGTCTGCCACGCCAGCAAGGAGCCTGCCCCCAGCGCGCAGCCCACGATGGCGCCGCCCAGGCCCAGCAGGCCGCCCTGGATGAGGAACAGCCGCAGCACCTGCGCACGCGTCACGCCCATGGCCCGCAAGATGCCGATCTCGCGTGAGCGCTGCACTACCGACACCACCAGCACGCTGGCAATGCCCATGGCTACCGACAGCGCCACGAAGGCCCGGATCACGGTGTTCGAGCTTTGCTGCGCATTCACCGCGGTGAAGAACTGCGCGTTGGTCTTGATCCAGCTGTCGGCCTGCACGCCGGTGTCGCTGGTGATGCGCTGGGCGACGATTTCGGCGGCGTAGGGGTCGGTCACGGTCACGTCCAGCACCGTCACGCCGCCGGGCAGGCCGAGCAGGCTTTGCGCGGTGCGCAGGGCCACGAAGGTGGTTGCGCGCATTGGCGCCCTTGTTGCCCAGGTCGAACAGGCCGGAAATGGTGAGTGTGCTGGCCGTTCCGGTGGCCGAGGTGACGCGCAGCTTGTCGCCCATGCCCACGCCCAGGTCGGCCGCCAGCTCGATGCCGATGAGGATGTCGCTGCTGCCCAGACGGGTGGTGCCGGCCACCAGCTTGTCGTCCATCGTGACGATGCGGAAGTACAGCGCGGGGTCAATGCCGAGGGTCGAGATGGACCGGCTGGCATCACCCCGCACCACCAGCATCGAGCCGGTGGCGGCCGGTGACACCACCTTCACCTCCGGCATCTGGCGGATCTGCACGGCCAGCGCCTGCCATTGGTCGAGGTGCTTGGTGCGCTGGGTGGGTGATTGCAGGATGGCGCCTTCGATCAGCTCGGGCGTGAGCTGGCCGCCGCCGGGGCCAGGCCACAGGCGCAGCGGCCGCGCCACCTCTTTGGGCGGCAGCAACTGGATGTGCGCTTGACCCGTCAACACGCGCCGAACGAAGTTGCTCTGCAGGCCCGAGAGCAAGGCGGACATGAACACGATGACGGCCACGCCAATGGCCACGACGCCAATGATGAAGGCCGTCTGGATGCGGCCCTCGCGCAGGAAGCGCAGCGCGACGATCCATTCAAACGGCTGCCACCGGGCCAGCACGGGCAGGTTGGCCGTGGCCGATGAGGGTGGCGTCTGGGGGGCGGGTTGCGGCGGTGCGGTGGGGCTCAGGGCGTCGGGCGGCATGGGGTGGCTTGGTGGTGCGGCTCAGTGGTGCGGCTCAGTGGTGCAACTCGGTGCTCAGGGCGCCGTTGGCTGCGTGGGCGTTTTCACCACGGCTGAAGCCGCCGAGGCCGCGCTGCTGGCGGCTGACGCAGGCCCCGCAGCGCGCAACCGTTGGCCCGCCACGATGCTGGCGGTCGCCACCGGCACCAGCCGGTCACCGGCTTTCAGAGGCGGTGCGCTGCTGTTGTTGTTGTCCTTGCTGTCATCGCTGCCCACCGGCCCGGGCAGGGCCTGCAACTGGCTGCCGCTGCGCAGGCCCGGCACCACGGCCACGCGCCGGGCATGGCGTCCTTCCAGGCGCAGCACCCACGGGGTGGCGGTGTCGGCATCGTGCACGGCGGCCGTCGGGATGAGCACCGCGTTCGTGCGCCGGGCCACCTCAATGTCAACCGACACGGTCATGTCTTGCGCCAGCGTGGGCGGTGGGCGGGGCACGGCCAGCTTCACTTCCACCGCACCGCGTTCGGCGTCGACACCGGGGTTGATGAACACGAGGCGGGCGTCGAAGCGTTCGTTCGGGTAGGCATCGGCCGAGGCGAGCGCGGTCAGCCCGGTGCGCATCAGGCGCAGGTTGCGCTCGTCGATCTGCACCACCAGCTCGGTGCTGCCTGCGGGTGAAAGCAGCATCAGCACCTTGCCCGGCTGCACCACGTCACCGGGCTCTACCGCACGGGCGATCAACACGCCGCTGGCCGGGGCGCGCACCACGGCGTAGGCCAGGCGGGCGCGAGCGGCGTCGTCACCGGCCCGGGCCAGGGCCAGCGTGGTCAGGGCCAGCTGGTGATCTGTGCCGGCGGGCAGGGCGCTGGCCCATTGCCGCTTGGTGATGTCGAGTTGCGCGGCGGCCACCCGTTCGGCGCGCAGACTGTCGTCGAGCGCGGCCTGGCCGATGAAGCCCTGGGCCACCAGCTCGCGGCTGCGCAGCAGGGTGCGCTGCATCTGGGTGTGCGTTGCGCTGGCCTGCAGCACGGCTTGGGCGGCCAGCGGGGCCTGCAGGGCTTGCAGGCTGCGCAGCCGAGCGTCGGCCTGGGCGCTGTTCAGCCGCGCCTGCAGCAGCGTGGCCTGCAGTTCGGTGTCGTTCAGGCGGATCAGCACGTCGCCGCTGGCCACGGTTTGGCCTTCCTGCACCGGCACGTCCGCCACGGTGCCGGTGATCTGCACGCCCACGCTCACGCGGTGCGGCGCCGCCACGCGGCCACTGGCCACCACGGTTTGCACCAGATCGCCCTGGCGCACCGTGAGCAGCTCAACGCGTGGCCCCAGCACCAGGTCAGGCCCGAACCACGCCGCAGCGGCCAGCACCACCACGCCGGTGCCGATGCGCCCGGACCGCGCCAGCAGCCAGTGCCAGCGCGGGTGCTGGTCTGGGTGCAGGGGCGGTGGGGTGGCAGCGCCGGTGGCGGTGGTGATGGGTGGATTTGTGGGTGGGTTCGTGGTTGGGTTTGCGGGCGCAGCTGTGACGGCCGGAGCCGCCGGCGTGCTCACGGGGGTGGCGGGCGTGGGGTTGTCGGGCATCAGCGTTGCCGGCCCGGCGCAGGGGCAGACGCCGTGCCGAACACCTGGTCCCAGAAGTCCAGCGTCACCCCGAAGTGCCGGCTGCCAGCCTCAGGGAACATCACGGCGTGGCCGTGGTGGGCATGGTGCAGCGCATGACTGCGGCGCCGCCGGGCCAGCCACGCGTTGCGGGGTGACAGCCACGGCACGCGGTGGTGCGTGGCATGGTGCGCAAGGCCATACCCCAGGTAGCCGGTGACCAGGCCGAAGCTCAGCGCGCAGGCCGGCCAGCGGCCCAGCAGCCACCAGGCCGGGCCAGCCGCCAGCCCGAGGAACAGCAGCACAGTGATCCACGTCGGTGAGGCGATCAGCGCGGTGGGGCGGCGGTGGTGCTCGGCATGCCAGTCGCTGAAGGGCGGCAGGCCGTGCAGCACGAAGCGGTGCAGCACATATTCCACCAGCGTCCAGCTGGCGACACCGGCGACCGCCCACAGCGTGAGTGTCAGGCCGCTGCCAGCCGGGCTGCCGGCCAGCAGGGTGAGGCACAGCGACAAGGACGCTGCGGCGTAGAGGGCGATGTCCGCCCACCACGCCGCACGGCTGTGCTCCAGAGTGAACCAGCGCATGGGCCGGCGCTCAGCGCGTGCCGCTCACGTCCACGTCCACCCGGCGGTCGGGTTGCAGGCAGGCCCGCAACTCGGTCGTCGGCAGGCTGGCCTTGCAGTCAGCAGGCTGTGTCGTGGGCGCGCGCTCACCCATGCCAGCGGTACTGATGCGCGTTGCATCAAACCCGCCGGAAGACACCAGCCAGGCCTTCACGGTGTCGGCCCGTTGCAGCGAGAGCTTCTGGTTGTAGGCGGCCGACCCGGTGCGGTCAGCATGGCCTTCCACCACGATCAGGTCGAACTGGGTGCCGGCCATGTCACGGGCGAAGGCGTCGAGCGCCGACTTGCCTTCGGTGCGCAGGCTGGCCTTGTCAAAGTCGAACAGCGCATCAGCCGAAAAGCTCACCCGCTTCGGCATGGCGGGCGGCGGTGCCGGCACCACCATGGGGGCGGCGGCCACCACCACCGGCTCAGGCATCGGGGCTGGCGTGGGGGCCGGGCCGGCGGCAGGGGGCGCGTAGCTCATCGGCATGGCGCGTGCGGTGCGCCGCATGCCGGCGCCTTCGCCAAACGGCATCACCAGGCTGATGGACGCCACCTGCACACGACCATGGTTGCCCATCGCGTCATTGACCCGGTATTGCTCGGCCTCGGCCCGCATCAGGAAGTTCGCGCTGAAGGCGTATTGCAGGCCCACGCCAACCTTGTAGTTCAGCTCACGGTGGCTGGGCGACGGGTTGTTCACCACGAACGCGCCGGAGCCGCTGAACACGCCGACCGTCTTGGCGTATTGGCCACCCACGCGGGCCAGGAACGAGAGCTGTTCACCCAGCGGCATGGCGCCCACCACATCAAGCCCACCACCCTGCATCTTCAGCTCGCCGTTCAGCGTGCCGGTGGGCAGGGTGTCGGCCTGCAGGTGGAAGCGGCCCAACTGGAAGAAGCTGGCTTCCAGGCCGATGTTGCGGTTGAACTGGTAGCCCAAGAAGACGCGGTAGCTGGTGTCTCGGGTGTCCTCGCTGATGCCGGTGATGGTCACGGCATTGCCGCCGCTGAGGCGCTGGGATTCGGCGATGGCGCCTTCATCGAGCAGCGCGCGTGAGCTGCCGAGCGACAGGCCACCGTAGTAGTAGGGCTGGTCCTGGCCTTGAGCTTGGGCGGATGCGCCGAAGCCGGTGAGCACCAGGGCGGCGAGCCAGATGGGGGAGGGGCGAAAGGTCGGGGTCTGGGTGGGGGTGCGGGTCATGGTGGGCTTTCGGGGTTTGTGGATTTGTTGGATGCGGTGTCACGGGGTGTCACGGGTGATGAGGCGTTGTAGGCCTTTGAGGCCGCAGCGTCTGTGCGCCACCCGACAGGGGCGGGGTGGCTCACCTGCTGCGCCTGAGCGGTTCAATCAATGCGCCCAGGCAGGGCGGGCATCAAACGGCAGCTGCCGCGCGAACTCGGCATAAGCGGCGCGGGCATCGGGCGTGTCGGCACGTGGCAGCACCAGCTGCAGCACGGCATACAGATCGCCCGCAGGCTTGCCCGGGATGCCGCGGCCACTCAGGCGCAGGCGGCGTCCGCCCGGGCTGTCGGGCGGCACGGTCAGCGTGAGTGAGCCGGTGGGGGTCGGCAGCGTCACCTGGGCGCCCAGCGCGGCTTCCCACGGGGTCACTGGCAGCTGCAGGCTGATGTCTCGGCCTTGCACGCTGAACAGGGGGTGTGGCTGCAGGTGCACGGTAAGCACCACGTCGCCATGCCGCCCGAGGGCGTCCACGCCCGCCTGGCCGGCCAGCCGCAGGCGTTGGCCGTCGGCCATGCCCGGTGGAATGGTCACGTCCAGCTCTCGCAGGCCATCGCTCTGGCCGCTGTGGTGGTGGCCCTGCAGCTGCACCAGGCGGTGGCCACCCGTGCAGGCCTCTTCCACGCTGATCTGCAGCTCGGCGGTCTGGTCTTGCGGTGGGGTGTCTTGCTGGTGCTGGCGCAGCAGGGCTTCGAGCAACTCGCTGGCGCTGTCGCCCTGCGTGCCCGAGAAGAAGTCTTCGTCGATGGACGGGCCCCGGCCCGCCGGGCGCCGCTGCGCGCGCTGTGACGGCCGAGTGCTGCGCTGCGGCGGTGGTTGGTGGAAGCCGGGATGGGTTTCGGGGTCGGGATCGCCGCGGTCATAGGCGGCGCGGCGGGCCGGGTCCTTCAGCAGCCGGTGGGCATCGGCCAGGGCCTTGAAGCGGGCTTCGGCATCGGGCGCCTTGCTCACATCGGGGTGGTAGCGCCGGGCCTGCCGCCGCCAGGCCTGCTTGATCTCCTGCTCGGTGGCGTTGGTGGCCACGCCCAGCACGGTGTAAGGGTTGGCAGGTGGTTCAGGGCGAGCAGCGGGCATGGCCCACAGCGTGAGCCTGTGCGTGTGCCGCGTCTGTGCGGTGGCCCGAGGCCCCCAGGTCAGGGTTCGCTGGCGAACCGACGCTGGCCGGGCCTGCCGCCAGCATCAGTGCAGGCGCTCTGAAACCCGTGCATGTTGCCCGGCCATGGGCGCACAACCAGCAGGCCCACCATGAACCCATCTTCTCATTCGCCCAGCTCTTCGTCCGCAGCCAGCACGGCTGAGTTGCAAGAGCGCCGAGCAGCACCGCTCAGCACCCCCACTGATCTGAAGAGCCCCGCCACCGAGCAGATTTCGAACACCCTGTCGGTGCTGCTGGCCGATGTGTTTGCGCTGTATGTGAAGACCAAGAACTTCCATTGGCACATGAGCGGCGTTCACTTCCGCGACCTGCACCTGATGCTGGATGAGCAAGCCGCGCAGCTGTGGGCGATGACCGACCCGCTGGCCGAGCGCTGCCGCAAGTTAGGGGGGCGCACGGTGCATTCGATCGGCGAGATCAGCCGCCTGCAACGCGTGCTCGACAACGACGCCGCCTTCGTGGACCCGCCAGACATGATGGCGGAGCTGCGCGAAGACAGCCGCATGTTGGTGCGCCAGTTGCGTCGCGCACATGCCTTGTGCGCCGAGCACGGCGACGTGGGCACCAATAGCCTGCTGGAAACCTGGATCGATCAGGGAGAGCAGCGCATCTGGTTCCTGTTCGAGGCCAGCCGCGGCGCCGGACAGGACAACGGCACCCACCGCACCACCTTGGCGCTGTGAGCCTGCCCTGAAACAGGCACCACGTGCAGGTGACACGGCATTGACGGTGCCGTGATCTGCTGATGAAGGCGTGGCGTGAACGTCACGTCAACGTACCTGCTTGTGTGGTGTGGGAGTGACGTGGACCGGTAGTTTCACCACACTTGTTTCATCACGTATTGCAAGCCGCCATTCCACCCGAGGAGGTTCGCCATGAGCGCCATCGATTTTTCGCCCCTGCCTGTTCGAAAAACCCTGCCGGCGGGCGGACGCCAGTGGGCGTCCTTGGGGATGTCGTTCAGGGTGTCGGCTGGGGTGTGCGCATTGATGGCCGTGGCCGTGCTGCCGGCCATCACCCGGGCCGCCGTGGTGGGCAGACCGGCGTTGCCGGAAGACCTGCTGCAGAGTCGCCCGGCCCTGGTCGACCGCGGGCTGGGTGCCGGCGTGCCGCTGGCCTGGCCGGGTAGCCAGGCCCGGCGTGTCGGGCCGGCCGCGTGGGTCAGCCCGGCGGGCTCGGTGAATGCGGCGCAGCAGGGTGTGTTTGGCGCGCCGTTCTACTGGCCCGTCATACCGATGCACACCGTGCTGCTGCCGGACGGTCGCGTGCTGGCCTACGGCTCGACGCCGGAAGGTGAGCAGGGCGCGTCGCTGAACTACGCGGTCTGGGACCCTCGGCTCGGCACCGGCGTTGAATCGATGACGCTGCTGCCCAACAGCACCGGCACCGACATCTTCTGTGCCGGACAAACCCTGTTGCCCGTCACGGGCGATGTGCTGGTGGTGGGCGGTGACCGGCAGGTGGCGGGCGTGCGCAACTTCGCCAACAGCGATGTCAATGTGTTCAGGCGCGGCACCAACACGCTGGAGCGGCAGACCGCCTCCATGGCCTGGCAGCGCTGGTATGCCACGGTGGTGTCGTCGGCGGCCGGTGAGCAGGTGGTGCTGGGCGGGCGGGTTGATCGACTCTGGGAGGGCAATGACGTCATGGCCCCCACGGTCGATACCTTCGCCAGCACACCCGAGGTCTGGCGCTCTGACACGGGTTGGCGCTCTTTGACGGGCGCCACGGCCAACTGGGTCTGGGGCAGCGATGACATGAGCTGGTACTACCCCCGCGCCTGGGCGATGCCGGACGGCCGCATCGTCAGCGTGGCCCATGCGGGCGGCGTGTTTGCGCTGTGGCCCTCGGGCGTTGGCAAGCTGCGCACCTTGCCGGTGGTGCTGCCTGCGGGTGATCCGTCGTATCCGTCGGTCATGTTCAGCCCGGGCAAGGTGTTGTCGGTGCGGCTGAACCGGCAGGCCGTGGTGCTGGACATGAGCGGCACGACGCCCGTGGTGCAAGCCACCACGTCCATCGACCAGGACCGCCAGTACGGCAATGCCACGCTGCTGGCCGACGGCCAGGTCTGGGTGAACGGCGGCTCTTCCACTGGCAATGACCTGGCTGGCGCGGCCTACCTGTCGAGCACCTGGAGCCCGGCCACGGGTTTGTGGACGGCTCAGGCAGCGGCCACCAAGGCGCGGCTGTACCACGCCACCTCGATGCTGCTGCCTGATGGCAGCGTGCTGACGGCCGGCGGTGGCGGGCCCGGCCCGGTGGCCCAGCTGAATGCCGAAATTTTTTACCCGCCTTACCTGTACCGCGCCGACGGCTCAGGCCAGCCCGCCACACGGCCGGTTGTGGCCAAGGCACCGACGGTGGTCCGCCCGTCGCAGACCTTCAACGTGACGATGGGCAGCACGGCGGCCGTGTCGCGGGTGACGCTGGTGCGCTTCGGCGCCGTCACCCATGCCTTCAACGCGGATCAGCGCTTCCAGGCACTGACGTTCAGTCAATCGGGCAGCGTGCTGCAGGTGAAGGCGCCAGCGAACAAGAACCTCGCGCCGCCCGGGTTTTATCTGCTGTTCGCGTTTGATCAGGCCGGCGTGCCGGCCATCGGCAAGGTGTTGAGCCTGCTGTGACACGGCCGGTTTCTCGGGTACGCTGCGCGGCATGACAAACCGCCTTTCGTCGCCCGCTCCCCAGTCTGCCCGCGCACCCGCAGCCAGCTCAGTCGTCTGGCTGCTGTGCCTGGCGCTGGCTGCGCCGGTGGCCCTGGCCCAGCAGTCTCAGGCCCCCACCGAGCCGCGTCCGATCAGCCGACCCACGCCGGAAATGCCGAACTGGCTGCGTGACAAGGCCGGTGCCGTGAAAGACGCGGAGGCTCTCTCGGTGAAAGAGCTGTTCGTGGCGTCCGACAACACCTTCAGCCTGCTCGACACCTCGGCGAGTGGCCGCTTCGTGCGCCCGCGTGACGGCGGGTTTGTGGAAGCCACGGTACAGGTGGCCAACCCGGCCAAGTCACTGCTGCGCACCTTCCTGTTCCGCGCTCAGTGCAGCGAGCGCAGCTACTACTTCGGGCCCGCGCCAGTGGCTGCGGCGGCCTCAGCGGCCAGCCCGCCGGCGATGAAGCCTGTCGACGACGGCACGGTCATCGCCTTGCTGTTCAAGGACGTCTGCGCCTGAGTCGGCGAACGTTCCCGGTCTACCTGTTCAGCTCTACTTTTTTCCGGTGCCCTGCATGGTTCTCTACGGCATTCCCAATTGCGACACGGTGAAGCGCGCCCGCGTCTGGCTCGCCGAGCATGGCCAGAACGTGGCCTTCCACGATTTCAAGAAGCAGGGCGTGCCGCTCGACCGCTTGCCGGTTTGGGTAAGCGCCGTGGGGTGGGAAAAGCTGGTGAACCGGCAAGGCACCACCTGGCGCAAGCTGGACGCGGCGGTGCAGGCCGCGGTGGTAGACGCCACCTCGGCGCAGGCCTTGATGCAGACCCAGGCCAGCGTCATCAAGCGCCCCGTGGTGGAGTGGCCCGACGGCAGCGTCACCGTGGGCTTTGATGCGGCGCTGTGGGGCAGCAAGCTGCCCGGCTGAACTGTTTGAGCGCACCTGCCTCGCAGGCTCGGCGCTCAGCCCAGGCGCAGCGCCAGCACCTCGGTGCGTGACCAGCCTTCGGCTTCTTCGCGCAGCAAGTGCATGGTGCGTGGCGAGGCCTCGGCCCATGCCGGCGTGAAGTGCAGGCGTGCCTGACGGCCGCGGTGGCTCAGGCGCAGCGCGTCCAGGCGGATCGGTTGTCGGGCATGGCACTTGATGACCGCCAGCCGCAGGCACAGCACCTGCCACAGGCAGGCGGGCTGTTGAAGCAGGCCTTCCACCTTCTTCAGGCCACCGCGCTGCGACAAGACCAGGTCGGCCAGGTGCCGCTGCTGGCTTTGTGAAAAGCCGGCGATGTCGACGTTCGCCATCAGGTAGGCGCTGTGGCGGTGGTGGTCGTGGTGCGAGACCATCAGGCCGATCTCATGCAGCTGCGCCGCCCAGCGCAGCTCGTTGCGTTCGGCCACCGTGGCGCGGGGCGCCACCTGGTCGTACAGCGTCAGGGCCAGGTCGCTCACGCGGGCAGCCTGGTGAACATCCACGCCAAAGCGCGCCTGCAGGTTGCGCACGGAGTCGTCACGCAGGTCGTGGCCGTTGTCCTGGCTTTCGGCCAGCAGACGGTCGTGCAGGTCCACGATCACGCCCTGGCGCAGCGCGCCCTTGGCGGGTTGCAGCTGCTGGATGTTGAAGTGGGTTGACAGCGTGTACAGGATGGCCACACCGCCGGCAATCACCTGACGGCGGTCAGCCTTCAGGCCGGGCAGATCAAGCGCGTCGGCGGTGCCGGCTGCCATGCATTGGTCGATCAGCCAGCGCAGACCGTCCGGCGTGATGCTGCCGTCGGTGATGCCGCTGGCCTTGAGGATGTCAGACACCGCACCGGCCGTGCCAGACGAGCCCAGGGCCTCCTGCCAGTGCTTGGGCGCGAATTGGTCGAGCGCTTCTTCAAACGCGGCGCCTGCGGCCACCTGCGCCTGCCGGAAGCCTTCAGCGGTGAAGCTGCCACCCGGGAAATAGCGCATCGACAGGCTGACGCTGCCGACCTGGAAGCTCTCGGCCTGGCTGGGCACGCGGCCCTTGCCGAGGATCATCTCGGTCGAGCGACCGCCGATGTCGATCACCAGCCGGTTGGCCGCGGACGGTTGCAGGTGCGACACGCCTGCGTAAATCAGCCGGGCTTCTTCCCGGCCCGAGATGATTTCGATCGGCAGGCCGAGCGCGGCTTCGGCACGCACCAGGAAGGCATTGCGGTTGCGGGCTTCACGCAGGGTTTGCGTGGCCACGGCCCGCACCTGCGATGGCCGCAGGCCGCCCAGGTTCTGCGCAAAGCGCTGCAGTGACAGCAGGCCGCGTTGCGTGGCCTCTTCGGTGAGCATGCCGTCGGCATCCAGACCGGCACCCAGACGAACGGTGTCTTTCAGATAGAGGTTGCGACGGTAACGGCCGTCACGCACCTGGCCAATTTCCAGCCGGAAGCTGTTCGACCCCATGTCAATGGCGGCCAGCAAACCGGTGGCGGCGATGTTTTTCTCGGACATGGGTGGACATTGTGCCCGCCGTTCAGTGACAAGCAGGTGTGGGATGGCACATCCATCGCCGGATTCCCACACTATGGATCAGCAGTACCCCTTTTCATCCCTGAATGCCCGAGTGGCTGGAGGTACTGTGACAGCGAAATTCATGTATTGGCCCTCGTCGGCCTGGGCGATGGGTGTGGTGCTGGCGGCCTGCGGCGGTTCGTCGGTCAGCCCGAACCAGCTCAGTGAGGAAGACCATGATCTGGGCCGGGCCACGCCGGTGGACACCGGTGACGCATCGGGTACCGACGCCGCGACACTGAGCACGACTTTGGGCGCAGCTGGCCGGGCGCAGGCGCTGGCGGTCGGTGCAGTGGTGGGGGCCGTGCCTGGCGCCTTGCCCGTGCCCGACGGACCACCCGACGCCGGCGAGATGGGCGTGTTCGGTCGCTCCTTCGGCTGGCCGATCATCCCCATCCACACGGTGTTGCTGCCCGATGGCCGGGTGCTCAGCTACGGCAACCAGTTGCCCACCCGACCGGTCCCCCTGCTGAACTACGCGCTCTGGGACCCGGCTGCCGGCACAGGCACCTCGGCCATGCAGGTGCTGGTCAACACCACTGAAACCGACATCTTCTGCGCGGGCCAGGCGCTGTTGCCGGCGGGTGATGTGCTGATCGTCGGCGGGGACCGCGCGGTGGACGGCGTGCGAAATTACGCCAACAACGACGTCAATCGTTTTTCACCGGCCACTGGTGTCTTGCAACGCGAGCCCCTGTCGATGGGGTTTCGCCGCTGGTATGCCACGGTGGTGATGAGCGCACAGGGCGACGCGGTGGTGCTGGGCGGGCGCGACGACCGCGACAGTCTGGAAGGCGGCCCCGAGAGCACGCCGACCTTCTCGCCCACGCCCGAGCTGCGCAGCCCGGACGGCCTGTGGCGCAGCTTGCCGGGTGCCACCAGCGACCAGGCCCTGGGTTCGATCGGCTCGCATTGGTACTACCCCCGGGCCTGGCAATTGCCGGAGGGCCGCATCGGTGTCATCACGGTGAACGGCCCGATGTATGCGGTGAGCACGGCCGGCGACGGTGCCATCGAGCGCATGCCGGCGGAGCTGCCGACGGGGTCGGCGCGCCTGCCTTCGGTGATGGTGGCGCCGGGGCGGGTGCTGTCGGTGCGCAATGACGGGGCCAGCTGGCTGGTGGACTGGTCCACCAAAGCCAAGCCGACGGTGGCCCGCAGCGGCAATCTCTCCGGCCACCGCCTGTATGCCAACGCCACCGCACTGGCTGATGGTTCGGTGTGGGTGAACGGCGGCTCGTCCTCCGGCAACTCACTGGCCGGCGCGTTTTACGCCAGCGAGCTTTGGCAGGCGCAGACCGGCCAGTGGCGGCCCACGGCGGCGGCGGCCAAGCCACGGCTGTATCACTCGATCTCGATGCTGATGCCCGATGGCTCGGTGTTGACCGGAGGCGGCGGGGCGCCTGGGCCGGTGGCACAACTCAATGCCGAGGTGTACTTCCCGCCTTACCTGTACCGCAAGGACGGCAGTGGGCTGGCGGCCGAGCGGCCGGTGGTCCGCGAGGCGCCTGCTGCGCTGGGCTGGGGCCAGCAGTTCGATGTGCGCATGCGCGGCGAGGGGGCGGTCTCTGCGGTCAACCTGGTGCGCTTTGGCGCTGTCACCCATGCCTTTGGCAACGATCAGCGCGTCGTGCCGATGACCTTCACCCAGACTGGCAGCAAGCTGCGCCTGCACAGCCCGGCGGCGGCCACGCTGGCGCCACCGGGCTTCTACATGCTGTTCGTGCTGGATGCGGCCGGGGTGCCTTCGGTGGCGCGGGTGCTGCGGCTGGGTTGAAACACCGCCCGCAAAGCGGCGGCCGCCCGCTCGTGGCATGATCCACGCCCACCTCGCGCGGCAGCTGCCCGTGTGGGGCACACTCTCTGCAGTCGCCCGCCGGGCACGCTTTCCGGTTTCTGAATGACGCTGTTCTACATTGTTCTGGCCACCTTCATGGGTGGCGTGCTGTCCGTGGTGGTGGCGGCCTCGCTCACCTACGCAATGCTGGGTCAGCTGGTGAAGCACCTGGTCAGCCTGTCGGCCGGCGTGTTGCTGGGCACGGCCTTGCTGCACACGCTGCCGGAAGCCTTCGAGAGCCAGGTTGACCCCCGGACGCTGTTCGCGGTGCTGCTGGGCGGCCTGCTGTTCTTCTTCCTGCTGGAAAAGGCCGAGCTGTACCGGCATGACCACCACCACGAAGGTGACGGCCACGACCACCACCACCATTTCGACGCCGAGCAGGCAGGCCGCGGTGGCTTCAGCGTGCTGGTCGGCGACAGCATCCACAACTTCTGCGACGGCATCATCATCGCCGCCGCCTTCATCGCCAGCCCCGAGCTGGGCCTGACCACATCGCTGGCGATCATCCTGCACGAGATCCCGCAGGAAGTCGGCGACACCATCGTGCTGATCAACGCCGGCTTCACCCGGCGCAAGGCCCTGTTCTACAACGCCTTGTCGGGCCTCGCGGCCGTGGTTGGCGGCGTGCTGGGCTACTTCGTGCTGGGCACCTGGCAGGCGATCTTCCCGTACCTGCTGGTGGTGGCGGCCAGCAGCTTCATCTATGTGGCCGTGGCCGACCTGATCCCGCAGATGCAGCGCCGCATGCCCTGGCGCGAGATGCTGCAGCAGGTGCTGTGGATCGGTGCCGGCCTGGGCCTGATCGTGCTGGCGCTGTCGCACCTGCACGAGCACTGAGCCCGACGCAGGCTTACTTCACCACCAGCACCGGGATCTGGCAGTGCGTCAGCACCTTCTGGGTTTCGCTGCCCAGGAGCAGGGCGCTCACGCCGCGGCGGCCGTGTGAGGCCATGACGATCAGATCGCAGCCCAGCTCCTTCGCCTGATCGACGATGGCTTCCCAGGGGTGCACAGATTCGACGGTGAAGGCGTCAGCCGTGACGCCGGCGGCCAGCGCCACCTCGCGAACCTGCTTGACGCGGCCTGCGGCGATGCGCTCTTGCGCGTCGAAAAACTCCTGCGGCGGCACCGGCTGCATTTCCGAGATGGCGCTGTAGGGGAAGGGCTCTTTCACGCTGATGGCGCTGAGCTTGGCGCCCAGGGTGCTGGCCAGCTTCACGGCGGTCTGCACGGCCTTGTCGGTGATGTCCGAGCCGTCGGTGGGAACCAGGATGTGGGTGTACATGAGGCGCTCCTTCTGTGGGCAGCCGGGAATGTCCGGCACATGCACACAGTGTTGCGCGTCAGGCCACACACGCCTTGACGCGCATCAAGCTCCTCACAGAACCGGTTTGGCCCAGATCAAGCGCCGCGTGCCACGGGGCGCAGCGGGTCGGCGCACCACTCGCTCCACGAGCCCGGATACAGCGCTGCACCCGGCAAACCAGCCGCCGCCATGGCCAGCAGGTTGTGGCAGGCTGTGACGCCCGAGCCGCACTGGTGGATGACCTGTGCGGGCGCCACGCCCAGCGCGCTGAAGGCGGCGTGCAGCTCAGCTGCCGGCTTGAAGCGGCCGTCGGCTTGCAGGTTGTCCTTGAAGAAGCGGTTGCGCGCGCCCGGAATGTGGCCGGCGATGCGGTCCAGCGGCTCTACCTCGCCACGGAAGCGCTCACCGGCGCGGGCATCCACCAGCACGTGGCTGCCTTGCAGCTTCAACAGCTCGTCTGCGCGCACCGTGGGCATGCCGGGCTCGCCCAGCGGGTAGTCGGGCAGCGGGGTGGCGCTGCGCTCAGCTGCCGGGCCTTCTGCCACTGCGCCGCCAGCGGCTTGCCAGGCGGGCAGGCCGCCGTCCAGCACCCGCACATCGCGGTGGCCCAGCCAGTGCAGCAGCCACCAGGCGCGGCCGGCGAAGGCGCAGCCCTGGCCATCAAGCACCACCACCGAGGTGCCCGGGCCAATGCCCCACTGACCAACCGTGTGCGCCCAGGCTGCGCGATCGGGCAGCGGGTGGCGTCCGCCTTCAATCGATCCGGCCGCTGATTTGGAGCCTGACAGGTCGCGCTCCAGGTGGGCATACAAGGAGCCAGGCAGGTGGGCTTGCGCGAACTGCCGCTGGCCTTGAGCCGGGTCACTCAGCTCGAAGCTGCAGTCGAGGATGACGGGTGCCTGGCCCGAGGCGCACAGCGCCATGAGTTCAGCGGCGCAGATGAGGGGGGACGTGGCGTTGGCGTTCATGCGGGTCTCCGGTGTCAAGGTTCAGGCCTCGGTGTTGTTCAGCGGGGTGGCGGCCGTGCCGGGCGCGGCCTTGGTGCGCAGCAGCGTCGCGGCAATGCCGGCGATGACGATCAGGCCCATGCCCAGCAGGGCGGTGGAGGTGACGGGGTCGTCAAAGATGAACACGCCGAACAGGAAGGAGTGGGCAATGCCCAGGTAGTTCAGGCTGGCGTTGGTGAGCGGGCGGCCGATGGCATAGGCCCGCGTCATCACGATCTGCGCCGAGGTGGCCAGCAAGCCCGTGGCCAGCAGCAGGCCCGCGCCTTGCCAGGTGTGCCCGTGCAAGGTGGGGCCGCCTGTGCGGCTGGTGGCGAGCGTGAGCAGCAGGCCGGCGGTCAGGCTGCCCAGCGAGAAATAGAACACCACGCGGTCTTCCGGCTCACCGGCGCGCCCGAGCGCGGTGACCTGAAGGTAGGCCATGGCCGACAACATGCCCGACAGCAGCCCGGCCAGGCCGCCCCAGAACTGTTCGCGCTCGATGGTGGGTTGCAGCACCAGGGCCACGCCGGCAAAGCCGGTCAGCACGGTGGCCACGAGGCGGCCGTCCACCTTGCTGGCGCCCAGCAGCACGGCACCACCGATGAGGAACAGCGCCATCCACACTGACGACATGTAGTTCAGCGTGATGGCGGTGGCCAGTGGCAGCTTGCCGATGGCGTAGAACCACAGCATCAGCGCGGCCACGCCGCTCAGGCTGCGCCAGAAGTGCATCGAGGGCACGGGCGTGGCAAACGGGGTGCCGCGCCAGCGCATCAGGCCGAACAGGAACAGCGCGCCCACCAGGCCGCGGTACAACACGATCTCGCCGGTGCCGTAACTGGCCGAGGCCAGCTTCACGCAGACCCCCATCAGCGCGAACAGGAACGACGACAGGAGCATCAGGACGGAAGCGGGCATGGGCGGCGGGCCTGTGCTCAGTAAGCCAGGCCAATGGCCTCGCGCACGTCCTTCATGGTCTGGCGCGCCACGGTGCGTGCCCGCTCGGTGCCCAGCTCGACGATCCACTGCACCTGCTTCGGATTCGCCAGATAGCGCTCGGCACGTTCGCGCCAGGGCTGCTGCTCACGCACGATGGCGTCGATCAGCGGCTGCTTGCAGTCGAGGCAGCCGGTGCGGGCCTGGCGGCAATCGGCGGCCAGGGTGTCGCGGGTGGCTTCAGGCGTGTACACCGCGTGCAGGGCCCACACCGGGCAGCGGGTGGGCTCACCGGCGTCTTCGCGGCGCACGCGCTGGGGGTCGGTGGGCATCTTGCGCACCTTTGTGGCCACGGCCTCGGGTTCATCGCGCATGGCGATGGTGTTCCCCAGGCTCTTGCTCATCTTTTCGCCGTCCAGACCGGGCAGGCGGGCGGTGTCGGTCAGCAGCACTTGTGGCTCGATGAGCACCGGCTCTGTGCGGCCGGCGCCGTGCAGGTGGTTGAAGCGGCGCGCCACTTCACGGGTGATTTCGACGTGCGGCGCCTGGTCTTCGCCCACCGGCACATGCTGCGCCCGGTAGATCAGGATGTCGGCGGCCTGCAGCAGCGGGTAGCCCAGGAAGCCGAAGGTCGGCGATTCACCCTCGCCGAGCTTGGCGATGCGGTCTTTGTAGGAAGGCGTACGCTCCAGCCACGACAGCGGCGTGTGCATCGCCAGCAGCGTGAACAGCTCGGCGTGCTCCGGCAGGCGGCTCTGGATGAAGAGCGTGGCCTGGTCGGGGTCGATGCCGGCGGCCAGCCAGTCCACCACCATGTCGTACACATGTGCGCTCAGCGTCTGGTGCTTGTCGGGCGAGGTGGTCAGCGCATGCCAGTCGGCCACGAAGAAGAAGCAATCATGGGTGTGCTGCAACTGCACCCAATTCTTGATGGCGCCATGGTAGTGGCCCAGGTGCAGCGCGCCAGTGGGGCGCATGCCAGAAAGAACGCGGGAACGCATGGCTGTCAGACGAAATCGTGAAGACCGCCATTGTGTCAGCCCGTACACTCCCGGGCCTCATGAAAAGAATCGTCATCCTGATCTCGGGCCGCGGCAGCAACATGCAGTCGGTGGTGGAAGCGTGCGCGTCTGAGGGGTGGCCGGCCGAGGTGTCGGCTGTGATCAGCAACCGGGCTGACGCCTCAGGCCTGGCCTGGGCGCAGGCGCGTGGCATCCACACTGCCGTGCTTGATCACAAGGCCTTTGCCGACCGGGAAGCCTTCGATGCCGAACTGGCGACATTGATCGACAGCCACCAGCCCGATCTGGTGGTGCTGGCCGGCTTCATGCGCATCCTAACGCCCGGTTTCGTGCGGCACTACGAGGGCCGCCTGCTGAACGTGCATCCGTCGCTGCTGCCGGCGTTTCCGGGCCTGCACACGCACCGTCGCGCCATCGAGGCCGGCTGCAAGCTGGCTGGCGCCACCGTGCACTTCGTGACGGCTGAACTGGACCACGGGCCCATCGTGGCGCAGGCGGCGGTGCCGGTGCTGCCCGAGGATGACGAACAAGCGCTGGCCGCGCGGGTGCTGGTGCAGGAGCACCGGCTTTACCCGCTGGCCGTGGGCTGGTTTGTGCGTGATGAGCTCGACATCACCGACGGCCGGGTGCACCACCGTTCGGGCGCCGCGCAGCTGCTGCGCTGAGCCACCCGCTCAGAACAGGCCGGCGGCGATGTTGATCGACAGGGCCAGGATGGCCGTGTTGAAGGCGAACGAGACCACGGCCTGCACCATCACCAGCTTGCGCATGTCGGGCCGGGCAATGGCCACATCGGCAGTCTGCGCTGCCACGGCCAGGGTGATGGCGAAGTAGAGGAAGTCGCTGTAGTGCGGCTCGAAACCGGGCGTGTCGTCCGGAAATTTCAGTGGTGGCCGCTCGTCGGCCCGGGCGTAATAGAGGCTGGCATAGCTGAGCGTGAACACGACTGGCAGCAGCAGCCAGCCACCCATCACGGTGCCAAAGGCCAGCAGCAGGTGCGGCCAGACCATCACGCCCGCGTCGTGCCGCACCCGGGCGACCTCCAGCACGATGGCCACCAGGCTGGTCACCGCAGCGGCAATCACCATCGTCAATACCAGCCCCGTGCCTTCCGCCTGCGCCACGGCCTGGCGGCGCAGGTGGCCGTGGTCAGCCCGGATCATCATCACGCCCACCAGCACCAGGTAGGTCCACACGCCGATGTTCCAGCCCAGCAAGGCGCGGGTGGCATGGCTGGTGCCCGTGGGCAGGCACAGGGCGGCGGCCACGCCCAGCAAGACGGCGACACTCATCCGAGGGCGCACCCGGAGGTGCTGGATCAGCGGGTTTGCAGACACGGAAGGCTGAGGCTGGGATAATCCATGGATGCATCCTAATGCCCTGTTGGACCTGGCCACCGAACTGGTGCGCCAAGTCGTGAAGCTAGACGCCCCGGCCGACACCATCGTGTCCGGCTTTTTCAAATACCACCGAGCCCTGGGCCAGCGTGAGCGCCATGCCCTGGCTGAGACCGCCTACGCCGTGTTGCGGCAGCGGCTGCTCTATGTGCACCTGGCACAAAGCGGCAGCGGCACCATGGAGCGCCGGCTGACCCTGCTGGCCTGGCAAGGCACCGACAGCTTCCGCCGCGGCGCCATCGGCCCGAACGAGCAGAAGTGGCTGGCCGATGTGGCCGCCATCGACCGCGCCACCCTGCCCGAGAAGCTGCGCCACAACCTGCCCGACTGGCTGGCGAACCCGCTGAAGGCCGAACTCGGCGAAGAGTTCTGGCCGCTCGTGGAAGAGATGGACAAGGTGGCCGCCCTGGACCTGCGCGTGAACACCTTCAAGGCCAAGCGCGAAGACGTGCAGGCCGAGCTGAAGGAAGCCGGCATCGACGCCGAGATCACGCCTTACTCGCCGTGGGGCCTGCGCATTCACGGCAAGCCGGCGCTGCAGAAGCTGGCGCTGTTCACCCGCGGCGACGTGGAAGTGCAGGACGAAGGCAGCCAGTTGCTGGCCGCGCTGCTGCAAGCCAAGCGTGGTGAGATGGTGGTGGACTTCTGCGCTGGTGCCGGCGGCAAGACGCTGGCACTGGGCGCCACCATGCGCAACACCGGCCGCCTCTACGCCTTTGACGTGTCCGGCCACCGCCTGGAAGGCCTGAAGCCGCGCCTGGCACGCAGCGGCCTGTCGAACGTGTACCCGGCCCAGATCGCCCATGAGCGTGACGAGCGCATCAAGCGCCTGACCGGCAAGATTGACCGCGTGCTGGTGGACGCACCGTGCTCCGGCCTGGGCACCCTGCGCCGCAATCCTGACCTGAAGTGGCGCCAGTCCCCGAAGGCGCTGGAAGAGCTGTGCGTCAAGCAGACAGCGATCCTGGACAGCGCGGCCCGACTGGTCAAGCCGGGTGGCCGCCTGGTGTATGCGACCTGCAGCTTGCTGCGCCGCGAGAACGAGGCGATTGCCGAGGCCTTCGTCGCCGCGCACCCTGACTTCGAGCTGCTGCCTGCAGCCGCCACGTTGGCTTCGGCCCATGTGGAGCGCGCGGAAGAGCTGGACGTGCAGGGCTACCTGCGCCTGTGGCCGCACCGCCATCACACCGACGGCTTCTTTGCCGCGGCCTGGCAGCGCAAGGCTTGAGCGGTCAGCCTGAACGTTGAGCCCGGGGCGGCCCTTGCTGGGCTGCCCCCCGCGTGACTTCCGGACGGTGAACCTCGGGAAAGCGCTGCCCGGGTTAGCCTGTTCCCGGGGATGGGACTCGTTGATCCGCGCCTAGAATTTCGCCATGCCTGCCAAAGTGGCGGGGCGAGGTTGGGGCGATGGAATTACAGATTTTCTTGGACGCGTTCGTGGATTGGGCCTCGAACGGCGTGCTCGGCTTGTCGACATGGCAAGTCGTGGCGGTGACGCTGGTGATGACGCACATCACGATCGCGGCGGTCACCATCTTCCTGCACCGGGCACAGGCGCATCGCTCGCTCGAGCTGCATGCGATCCCGTCGCACTTCTTCCGCTTCTGGTTGTGGATGACGACCGGCATGGTGACCAAGGAGTGGGTGGCGATTCACCGCAAGCACCACGCCAAGTGCGAAACCCCGGATGACCCGCACAGCCCGCAGACCCGCGGCATCAAGACGGTGCTGCTGACCGGCAGCGAGCTCTACCGCAGCGAAGCCAAGGTGGCCGAGACGCTGAAGAAGTACGGCCACAACACCCCCGATGACTGGGTCGAGCGCCATTTCTACACGGGCCGCAGCGCCTTGGGCGTGAGCCTGATGCTGGTCATCAACCTGGTGCTGTTCGGCGCACTGGGTGCCACGGTGTGGGCGGTGCAGATGCTGTGGATCCCGATCACGGCGGCCGGCATCATCAACGGCATTGGCCACTGGTGGGGTTATCGCAATTTCGAGGCGGTGGACGCGTCGACGAACATTTCGCCCTGGGGCATCGTGATCGGTGGCGAGGAGTTGCACAACAACCACCACACCTACCCGACGTCGGCCAAGCTGTCGGTGAAGCCTTATGAGTTCGACATCGGCTGGGCCTACATCCGCGGGCTGGAAATCTGTGGCCTGGCCAAGGTGCGCAAGACTGCGCCGCAGCTGGTGCTGGGTGCGGTGAAGCCGCAGGCCGACGCGCAGACGCTGGAAGCCATCATCGCCAACCGGTATGAGGTGATGGCCAATTACGCCAAGGAACTCCGTCGGGCGTGCGCCGTGGAGGTCGCACGGCTGAAAGCCCAGGGCGTGGCCACGGGCAGCGCCTGGACCGATCTGCGTCTGGCTGAGCGCTGGCTGCACCGCGACGCTGAAAAGATCCCTGGTGAGGTTCGTCTGCGCTTGGCCAATGCCATGAGCAATGCACCGACGCTGGAAAAGCTGGTGGCCATGCGCGAAGAACTGCGCCAGCTCTGGACCCGAACCAATGTGTCGGCGGAGCAGCTGGTGGCTGATCTGCAGGACTGGTGCAAGCGGGCAGAGGAGAGCGGCATCGCGGCGCTGCGGGAGTTCTCGCTGCAGCTGCGTGCGGCCCATGCCTGATCAGGGCTGAAGGTGAGGGCGCTGCTGGCGCCCGACTCACCCAGACCGATTTGACCAACCCGCCACCCGGCGGGTTTTTTCATGGGTGATGTGCGGTGGCATGCGGGGCACAGGCCAGCCGGCTGGACTTAGGCACCGTGTAGCAGCATCGATGGCGGCAAGTCGCCAGTGCCAGGCGTTCACAAGAGTCCAGACGAAAAAAAGCCCGCTGTGGAGCGGGCTCTTTGAGACAAGGCTCAGGCTGAATTACTTCAGCTTGATTTCCTTGTACAGCACGTGCTTGCGTGCCTTGGGGTCGAACTTCATGAATTCCAGCTTTTGGGGCGTGGTCTTCTTGTTCTTGTTCGTGGTGTAGAAGTGGCCAGTGCCCGCGGTGGACTCCAGCTTGATCTTCTCGCGGCCGCCTTTGCTTGCCATGGTGTGTTTCTCCTGACGTCAGTGATAGGGGCTGATTACAGCTCGCCCTTGGCGCGCAGATCGGCCACGACTTGGTCGATACCGACCTTGTCGATCAGACGCAGCGCCGCATTGCTGATGCGCAGGCGCACCCAGCGGTTCTCGGTCTCGACCCAGAAACGACGGTACTGCAGGTTCGGCAGAAAACGACGCTTGGTCTTGTTGTTGGCGTGGGAAACGTTGTTACCCACCATCGGGCGCTTGCCCGTGACTTGACAGACGCGTGCCATGACGCTTCTCCAATTTGTCCAGATGTTCAGGAGCTGGTGCCTAGAGCAGGGGTCAAACCTTGGCCCACACGTGACTGTGTGCGAAGGGCTTGGCTGCGCCTGATGGACACCCATGAGGCCGAGCTCCTCGTGCGTCTTGCGCTTGGCAGCATTGATTCATGCTTGCCATGCGCAAGGGCATCAAGCCCGGCAAAGACAATGAGTATACCCTATTTTGCGAGGGTTTGGCGAGCCCCGGCTCAGCCGGCGTTCTGCTCCAGAAAGCGCTGGGCGTCGAGCGCGGCCATGCAACCCGTGCCGGCCGAGGTGATGGCCTGACGGTAAATGTGGTCCTGCACGTCGCCGGCAGCGAAGACGCCCGGCACGCTGGTCATCGTCGCGAAGCCGTTCTGGCCGGTGCGGGTGATGATGTAGCCGTCCTTCATGTCCAGCTGGCCCTTGAAGATGTCGGTGTTCGGCTGGTGGCCGATGGCGATGAAGCAGCCCTTCAGGGTCAGGTCCTTCGTGGCACCCGTGTTGGTGTCCTTCAGGCGCACGCCGGTGACGCCCGACTGGTCGCCCAGCACTTCGTCCAGCGTCTGGAACAGATGCAGCTCGATCTTGCCGGCCGCCACCTTTTCGTTGACCTTGTCGATCATGATCGCTTCGGCGCGGAACTTGTCGCGGCGGTGCACCAGGTGCACCTTGCTGGCGATGTTCGACAGGTACAGCGCCTCTTCGACTGCCGTGTTGCCGCCGCCCACCACGCAGACTTCGTCACCGCGGTAGAAGAAACCGTCGCAGGTGGCGCAGCCGCTCACGCCGCGGCCCATGAAGGCCTCTTCAGAAGGCAGGCCCAGGTACTTGGCCGATGCGCCGGTGGCCAGGATCAGGCTGTCGCAGGTGTAGGTGCCGCTGTCGCCCTTGAGCTTGAACGGACGCTCGCTGAAGTCGACCTCGTTGATGTGGTCGAAGACGATCTGCGTGTTGAAGCGTTCGGCGTGCTTCTGGAAGCGCTCCATCAGCTCAGGGCCTTGCACGCCCATCACGTCCGCCGGCCAGTTGTCGACTTCGGTGGTGGTCATCAGCTGGCCGCCCTGGGCCATGCCGGTGACCAGCAGCGGCTTCAGGTTGGCCCGCGCCGCATAGATGGCGGCCGAGTAGCCGGCAGGGCCGGAGCCGAGGATCAAAACCTGTGCGTGTGTGGATGTGGTGCTCATGAGGTGTGACACATAGCGGCCAACGGCGGGTCAGCCAGTGCCTGCAAGCAGGCTTGCGGGCGATAAGCAGTCAGGAAGCGTTTATGCTCAGGACTGCACAGAGAATGTGATCTATTCTAGAGAACAGGCCGCGGCATTGCCGACGACACTGTGTGAACTGAGTTGACTGAGGGGGTCATTGATGTCGATGTTGTCCAACTTGGACCTGATTCGGCGAGTGCCGCTGTTTTCAATGCTGACCAACGACCAGGCACGTGCCGTGGCCGATGGTGTCGTGAAGCGTCGTTATCGGCGTGGCGAGCTCGTGGTTGAGCAAGGCAAGAAGAGCAACGCCTTGTTCATCCTGCTGAATGGCCGTGCCCGCGTGCTGACGGCCGACTCCCGGGGTCGCGAGGTGATCTTGGCGGTGCTTGAAGCCGGTGACTACGTCGGTGAAATGAGCTTGATCGACAACCAGTCGCACTCGGCCACTGTCCGCTGCGAAGTGCAGTGCGACATGCTCATCCTGGGCCGTGCTGAATTTGCGCGCTGCCTGCCCGAGAACTCCAGCCTGTCCTACGCCATCATGCGCGGCCTGGTCACGCGTCTGCGCAGCGCCGATCGCCAGATCGAATCGCTGGCCTTGCTGGATGTGTATGGCCGCGTGGCTCGCACGCTGCTCGACATGGCCGAAGACGTGGACGGCGAGAAGCTGGTTCGCAGCAAGGTTTCCCGCCAGGACATGGCCAAGATCGTCGGGGCTTCCCGCGAGATGGTCAGCCGCGTGATGAAAGACCTGGAAGAGCGGGGCGTCATCGAGACCCTCGAAAACGGCTCTGTGCTGCTGAAGAACCGCTTGCCTGAATGAGGCACAGTTTGAACGCGGGGTCCGTCCCCGCCGGCGCCGCCGTTGGCGCCCCTGAAGCCGGCCTCATCCGCCGGCGTCTTCGTTTGTTGGTGCTGGGTGCGCTGTGGATCGGCTTGCTGGTCGCACTCGCCAGTCGCCATCCGGAAGACCCTGGCTTTTCCACCTCCGGCACCGGCGCCGCGCTGCACAACCTGCTCGGGCGCCCAGGCGCCTGGGTGGCTGATGTCTGGCTGGTGGCCTTCGGTTTTTCCGCCTGGTGGGGTGTGGTGGTGGGCGCACGCGCCTGGCTGATCGCCCTGGCCGACCTGGTGCGGGGCAGCGGTGCGCCTGATCTTCCGCGCAACGAGGGCTGGCTGCGGCTGCTCGGTTTTGCGCTGCTGCTGGTGTCGAGCTGCGCACTGGAATGGACCCGTGTGTATGGCTGGGAAGCCCGTCTGCCCGGTCATGCCGGTGGTGCGCTGGGTGTGATGCTCGGTCCCTTGTCGATGCGCCATCTGGGCTTCACCGGCTCCGGCGTGTTGTGGATCGCCGGCGTGGTGCTGGGATTGCCGCTTGCTCTGCGGTTCTCGTGGGTGCGCATGGCCGACAGCATTGGCGCCTGGCTCGATGGCGTGCGCGAGAAGCAGATCGAGAAGCGTGAATTCGCCGAGGACGTGCGCCTGGGCGTGAAGGCCCAGCGCGAACGTGAAATCGAGGTTGAGGTCGAGCGGGTCGAGCATGAAGTGCATGTGCCGATCGTGATCGAGCAGCCGGTGCTCGAAGTGCCGAAATCCGAGCGCGTGGCGCGCGAGCGGCAGAAGCCGCTGTTCACCGAACTGGCCAATACCAAGCTGCCGCAAGTTGATTTGCTGGACAAGCCGCCGGCGCGGGTCGAAACCGTCACGCCTGAATCGCTGGAAATGACCAGCCGGCTGATCGAGAAGAAGCTGTCCGACTTCGGCGTGGAAGTGCGTGTGGTGGCGGCCCAGCCTGGCCCGGTCATCACCCGCTATGAAATCGAGCCCGCCACCGGCGTCAAGGGCTCGCAGGTGCTGAACCTGGCGAAGGACCTGGCGCGGTCGCTGAGCCTGGTTTCGATTCGTGTGGTCGAAACAATTCCGGGCAAGAACCTGATGGCGCTGGAGCTGCCCAACGCCAAGCGCCAGACCATCCGCCTGGCGGAAATTCTCGGCTCGCAGGTCTACAACGACGCGACGTCGATGCTGACCATGGCTTTGGGCAAAGACATCGTCGGCTTGCCGGTGGTGGCTGACCTGGCCAAGATGCCGCACTGCCTGGTGGCCGGTACCACCGGTTCGGGCAAGTCGGTGGGTATCAACGGCATGATCCTCAGCCTGCTCTACAAGGCCGAGGCGCGTGACGTTCGCCTGATCATGATCGACCCGAAGATGCTCGAAATGAGCGTCTACGAAGGCATTCCGCACCTGCTGTGCCCGGTGGTCACCGACATGAAGCAGGCCGGCAATGCGCTGAACTGGTCGGTCGGCGAAATGGAGCGCCGCTACAAGCTGCTCAGCAAGATGGGCGTGCGCAATCTGGCGGGCTACAACAAGAAGATCGACGACGCCACGGCGCGCGGCGAGCTGGTACCCAACCCGTTCAGCCTGACGCCGGAGCAGCCCGAGCCGCTTGAGCGCCTGCCGCACATCGTCATCGTGATCGACGAACTGGCCGACCTGATGATGGTGGTGGGCAAGAAGGTGGAAGAGCTCATCGCGCGTCTGGCCCAGAAGGCCCGTGCCGCCGGCATCCACCTGATTCTGGCCACCCAGCGCCCGAGCGTGGACGTGATCACCGGCCTGATCAAGGCCAACATCCCGACCCGCATTTCCTTCCAGGTGTCGAGCAAGATCGACAGCCGCACCATCCTTGACCAGATGGGCGCTGAAGCGCTGCTGGGCATGGGTGACATGCTCTACATGGCCTCCGGCACGGGCTTGCCGATTCGCGTGCACGGTGCGTTTGTCAGTGACGAGGAAGTGCACCGCGTGGTCGAGGCGCTCAAGGCCCAGGGCGAGCCGAACTACATCGAGGGCATTCTGGAGGGCGGCACGCTCGACGGCGAGGGTGGTGATGCCCCGGGCGCCGGCGGTGGTGGTGCCGACGCTGAAGCCGACCCGATGTACGACCAGGCCGTGGCCGTGGTGCTGCAGCACCGCAAGGCGTCGATCTCGCTGGTGCAGCGCCACCTGCGCATCGGCTACAACCGGGCCGCCCGATTGCTGGAACAAATGGAGACGTCCGGACTCGTATCCTCCATGTCCACCAACGGCAACCGGGAAATCATGCTGCCCAAGCGCGATGAATGATCTGTTTCTGAAATCCACCAGCCGCCGTGCCGGTCTGCGGGGTGCGGCCCACCTGGGCCTCGCGGCCTTCGTGGCTGCCGCGTTGCCCCTGTCGGCGCAAGCCGCGCAAGGCGATGCCGTGGAGGCGCTGCGCGCCTTCGTGCGCGAAGTGAAGGTCGGTCGCGCAGACTTCACCCAGACCGTCACCTCGCCCGATGGCGCGAAGAAAAAGGTCTCCAGCGGCCGCATGGAATTCAGCCGTCCGAACCGGTTCCGCTTCAGCTACCAGAAGCCGTATGTGCAGACCATCGTCGGCGACGGCCAGAAGGTGTGGTTCCACGACCCCGACCTGAGCCAGGTGACGGTGCGAAAGATGGGTGACGCGCTGGGCTCGACCCCGGCGGCGTTGCTGGCGGGTCAGTCGCTGGAACGCGACTTCGAGCTCAAGGCCGATGCCAGCCGTGACGGTGTTGATTGGGTCTTGGCCACGCCGCGCCAGAAAGACGGCACGCTGCAGTGGATGAAGGCCGGTTTCCGTGGCCGCGCCTTGGTGGCGGTGGAGATCGCCGACAGCTTTGGCCAGCGCTCCATGCTGCAGTGGACCGAGCTTCAGACCGACATGGTGCTGCCGGCCGATACCTTCCGGTTCGTGGTGCCTGCGGGCACGGATGTGTCAGAGCAGTGATGCCTGACGCCGGTGCGCGCGCTGGCGCCACCGGCACCGCGGTCAGAAGAAGTAGTGCAGCCCGACGGTGAACAGCCGTGCCTTCACCGCGCCGGTCTGCATGCCGTAGCTGGTGTCCAGCAGAAACTTGTCGGCCACCACTGTCCAGCGTGCACCCACCTGCAACCACGGTTGGTTTTCGCGGTCGTTGCCGTGGATCTCGGCTGTCAGGTCGAGGGTCGGGCTGGTGGCGTATTCCAGCCCGGTCGCCCAGACCGTCGTGCTCATCGATTCGGATTTCGAATGGGTCCAGCCCAGGTTGGCGTGCCAGATCAGGTCGTCTGACAGGTCCATGCTCATCACGGCGGTGAGGTAGCTGGCTTCGTGCTTCAGCGTCTGCCCGCTCTGCCGCTCGGCGCTCACGCCCCAGGCCAGGCTGTAATTGGTGCCCTGCTCGACCGGGGCGGTCAGCCGGGTCTTGCCCAGCACGGCCACGGCCTGTGCGCTCAAGCCGTCGAGGCGGCTGCCGCTGATGGCCAGGGCCACCTGGTTGCGGTTGCCCACACCACAGCCGATCTGCACCGAGGCTGCCGACAGGCGCGGCTCACCGGGTGCACGTGCCCGCCCGACGAACGATTCCACCTCGCAATCGCCATCGGGCAGTGTGCCGGCGTCTTCGGTGGCCATCGGCCTGCCGGCGTGGGCTGGCCCGACCAGCACGGTTGTGCAAACCGCGGCGACGATCGAGGCGCAGGCGGCCATGCGTGCGGCCCGACGTTGTTCGGGCTGTCGCGTGTCGCGTCGCCCTGTCAAGGTGGTGGTGTTCATGTTGACGGGGCGAGTTGGCCGTTGAATCAGTGCAGAACGCTGTCCATCAGCCCCATGTCGGGCGAGGTCATCATCTGCTCGATGTCCATCAGGATCAGCATGCGCTCATCGTCGTCGCCGTGCTTGATCGTGCCCAGGCCGGTGATGAAGGTCGCATCGATCGCGCCGTTGAACTCGGGCGCCGGCTTGATGTGGCCCGGGGCCAGCTCCAGCACGTCGCTCACCGAATCGACCACCATGCCCACGGTGCGGTGTGCCACGTTCAGGATGATGACCACGGTGAAGCTGTCGTACTTCACGTCCGGCAGGTCAAAGCGCAGGCGCATGTCGACGATCGGAACGATGACGCCGCGCAGGTTCACGACGCCCTTGATGAAGTGCGGCGCGTTGGCGATGCGGGTCGGCGGCTCGTAGCCACGGATTTCCTGCACCTTGAGAATGTCGATGCCGTATTCCTCATGCCCCAGCTTGAACGAGAGGTATTCGCGGGGGGCGCCCGTCACCGCACCGTTGACGGCGGAGCTGGCGCGGTTGTCGGTCTGTGCGATGGCACTCATGGGTGCGTTCTCCTTGATGGACGTAACGAAAGGCAAAGTCTGATGCCCGCCAGTGTGGCGCGGGGTGAGTGTGCCCAGCGCCCGAAAAAGAGGCATTTGCGGGCGTATTTGTGGCAACGGCGGGTTGTCGCCATCACCGCTGCGACAATCCCGCCATGAACCGGCAAGACGCCCTTTTTGACTTGGCCGGCCCGGGCGGGCAGGCTGATGGCAGCCCGCCTGACGACACGCCGGCGCCATCGAATACCCATGCGCCGCTGGCCGAGCGCCTGCGGCCGCGCCACATTGATGAAGTGATCGGCCAGGCCCATCTGCTCGGGGCGGGCAAGCCGCTGCGCACCGCTTTCGAGGCGGGCCGGCTGCACTCGATGATTCTGTGGGGCCCGCCCGGTGTGGGCAAGACCACGCTGGCGCGCCTGGTGGCCGGGGCGGTCGAGGCTCGGCTCATCGTGCTTTCGGCCGTGCTGGCAGGGGTGAAGGACATCCGCGACGCGGTGGTGGAGGCCGAAGCGCTGCGCGCCAGTGGCCGCCGCACGATCGTTTTCGTGGATGAGGTGCACCGTTTCAACAAGTCGCAGCAGGATGCCTTCCTGCCGCATGTGGAATCCGGACTGTTCACCTTCATCGGCGCGACCACCGAGAACCCATCGTTCGAGGTGAACTCCGCCTTGCTCTCGCGGGCCACGGTGCATGTGCTCAAGGCGCTCGATCTGGCCGAGATGCAGGCGCTGCTGGCGCGGGCCGCCGAAACGCTGCAGGCGCCGCCGATGACCGAATCGGCATCGCTGCGCCTGATTGCCTATGCCGATGGCGATGCGCGCCGCCTGCTGAATGCCTACGACAACCTGCTGGCGCAAAGCAGCGGGCTGGCGCAGCTCGATGAGCAGGCGCTCGAGCGCTCACTCGGCGAGCAGCTGCGGCGCTACGACAAGGGCGGCGACCACTTTTACGATTCGATCTCTGCCCTGCACAAGTCGGTGCGCGGCTCAGACCCCGACGGTGCGCTGTACTGGCTGGCCCGCATGCTCGATGGCGGGGCGGACCCGCGCTACATCGTGCGCCGGGTGGTGCGCATGGCCAGCGAGGAAGTGGGCAACGCCGATCCCCGCGCGCTGCGCATCGCGCTGGACGCCGCTGAAACCTATGAGCGCCTGGGCTCACCCGAGGGCGAGCTGGCGCTGGCGCAGGCCGTGGCGTACATCGCGGTGGCGCCCAAGTCGAACGCCGTCTACAAGGCCTGGAACGAGGTCCGCGCCTTCGTCAAGCAAGACGGCAGCCGGCCGGTGCCCATGCACCTGCGCAATGCCCCGACCAAGCTGATGAAGGGCCTGGGGTTCGGCCAGGCCTACCGGTATTCGCACGACGAGCCGAACGCGTTTTCGGCCGGGCAAACCTACCTGCCCGACGGCATGCCCCCGGTGCAGTTCTACGCCCCGGTGCCGCGCGGGCTGGAGCTGCGCATTGCCGACAAGCTGGCCGAACTCCAGCGCCTGAATGCCGAGGCCGCCGCCGCGGCGGGTGATACCGGCAGTTTGGGCCAGCTACCCGGCGATGAGCCCGGCGCAAATCAAGCCTGATTTCCGCCACTTGGCCAGCGGGTAAGCCCCGCAGCCGGCAGCCAGACCCCTTCCTACAATCCGGCCACCTTGGGGGTGGCCGGATTCTTGCGTTCCCCAATGGCGGGCCAGTGGCGGTCCATCCAGCGTGATCTGGGCCGCCCGTGACGACACTCGGAGACCATCCATGGACATTTTTGTACAACAGATCATCAACGGCCTGGTGCTCGGGAGCATGTATGCGCTCGTGGCCCTAGGCTACACGATGGTCTACGGCATCATCAGCTTGATCAACTTCGCGCACGGCGAGGTGTTGATGGTGGGGGCGATGGTCAGCTGGACAGTGGTCACGGCGCTGGCGGACTCGGGTCTGCCGGGCTGGGCGCTGCTGCTGATCTCGCTGGTGGCGGCCATCATCGCGTGCTCGGCGCTGAACTTCGCGATCGAGAAGATCGCGTACCGGCCGCTGCGCAACGCACCGCGTCTGGCCCCGCTGATCACGGCGATGGGCATGAGCCTGTTGCTGCAGACGCTGGCCATGATCATCTGGAAGCCGAACCCCAAGCCGTATCCGCCGCTGCTGCCGACTGACGTGATGTTCCTGTGGGCCGAAGGCCCGGTGATCACGGTCACGCAGATCCTGATCCTGGCGACCACCGTGATCGTGCTGGCCTCGCTGCTGTGGCTGGTCAACAAGACCAAGCTGGGCCGCGCGATGCGCGCCACGGCCGAGAACCCGAAGGTGGCCGGCCTGATGGGCGTGAAGCCCGACTTCATCATCTCGATGACCTTCGTGATCGGTGCGACGCTGGCGGCCATCGCCGGCATCATGTGGGCGCTCAACTACGGCACGATCCAGCACTCGATGGGCTTCCTGCCGGGTCTGAAGGCTTTCACGGCGGCCGTGTTCGGCGGCATCGGCAACCTGACCGGTGCGATGGTCGGCGGCGTGCTGCTGGGCCTGATCGAGGCGATCGGCGCTGGCTACCTGGGTGACCTGACGGGCGGCGT